>RXJA01000056.1 GCA_003963455.1 Hyphomicrobiales bacterium
TTATCGGCGCCGTGGCGATCGACCAGTGGATCAGAAAGGTTTCGGTGTAACCATGACTGAGAAGGCTGTCCTCACCGCGCGCGGTCTGACCAAGCGCTATGGCCGCGTGACCGCGCTCAACAACTGCGACTTCGATCTCTATCCGGGCGAAATCCTGGCGGTGATCGGCGACAATGGCGCCGGCAAGTCGACGCTCATCAAGGCGATTTCCGGCGCCGTCATTCCCGACGAGGGGACCATTGAGCTCGACGGCAAGCAGGTGCTGTTCCGCTCGCCCATCGAGGCCCGCGAGGCCGGCATCGAGACCGTCTACCAGAATCTCGCTCTGTCGCCGGCGCTGTCGATCGCCGACAACATGTTTCTCGGCCGCGAGATCCGCAAGCCCGGGCCGCTCGGCAGCTGGTTCCGCATGCTCGACCGTCCGGCGATGGAAAAGCGCGCCCGCGACAAGCTGACCGAGCTCGGGCTGATGACCATCCAGAACATCAGCCAGGCGGTGGAAACGCTTTCGGGCGGCCAACGCCAGGGCGTGGCGGTGGCGCGTGCCGCGGCCTTCGGCTCGAAAGTGGTGATCATGGACGAGCCGACGGCCGCCCTCGGCGTCAAGGAAAGCCGCCGCGTGCTGGAGCTGATCCTCGACGTCAAGAAGCGCGGCCTGCCGATCGTGCTCATCTCGCACAACATGCCGCATGTCTTCGAGGTGGCGGACCGCATCCACATCCATCGGCTTGGACGGCGCCTGTGCGTCGTCGACCCGAAGCAGATTTCCATGTCGGATGCGGTGGCGCTGATGACCGGCGCCAAGAAGCCGCCGGAGGACGCGCTGGCGGCTTGATCTTCTCGATGGATCGCACATTAACAATGCGGCGGTTGACGGTCGTTTGCCTAAATCGATTGAAGATATGCTGCAACGCACTAAGATGGACTGGGAGGAACGGCGAAAGCCGCTATGATCAGGCAAAATGAACGAGAGGCGAAATGACATCCGCCATGACGATCGAAGTCCCTGTTCTCGACAATCCCGACCCAAAGACGCTCGCCGAGGAAGTCCTGCTCTCGCTCAAATACCGGGTCGGCAAGGACACCACCGTCGCCACGCCCTATGACTGGCTGACGGCCTCCATCAAGGTGGTGCGCGACCGCATCGTCGATCACTGGATGCAGGCGACCAAGGAGGCCTATGCCCAGCAGGAGAAGCGGGTCTATTATCTCTCGCTCGAATTCCTGATCGGGCGCCTGATGCGCGACGCCTTCTCCAATCTCGGCCTGATGGAGAGCATGCGCGAGGCGCTGTCGTCGCTCGGTGTCGACCTCGACCTGATCGCGGGTCTCGAGCCGGACGCGGCCCTCGGCAATGGCGGTCTCGGCCGTCTCGCTGCCTGCTTCATGGAAAGCATGGCGACGGTCGATATCCCCGCCCATGGTTACGGCATCCGCTATGTCAACGGCATGTTCCGGCAGGAAATCCATGACGGCTGGCAGGTCGAGCTGCCGGAGACCTGGCTCGACCACGGCAACCCATGGGAGTTCGAACGACGCGAGCGCTCCTTCGAGGTCGGGTTCGGCGGCTCGGTGGAATCGATCACCTCCAAGGATGGAAGGCTTGAAAGGCATGTCTGGAAGCCGACCGAGCATGTGCTCGCGGTCGCCTACGACACGCCTGTGGCCGGCTGGCGCGCCAACCGCGTCAACACGCTCAGGCTCTGGTCCGGCATGCCGATCGACCCTATCCTGCTCGACAAGTTCAATGCCGGCGACCACATCGGAGCGCTGGCCGAAAGCAACAAGGCCGACGCGCTGTCGCGTGTCCTTTATCCGGCCGATTCCCACGTGGCCGGGCAGGAGCTTAGGCTCCGGCAGGAGTATTTCTTCTCGACCGCTTCATTGCAGGACATCGTCCAGCGGCATCTGAGCCAGTACGGCGACCTGCGGTCGCTGCCCGACAAGGCCGCGATCCATCTCAACGATACCCATCCGGCGATCGCCGTGGCGGAGCTCATGCGGCTCTTGATGGATGTCCACGGCATGGACTTCGACCTGGCCTGGGACGTCACCAAGCGCACCTTCGCCTATACCAACCACACGCTTCTTCCCGAAGCGTTGGAAAGCTGGCCCGTGCCGCTGTTCGAGAGGCTGTTGCCGCGTCACATGCAGATCGTCTACGCCATCAACGCTCAGGTTCTCCTGGAGGCGCGGGCCACCGGGAAATTCTCCGGCGATCAGATCGCACGTATCTCGCTGATCCAGGAAAATGGCGACCGCCGCGTGCGCATGGGCAACCTCGCCTTTGTCGGCTCGCATTCGATCAACGGCGTCTCAGCCCTGCATACGGATCTGATGAAGGAGACGGTGTTTGCCGACCTCCACAAGCTCTACCCCGAGCGCATCAACAACAAGACCAACGGCATCACCCCGAGACGCTGGCTCATCCAGTGCAATCCAGGCCTCACCGCGCTTGCCCGCGACGCGATCGGCGACCGCTTCATGGATGACATCGAGGCCATCAGGGGGCTCGATCCTCTGGCCGACGACGCTGCTTTCCGCGAGAAATTCGCCGCTGTCAAACGGGAGAACAAGGCGCGGCTCGCCAATCTCGTCGCCCACCGGCTGGGCATCAAGCTCGATCCCTCGGCGCTGTTCGACATCCAGATCAAGCGCATCCACGAATACAAGCGCCAGCTGCTCAACATCCTCGAGGCGATCGCCCTGTACGACCAGATCCGTTCGCATCCCGAGCGGGACTGGATGCCGCGCGTGAAATTCTTCGGCGGCAAGGCGGCGCCGAGCTACCATAACGCCAAGCTGATCATCAAACTGGCCAACGACGTCGCCAAGGTGATCAACCGCGATCCGGCGGTTCGCGGCCTGCTGAAGGTCGTCTTCGTGCCGAACTACAATGTGAGCCTGGCCGAGGTGATGATGCCGGCGGCCGATCTATCGGAGCAGATCTCGACGGCCGGCATGGAGGCCTCGGGCACCGGCAACATGAAGTTCGCGCTGAACGGCGCGCTGACCATAGGCACGCTCGACGGCGCCAATGTCGAGATCAAGGAACATGTCGGCGACGACAACATCTTCATCTTCGGCCTCACCACCGCCGAGGTCGCGGATCGGCGCAACAACGGCTACGACCCGCGTAGTGTCATAGAGGCGTCGCCCGAGCTCTCGCAAGCCGTGTCCGCGATCTCGTCCGGCGTTTTCTCGCCGGACGATCCCAACCGCTATCGCGACTTGATGAACGGCCTCTACCAGAGCGACTGGTTCATGGTGGCGGCGGATTTCGATTCCTACGCCGCCTGCCAGCGCGAGGTCGACGCCGTCTGGCGCAACAGTCCCGACTGGTACGCGCGCGCCATCCGCAACGTCGCCCGCGTCGGCTGGTTCTCGTCGGATCGCACCATCCGTCAATACGCGAAAGAAATCTGGAACGTACCCGTCTGATATGATTGCATGAGATCGCGAACAATGTGGTCTCGTGCATGTCGCCCAAAAATGCATAGCAGTTTTGGGGTAACGACATGCACAAAACAAAATAGCTCCCGGGGAGGGAAGACCGCCTGATGAGGAAGCCGCGCGCGACCGCTGCGACAAGCGGGCCGGACGGACTGGCGCCAGCCGGCGATGTCGCGGCGATTGTCGCGGGAACGCATGGCGATCCTTTCGCGGTCCTGGGTGTGCAGGAGGCAGGCAAGGGTTTCGTCGCCCGTTGCTTCGTGCCGAACGCCGAAATCGTCACCGCCTACACGCTGACCGGCAAGGACGTCGGCGAGCTTTCACGCCGCGACGATGCCGGCTTCTTCGAGGGCAGGGTCGCGATCCGCAAGCGCCAGCCATTGCGCTATCACGCCAGGAATGCCGGCGGCGACTGGTGGCTGACCGATCCTTATTCCTTCGGCCCGGTGCTCGGCCCGATGGACGACTATTACATGGCCGAGGGCTCGCATCTCAGGCTCTTCGACAAGCTCGGCGCCCACATCATCGACCATGAAGGCGCCACCGGCGTGCATTTCGCCGTCTGGGCGCCCAATGCCAGGCGCGTTTCGGTGGTCGGCGCCTTCAACGACTGGGACGGCCGCCGCCACACCATGCGCGACCGCAGGGACACCGGCATCTGGGAATTGTTCATCCCCGATATCGGCGCGGGCCAGCCTTACAAGTTCGAGATCATCGGGCCGGACGGCGTGCGCCTGCCGCTCAAGGCCGACCCGTTCGCTTTCGAGTCGGAACTGCGGCCCGCGACAGCCTCGGTGACGGCGCCGCCGATGGCGCATCGATGGGATGACGAGGCGCATCGCGGCTTCTGGCAGAAGGCCGATCCCCGGCGCGAGGCGATCTCGATCTACGAGGTCCATGCCGGCTCCTGGCAACGCCGCGACGACGGCACGTTCCTGTCTTGGGACGAGCTTGCCGCGCGGCTGATCCCCTACGTGATCGACACCGGCTTCACCCATATCGAGTTCCTGCCGATCTCGGAGCATCCCTACGATCCGTCCTGGGGCTACCAGACCACCGGCCTCTACGCGCCGACGGCCCGCTTCGGCGATCCCGAAGGCTTTGCCCGCTTCGTCGACGGCGCGCACCGCGCCGGGGTCGGCGTGATCCTTGACTGGGTGCCCGCGCACTTCCCGGTCGACGAGCATGGGCTGGTGAAATTCGACGGCACGGCGCTTTACGAGCATGCCGACCCGCGCCAGGGTTTCCACCCGGACTGGAACACCGCCATCTACAATTTCGGCCGCCGCGAGGTGGTGTCGTTCCTGGTCAACAACGCGCTGTTCTGGGCCGAGAAGTACCATGTCGATGGTCTGCGCGTCGATGCGGTCGCCTCGATGCTCTACCTCGACTATTCGCGCAAGGCCGGCGAGTGGATTCCCAACGAGAAGGGCGGGCGCGAGAACCTGCAGGCCGTCAGCTTCCTGCAGAAGATGAACAAGGAACTCTATGGCCACCATCCGGGCGTGATGACGATCGCCGAGGAGTCGACCTCATGGCCCAAAGTGTCGCGTCCCGTGCATGAAGGCGGCCTCGGCTTCGGCTTCAAGTGGAACATGGGCTTCATGCACGACACGCTGGAGTATCTTTCCAAGGAGCCGATCTTCCGCAAGCACCACCACAACGACATCACCTTCGGCCTGGTCTACGCCTTCTCGGAAAACTTCGTGCTCCCGCTGTCGCATGACGAGGTCGTGCACGGCAAAGGCACGCTGCTCAACAAGATGGCCGGCGACGACTGGCAGAAATTCGCGACCCTGCGCGCCTATTACGCCTTCATGTGGGGCTATCCCGGCAAGAAGCTTCTGTTCATGGGCCAGGAGTTCGCCCAGCGCCGCGAGTGGAGCGAGGCGCGCGCGCTCGACTGGAACCTGCTCGAATTCGCGCCGCATCGCGGCGTGTGGCAGACGGTGCGCGACCTGAACTATCTCTACCGTTCGCGCCCGGCGCTGCATGCGCGCGACTGCGAACCGGAGGGCTTCTCCTGGCTGATCGTCGACGACCGCGACAACTCGGTCTTTGCCTGGCTGCGCAGCGCGCCGGACGGCAACCCGATCGCCGTCATCTCCAATTTCACGCCCGTGCCGCGCCAGAACTATCGCGTGCCGCTGCCGAAGGCGGGAAGGTGGCGAGAAATCATCAATACGGATGCCGCCGACTATGGCGGCTCCGGCATGGGCAATGGCGGCGCGGTCAGGGCGAGCGGGGAAGGGGGCGGCGTATCGGCGACGATGCTCTTGCCGCCGCTGTCGACGATCATGCTGGAATTCGTCACGGATTGAAGCAGATGACGTCTCATCCTGCTCTTGCAACGGTCCGGGCAGCTTGTTTGGGAGGGTAACAAAATGGCAGAGATCAAGAGAACGCAGCCGCTGGCACGCGATGCCATGGCCTATGTGCTGGCCGGCGGCCGCGGCAGCCGCCTCAAGGAACTGACCGACCGGCGCGCCAAGCCCGCCGTCTATTTCGGCGGCAAGACGCGCATCATCGATTTCGCGCTCTCCAACGCGCTCAATTCCGGCATCCGCCGGCTCGGCGTCGCCACCCAGTACAAGGCGCATTCGCTGATCCGCCACCTGCAGCGCGGTTGGAACTTCCTGCGGCCCGAGCGAAACGAGAGCTTCGATATTCTGCCGGCCTCGCAGCGCGTCTCCGAGACGCAGTGGTATGAAGGCACGGCGGACGCCGTCTACCAGAACATCGACATCATCGAGGCCTATGGCCCCGAATACATGGTCATCCTTGCCGGCGACCACATCTACAAGATGGACTACGAGCTGATGCTGCGCCAGCATGTCGATGCCGGCGCCGACGTCACTGTCGGCTGCCTGGAGGTGCCGCGGATGGAGGCGACCGGCTTCGGCGTCATGCATGTCGATGCCAAGGACAACATCATCGCTTTCGTCGAAAAGCCGGCCGATCCGCCCGGCATCCCCGACAAGCCGGAATTCGCGCTCGCATCGATGGGCATCTATGTCTTCAAGACCAAGTTCCTGATGGAACAATTGCGTCGCGACGCGGCCGAGCCCGGCTCCAGCCGCGATTTCGGCAAGGACATCATCCCCTATATCGTTCAGCACGGTAAGGCGATCGCCCACCGCTTCGCAAAATCCTGCGTGCGCTCCTCGCATGAGTCCGAGCCCTACTGGCGCGACGTGGGAACGGTGGACGCCTATTGGGAAGCCAATATCGACCTTACCGACGTCACGCCCGAACTCGACCTCTACGACCGCGACTGGCCGATCTGGACCTACGCCGAATTGAAGCCGCCGGCAAAGTTCGTGCATGACGAGGATGGCCGCCGCGGCGAGGCGATCTCCTCGCTGGTGTCGGGCGACTGCATCGTCTCTGGCGCCTCGCTGCGCCGCAGCCTGATCTTCACCGGCGCGCGCATCAATTCCTATTCCAAGCTTGAGGAAGTGGTGATGCTGCCCGACGTCACCGTCGGCCGCAAGGCGCGCCTCACACGCGTCGTCATCGATCATGGCGTGCAGATCCCGGAGGGGCTCGTGGTCGGCGAGGACCCGGCCCTCGACGCCAAGCGCTTCCGGGTTTCGGAAAAGGGCATCTGCCTGATCACGCAGGACATGATCAATAAGTTGTCGACCTGATAGGATTGACCGGCACTGATCAGCAAGCTGTCAATTTGAGTCCCAAGCTGTCACTCTGATCACCAAGTTGTCACCTTAGCAGTGGATCGTTAGGCGCATGCAGGTTCTGTCGGTCACGCCCGAAATCTTTCCGCTGATCAAGACCGGTGGGCTTGCCGATGTGACCGGCGCCCTGCCGATCGCGCTGGCCGGCAAGGGCGTGGCGATGCGCACGCTGGTCCCCGGCTATCCCGTGGTGATGGCGGCCTTCGCCAGGAAGAAGGCGGTCTACCAGTATCCGCTGCTGCAGGGCGGCAAGGCTTCGATCCATGCCGTCAAGATCGGCGACCTCGACCTCTTCGTGCTCGACGCGCCGCATCTCTTCGATCGCCAGGGCGGCCCTTACGGCACCGCGTCCGGCGCCGACTGGCCAGACAATTGGCGCCGCTTCGCGGCCTTGAGCCAGGTCGGCGGCGACATTGCCGGCGGCGCCATCTCCGGCTACCAGCCCGACATCGTGCACGCCCATGACTGGCAGTCGGCGATGACGCTGGCCTATATGCGCTACGGCAAGGCGGTCGGGGTGCCGTCGCTGATCACCGTGCACAACCTTGCCTTCCAGGGCCAGTTCGGCGCCGGCATTTTCGGCGAGCTCGGCCTGCCGGGCGTGGCGATGCAACTCGACGGCGTCGAATATTATGGCGGCGTCGGCTATCTGAAGGCCGGCCTCCAGGCCGCCTGGGCGATCACCACCGTGAGCCCGACCTATGCGCAGGAAATCCGTTCGCCGGAATTCGGCATGGGCCTCGACGGGCTGATCAACATGCGTGCCAGCGACCTTTACGGCATCGTCAACGGCATCGATGTCGACATCTGGAACCCCGAGACGGACGGGCATCTAGTCGCCAAATATTCAGCGGCGACCCTCGAAGCCCGTGCCAAGAACCGCAAGGCGGTTGAGGAGCGCTTCAACCTGGAGGCGGACGGCAGCCCGATCGTCTGCGTCATCAGCCGGCTGACCTGGCAGAAGGGCATGGACATCCTCGCCGCGGTCGTCGACGGCATCGTTGCCGCCGGCGCGCGCCTCGCCATCCTCGGCTCGGGCGACGCCGGCCTGGAAGGCACGCTGCTTGCGGCCGCGGCGCGGCACCGCGGCCGCGTCGGCGTCGTCGTCGGTTACGACGAGGGCCTTTCCCACGTCATGCAGGGCGGCTGCGACGCCATCATCATCCCGTCGCGCTTCGAGCCATGCGGGCTGACCCAGCTCTACGGCCTGCGCTATGGCTGCGTGCCGGTCGTCGCCCGCACCGGCGGTTTGGCCGACACGATCATCGACGCCAATGAGGCCGCCTTGTCGGCCGGTGTCGCCACCGGCTTCCAGTTCGCGCCCAGCAATGGCGGCGCGATGCTGCATGCAATCCAGCGGCTGGTCGAGCAGCATGCGCGGCCGGCGACCTGGGCCTCGATCCAGCGCCAGGGCATGAAGGCCGATGTCTCCTGGGACAAGAGCGCCGAAAAATACGTCGAACTCTATCGCTTGCTGCTTTCGAAAAGGGCTTCCTGAGGCATGATCAGAACCGTCCCCACCAAACCCTACACCGACCAGAAGCCGGGCACCTCCGGCCTGCGCAAGAAGGTGCCGGTGTTCCAGCAGGAGCACTATGCCGAGAACTTCATCCAGTCGATCTTCGACGCGCTGGACGGTTTTCAGGGCAAGACGCTGGTGATCGGCGGCGACGGCCGCTTCTACAACCGCGAGGTCATCCAGAAGGCCATCGCGATTGCCGCCGGCAACGGCTTCGGCAAGGCGATGGTCGGCCAGGGCGGGATTCTCTCGACGCCGGCCGCCTCCAACATCATCCGCAAATACAAGACCTTCGGCGGCATAATCCTGTCGGCCAGCCACAACCCCGGCGGCCCGCACGAGGATTTCGGCATCAAGTACAATGCCGGCAATGGCGGCCCGGCACCCGAGAAGATCACCGATGCGATCTTCGCAAAGTCGAAGGAGATCAAGAGCTTCAAGATCGCCGATATCGGCACGATCGACATCGATAAAATCGGCACCGTCAAGGCAGGCGATATGACCGTCGAGATTTTCGACCCGGTCAAGGACTATGCCGAATTGATGGAAAGCCTGTTCGACTTCGACGCGCTGAGGAAGCTCTTCAAGTCTGGTTTCCGCATGCGCTTCGACGCCATGCACGCGGTGACCGGCCCCTACGCCAAGGAAATCCTCGAACGCCGGCTCGGCGCGCCGGACGGAACCTGCCGCAACTTCAAGCCGTTGCCGGATTTCGGCGGCCATCACCCGGACCCGAACCTGGTCCACGCCAAGCACCTCTATGACGAGATGATGGGCCCGGACGCGCCGGACTTCGGCGCGGCCTCCGACGGCGACGGCGACCGCAATTTGATCATCGGCAAGGGCATCTTCGTCACGCCGTCGGACTCGGTGGCGATGCTTGCCGCCAATGCCAAACTGGCGCCGGGCTACAAGGACGGCCTGAAGGGCATCGCACGCTCCATGCCGACCAGCGGCGCGGCCGATCGCGTCGCCGAGAAGCTCGGCATCGGCATCTACGAGACGCCGACCGGCTGGAAGTTCTTCGGCAATCTGCTCGACGCCGGCATGGCGACGATCTGCGGCGAGGAAAGCGCTGGCACCGGCTCCAACCATGTGCGCGAAAAGGATGGCCTGTGGG
The DNA here is from genome assembly GCA_003963455.1 of Hyphomicrobiales bacterium. Taxonomy (GTDB): domain Bacteria; phylum Pseudomonadota; class Alphaproteobacteria; order Rhizobiales; family Rhizobiaceae; genus Mesorhizobium. Next base: position 9,788 of record RXJA01000056.1, read on the forward strand.
CCGTGCTTTTGTGGCTCAACATCCTCGCCGCGCGCGGCGAGAGCTGCAAGCAGATCGTCACCGAGCATTGGGCGACCTACGGCCGCAACTATTATTCGCGCCACGACTACGAGGAGGTCGAAAGCGAGCGCGCCAACGCGCTGGTCGACGAATTGCGCGCCAAGCTCGGCTCGCTGCCCGGCACCACCCTGCGCGGCCTCAAGATCGCCAAGGCCGACGATTTTGCCTATCACGACCCGGTCGACGGCTCGGTGAGCGAGCACCAGGGCATTAGGATCCTGTTCGAGGGTGGCTCGCGCGTGGTGCTGCGCCTCTCCGGCACCGGCACGTCCGGGGCAACTCTGCGCGTCTATATCGAGCGCTACGAGCCGGACAAGGCGAGGCACGATCTCGACACCCAGGAAGCGCTCGCCGACCTCATCGCCGCCGCCGAC
>RXJA01000529.1 GCA_003963455.1 Hyphomicrobiales bacterium
GATGGGCGGCAAGACCAAGAACGCCATCATGGCCTTCCAGACCGACAACAAGATGGACCCGACCGGCGAGATCGACGCGCCGCTCGTCAAGGCGCTGCTTGCGAAGAAATAACAGCAGACGCGTCGCATACGCGACGCCTTGCCACACATTTGCCTGTTAACTGATTGAGATGGTTTTTGTTTCGGCGCGGCGGCGGGGGTTGAACCCGCCGCCGCGCCGGCGCAAGGAAAAATTGGCTTTTCGGTGCTTTACTGTCCGGGGACGGCACTATGCGCCGATAGACAAACTGATCGAGACTGACGGGTGGGCATCTATCTTCCGATCGCGGAAATTTCCGTCAACGTCTTCGTGCTGCTGGCGATGGGCGCCGCGGTGGGCTTCCTGTCGGGGATGTTCGGGGTCGGCGGCGGCTTTCTGATCACACCGCTTTTGATCTTCTACAACATCCCGCCGGCGATCGCCGTGGCCACCGGCGCCAACCAGGTTATCGCTTCCTCTTTCTCCGGCGCGCTCTCGCACTTCAAGCGCGGCACGCTCGACTTCAAGCTTGGCGGCGTGCTTCTGGTCGGCGGCATCGTCGGCTCGACGGCCGGCATCTACGTCTTCGCGCTGTTGCGCCGTCTTGGACAGTTGGACCTGTTCATCTCGCTGCTCTACGTCGTGCTGCTCGGCACCGTCGGCGGGCTGATGCTGGTGGAAAGCGTCAATGCGCTGCGCGCCAGCCGCAGCGGCGCGGCGCCGGTGCTCAAGAAATCAGGTCAGCACAACTGGATCCACCGGCTGCCGTTCAAGATGCGCTTCCGCGCCTCGAAGCTGTTCGTCAGCGTCATCCCGGTGCTTGGCCTGGGCGCCGCGATCGGCTTCCTGTCGTCGATCATGGGCGTCGGCGGCGGCTTCATCATGGTTCCGGCGCTGATCTACCTGCTCAAGGTGCCAACCAACGTCGTTATCGGCACCTCACTGTTCCAGATCATCTTCACCTCGGCCTACACCACCCTGGTCCATGCCACGACCAACCAGACGGTCGACGTCATCCTGGCCTTCCTTCTGATGGCCGGCGGCGTCGCCGGCGCGCAATATGGCGCCAAGGCCGGCCAGAGGCTGCGCGGCGAACAATTGCGGGCGCTGCTGGCGATGCTGGTGCTGGCCGTCGCCTTACGCCTTGCCGTCGATCTCTTCGTGACGCCGCCCAACCTCTATTCGCTTTCCGCCGCGGGCCTCAACTGATGGCGGGATTGAGAGCATTTGCAGCCGCCGTCCCGTTGTCGATGCTCTTCGCCCTTTCCCCGGCAACAGCGCAGACGCCGCCCGCCGAAAGCATCCAGATCGGCCTGTCGACCGACGCGATTTCGATCACGGCGGGTTTCTCCGGCGCCGACCTCACCATCTTCGGATCGCTGGAAAATCCCGACCCGCTGGTCGCGCGCCAGGGGCGCTACGACGTGATCGTCGTGCTCGAGGGGCCGCCACGGCCTGTTGTCGTCCGACGCAAGGACCGCGTGCTCGGCGTCTGGATCAACTTGCAGTCGGAGACGTTCGAAAACGTGCCGGTCTCCTATTCCGTCGCGACGACGCGACCGCTGCAGGACATCGCCGAGCCCGGCAAATACAAGCAGCTCTCGCTCGGCGCGCAAAACCTCTACATGAAGCCCGCCGACGAGACCGACAGCCCGGCCACCATCGAGGAATTCACCGCAGCGCTTCGAGACCGCAAGCAGGCGACAGGCCTCTACAGCGAGAATGTCGGCGGTGTGCAGTTCCTGTCGCAGAACCTGTTTCGCGCCACGGTGCGCCTGGCGCCCAATGTTCCGGTCGGCACCCACAAGGCGCGCGCGTTCCTGTTCAAGAGCGGCCTGTTCATCAAGGAAAGCTCGGCCCAGCTCGAAATCCGCAAGTCCGGTTTCGAGCAGTCGGTCTTCCGCGTCGCGCATGACTATTCCTTCCTCTATGGCGTTTTCGCCATATCGCTCGCCATGCTGACCGGCTGGCTGGGCCGGCTCATCTTCCGCAAGGATTGATGCTTCGGGAAAACGGGAAGCCCATTTCCCTTGAAAAGAGGGTTTCCCTTTTCCCGGTTTTGCGATACATCGCCGCCTCCCAGCCCTAGGGACAAGCAACACATTCAATTTCGATAGAGCGGTCCGGCCTTCCGGATGACGGCGCGCAATGCGTCGGCTTGCCGCTATGAAGCAACGACAGGAGGCTGCGATGCGATCGGCATTCGGCGGCATCGATTTCGGCACGTCCAATTCCACCGTGGGCGTGATCCGCGACGGCCGGGCGCGGCTGGTGGCGCTGGAGGGCGAGCAACCCACCTTGCCGAGCGCCGTGTTCTTCAACTTCGAGGACGGCCACACCTATTTCGGCCGGCGTGCGATTGCCGACTACACCGACGCCATCGAAGGCCGGCTGATGCGGTCGCTGAAGAGCGTGCTCGGCAGTTCGCTCGCGCACGAGAAAACGCGCATCAAGGCGCGCCAGATCGGGTTCATCGACATTGTCGGCATGTTCGTGGGCCATCTCAAGAAGCGGCTTGAGGAAGACGCCGGCGCCCCGGTGGAGAACGTCGTGCTTGGCCGTCCGGTGCAGTTCGTCGACGACGACACGGCCGCCGATGCCAAGGCGCAGGGCGAACTGGAGAAGGCGGCCCGCGCGCAAGGCTTCAAGCACATCGCCTTCCAGTTCGAGCCGATCGCGGCGGCGCTCGACTACGAACAGAAGGTCGCCCGCGAGGAGCTCGCGCTGATCGTCGACATGGGCGGCGGCACATCCGACTTCTCGATCGTACGGGTCTCGCCGGAGCGCGCCCGCTCGACCGACCGCAAGGCGGATATCCTAGCCAATCGCGGCATCCATATCGGCGGCACCGATTTCGACCGCCTGCTCAGCATCACCCATGTCATGCCCGAGCTCGGCTATCTGACACGGACCAAGGACCACAAGCGCAACCTGCCCGCCGCTTATTTCATCGACCTGGCGACCTGGCAGCGCATCAACCTCGTCTACACCGCCAAGGCGATGAACGACCTGCGACAGATCCGCTACGAGGCCGAGCGAGCCGATCTCGTCGACCGCTTCATCCATGTCGTCGAGCACCGCTACGGCCACGCGATGGCGGGACTTGTCGAAAGGGCCAAGATCGCGCTGACCGACCGTGCCGCAGCCGAGGTGAAGGTGTCCCTGCCCGGCGCGCATTTCTCGGCCGAGATCACGCGCGCCGGTCTCGAGGAGACGATCAGCGGCGACATCGAGCGCGTGACCGCGACGGTGAGACACACGATCGCCGACGCCGGCATTGCCGCCTCCGCGATCACCGCCGTGTTCCTCACCGGCGGCTCGACCGCGATCCCGCTGGCGAGGCGGCGTATCCTGTCGCTGGTGCCGCAGGCCTCGGTCATCGAGGGCGACATGTTCGGCTCGGTCGGCCTCGGGCTGGCGCTCGACGCGCAGCGCAAATACGGCTGACTACCTGACGCTTGCCGACGCTTCCGCCTTGCCCGTTAGATGTGCCTTCAGCGCCATCTGGGCCAGGCTCGCCTGGCGGTCGCGATGCGCGATCATGGCGAAGTCGCGCTTCGGCAATTCGACCGGAACGGCCCTGAGGCTGCCCTCCGCCAGCGAGCGCGCGACGACAAGCTCCGAGATGATCGTGGCCCCAGCGCCGGCCTCCACCGCCTGGCGCACGGCCTCGTTGCTGGGCAGGACGAGGAATATCTGCAGCTCCGCCGGCGGGACCCCCTGGCTGTGCGCGAAATCCTCCAGCGCCTCGCGCGTGCCCGACCCGCCCTCCCTGATGATCCAGCGCAACGCCCTGATGTCGAGGTTTCCGGCTCGCGTCATCGGTATCTCGGGATGCGAACGCGCCACGACCAGCATCAGCCGGTCGTCGTCGACCGTGGCGCGGCGCAAGATGTCGGACTCGGTGCGGCCTTCGACCAGGCCAAAATCGGCCCTGCCATCCAGCACATTGGTCTCGACCTGCCGAGTGTTGCCGATCGTCACGCTCAGCTTCACGGCAGGGTAGGCTTCATGGAAGGACGCCAGGCGACGCGGCAGCCAGTAGCTGGCGATCGTCTGGCTGGCTGCGATCGACAGGCTGCCGGCGACGGTCTGCGAGACATCCTCCAGAACGCCGCGGGCCGCTGCGGCACGATCCAGAACCGCCTTCGCCTCCGGCAGGAAGCGGTGGCCGGTCTGGGCCAATTCGATGTTTCGGCCGACCCGGTTGAACAGGCGCACGCCGTGCTGGCTTTCGAGCGCGCGGATGGCGGCCGACGCCGCCGACTGCGAGATGCCCAGCCGCTCGGCGGCCTTGGTCATGTGGCCGTGCTCGGCGACGGCGACGAAGATGCGCAACTGATCGAGAGTCATGGGCCAACTAAGAAGCAGAATCGATTGGAATTACAAGAGCTGCTTGTTAGACGCATCAATTGCTTTGTTCTAAGTTTTTGCCTGAGATTGGAAAAAATTGGCCGTCTTGCGCCAAGAGTTGGAAATGATGGGGCGCTTCAAATCCCTGTTCGCGCATTGGAGCCGGCGGCTGAAGCGGCAGTTCGCCGGCGAGCGCTATCACCCTGAGCTCCACTATATGCGCGGCCCGGGACCTAAGACGAAGGCCAAGATGGCCAACGGCAAGAGCGCTCGCGGATCATGAGCAAAGCCGCGCCGCGCGGCGCCAATTCCGCAGCCTCCCAGCGGCCGCTGGCGGACACCCACGCACCAAATGAAGGCGACGGCGTCGAGACCTCGCCAAGCGTCTCCGACCGCATCGCCAAGACCACCTGCTACATGTGCGCCTGCCGTTGCGGCATCGACGTCCACATCAAGGACGGCAAGGTCCGCTATATCAACGGCAACAAGGACCATCCGGTGAACCGGGGCGTGATCTGCGGGAAGGGCAGCTCCGGCATCATGCAGCATTACAGCCCGGCGCGGCTGAAGAAGCCGCTGCTGCGCAGTGGACCGCGCGGTACGGGCGAGTTCCGCGAGATCGAGTGGGACGAAGCGCTGACCATCGCCACCGAGCGGCTGTCAGCGATCCGCCGCACCGACCCGAGAAAACTCGCCTTCTTCACCGGGCGCGACCAGTCGCAATCGCTGACCGGCTGGTGGGCGTCGAAATTCGGCACGCCCAATTTCGCCGCGCATGGCGGCTTCTGCTCTGTCAACATGGCGGCCGGCGGGCTCTACACGATCGGCGGCTCGTTCTGGGAGTTCGGCGAGCCCGACTGGGAGAATACCAAATACTTCATGCTGTTCGGCGTCGCCGAGGACCATGATTCCAACCCGATCAAGATCGGGCTCGGCAAGCTCAAGGCGCGCGGCGCGAAGGTGGTTTCGATCAATCCCTGCCGCACCGGCTACAATGCCATCGCCGACGACTGGATCGGCATCAGGCCAGGGACGGACGGCCTATTCGTGCTGGCGCTCGTCCATGAATTGCTCAAGGCCGGCCGTGTCGATCTCGACTACCTGCTGCGCTACACCAACGCGCCGGTGCTGGTCGTGCAGGAGCCGGGGACGGCCAACGATGGACTGTTCCTGCGCGACGGCGACGGCAATCCGCTTGCCTGGGACAGGGTGGCGAAGCGGCCGGTCAACGCGGCCGACCCCGCGGCAAAACCGGCGCTGACCGGCAGCTATGACGTAGGCGGGCAGCGCTGCGTGCCGGTGTTCCAGCTCATTGCCGACCGGTATCTGGATGACAGCTACGCGCCCGATGCGGTGTCGGTGCGCTGCGGCGTTTCCGCCGAAACCATTCGCCGGATCGCGGCCGAACTGGCGCATGTCGCCTTCGAGCAGACGATCGAACTGCCGGTCGCCTGGACCGACTGGGCCGGCCGGCGGCACCAGACGATCAAGGGGCGGCCTGTCTCGATGCATGCCATGCGCGGCATCTCCGCCCATTCCAACGGCTTCCATACCTGCCGCGCCATCCATCTCTTACAGGTGCTGCTCGGTACCGTCGACGTTCCGGGCGGCTTCCGCTTCAAGCCGCCCTACCCGCGCTCGGCGCCGCCCGGACCGAAGCCCGCCGGCAAGGACGTCCGCCCGATGACGCCGCTCGACGGCATGCCGCTCGGCTTCGTCTGCGGGCCCGACGATCTTCTCGTCGACGAGGCCGGCCGGCCGGCCCGCATCGACAAGGCCTATTCCTGGGAGGCGCCCTTGGCCGCGCACGGGCTGATGCACTCCGTCATCCGCAACGCCTGGGCCGGCGATCCTTATCCGATCGACACGCTGTTCATGTACATGTCGAACATGGCGTGGAACTCCTCGATGAACACCGTCGAGACGATCCGCATGCTGACCGACAAGGATGAAGCGGGCGCCTACAAGATACCCTTCATCATCTACTGCGACGCCTATTATTCCGAGACCGTTCCCTTCGCGGACCTGGTGCTGCCCGACACCACCTATCTCGAGCGGCACGACTGCATCAGCCTGCTCGACCGGCCGATCAGCCATGCCGACGGAGCCGCCGACGCCATTCGCCATCCGGTGGTGCAGCCGGACCGCGACGTGCGGCCATTCCAGTCGGTGCTGATCGAGCTCGGCGCGCGGCTCGGCCTGACTGGCTTCGTCAACGAAGACGGTTCGGCGAAGTACCGGGACTATGCCGATTACATCGTCAACCATCAGCGCACGCCCGGCATCGGCCCTTTGGCCGGCTGGCGCGGCGCCAATGGCGGCTCGATCGGCAGGGGCGACGCCAACCCCGACCAATTGCAACGCTACATCGACAATGGCGGCTTCTGGCACCACGAATTCGCCGACGACCAGCGCTACTACAAGATGGGCAACCGCGCCTATCTCGACTTCGCGGTCGAGATGGGTTTTGTCCCAAAGGCCGAGCCCATCGTCTTCCAGCTTTATTCCGAGCCCATGCAGCGCTTTCGGCTCGCCGCGCGAGGCCATGGCAAGACGCAGCCGCCCGATGCAGAGCGGGGCCGCATCGAAGCCTATATGGACCCGCTGCCCTTCTGGTATCCGCCCTTCGAGGAGGCCGCCGTCGATCTCGAAAAATATCCGCTGCATGCGCTGACGCAACGGCCGATGCACATGTACCATTCCTGGGGCTCGCAGAATGCCTGGCTGCGGCAGATCACCAGCCAGAACCGGCTGTTCGTCCACCGCCAGACGGCAGCCAGGCTTGGCCTCGCCGATGACGACTGGGTCTGGATCGAGAGCATCAACGGCCGGGTGAAGGGTCAGATCAAGCTGATCGACGGCGTGAACCCGGATACGGTGTGGACCTGGAACGCGATCGGCAAGCGACGCGGCAGTTGGGGCCTGAAGGACGACGCGGCGGAAAGCAACCGCGGTTTCCTGCTCAACCACGTCATTGGCGACCAGACGCCCACCGACGCCAACGGCAAGCGTTATTCGAACTCCGATCCCGTTACCGGCCAGGCGGCATGGTTCGATTTGCGCGTACGCATCGTCAAATGCGCTGCGGACGAAGCCGGCTTCACCGAACCCCAATTCGAGCGTTTTGCGGAACCACCCCACCCCCAACCTTCCATCGACGTGCTTCGCTTCGGCGCGGCGTTTCGCATGAAGAGGGAGGCGGCCGAATGACCTGTCTTCCCGCCCGATCCGACAGGAAGCTCGGCCTCGTCATCGACCTCGACACCTGTGTCGGCTGCCAGGCCTGCGTGACCGCCTGCAAGGAATGGAATACCGGCGGCCATATGGCGCCGCTGACCGACATCGACCCTTATGGCGGGCATGTCGACGGCGTCTGGTTCAACCGCGTGCACAGTTACGAACACACGACCGAGCACGGCAGCCGCACGGTGAACTTCCCGCGCTCGTGCCTGCATTGCGAGCAGCCGGCCTGCGTCACCGTCTGCCCGACAGGCGCCTCCTACAAGCGTGCCTCGGACGGCATCGTGCTGGTCGACGAGGATAAATGCATCGGCTGCAAGCTGTGCAGCTGGGCCTGTCCTTATGGCGCGCGCGAGTTCGATACCGATGTCGGCGTGATGAAGAAATGCACGCTCTGCGTCGACCGCATCTACAACGACAATCTGGCGGCGGATGACCGCGTGCCTGCCTGCGTCGCCGCCTGTCCGACCAGCGCCCGGCATTTCGGCGATCTCGGCGATCCGGCCTCGGCGATTTCGCAGCTTGTCGAGGAGCGTGGCGGCGTGGCGCTGATGCCGGAGCTTGGCTACAAGCCGACCAACCGGTACCTGCCGCCGCGCGCCCGCAGCGAAGGCGCCGCCAAGGTGAGCGCTCCGGCACTCGAGCCGATCAAAGCCGAGGGCGGTTTCCTCGGCTGGATCGACCGCATGCTTTCGAACTAGCTTCCCGCAATCATGCATCCCGCTTTCTCGGTCGTCTTCTTCACCACCGCCACTGGGGCCGGCTACGGCCTTTTGGCGCTGCTCGGCCTGCTCGGCGGGTCTGGCGTGATCCCGGCCGATTTCTGGCTCGGCCTCATCGGCATGGCGTTGGCGCTCAGCCTGATCGCGGCCGGCCTGTTGTCCTCCACGGGCCATCTCGGCCGGCCCGAGCGCGCGTGGCGCGCCTTCTCGCAATGGCGCAGCTCATGGCTGTCGCGCGAAGGCGTGGCGTCGGTCGCGACCTTCATTCCGGCTTGTATGTTCGGCATCGGCTGGGTGTTGGTCGGCCGCAGCGGCGGCTGGGTCGCGGTGGCCGGCCTGCTGGCGGCGGCAGGCGCGGTGGTAACAGTCTGCACGACCGGCATGATCTATGCGTCGCTGAAGCCGATAGCGCAGTGGCACAGCCGCTATACTTTGCCGGCTTATCTTATCTTCGCGGCGATGACCGGAAGCGTTCTCGGCAACGCCTTGCTTCAGGTGTTCAAGCTGGGTTCGACGGCGATGCTTGTCTGGGCGCTGCTTGCCACGCTCGCCGGCTGGGGCTGGAAACTGGCGACCTGGGGCTACAATGACCGGCTGGAAATCCCGACCACCGCCAACACGGCGACCGGCCTCGCCGGCGGCATGGTGCGGTCGATCGAGTGGCCGCATACGGAAGAGAACTACCTGCTCAAGGAAATGGGTTTCCGCATCGCCCGCAAGCATAGCGCCAAGCTGCGGCGGATCACGCAGGCGCTGGCCTTTGCTGTGCCTGCTATCCTGCTGGCGATCGCGTTGTTCCTGCCTTCGCCGTTGGGCGCGATCGCATCCGTGCTGGCAGCGCCGCTGCAATTCGCCGGCATGCTCGTCGAGCGCTGGCTGTTCTTCGCCGAGGCGAAGCACACCGTCACGCTCTATTACGGACGAGAGTAGCTCTTTTTGCGCATGTCGTTATCCCAAAACCGCTACGCACTTTTGGGCGACAAGCGTTAGCCCGGCCGCAGCATCGAGCCCGAGATGGCGAAGGTGCGCTCGGCGCCCAGCATATAAGCCACCAGTGTTTCCAGCCGGAACAGGCCGGCATAGGCGCGGTCGAGCACGTTGAGCGAGCCGGTATAGGCGCCGAAGGCCGGCATGATCATGCGGCCGCCGTCGCCGGCGAAGCAGCGCCGCCTGACCGAGCGGCCACGCTGGACGATGCGCGCACAGGGGTGGAGATGGCCGGCGATCTCGCCCTCGACGCGCAGTTTCGACGGCTCGTGGCGGAAGAGCAGCGAGCCTATGGCGAGTTCGCGCACCGTATCGCCGGGCAGGTCGGCCGGCGCTTCCGGGTCGTGGTTCCCGGTGACCCAGAACCAGTCGCGCCCGGCCATCATCGCCTCCAGCCGTTCGCGGAAGCTCGAATGCATGCGTTCGGCGCCGCCGCCGTCGTGGAAAGAGTCGCCGAGGCTGACGACGATCCGCGGCTGGTAGTCGGCGATAACGGCCTGCAACTGAAGCAAGGTGGCGCCAGTATCGTAGGGCGGTATCAGCGCGCCGCGCCTGGCGAAGGACGAGCCTTTTTCGAGATGCAGGTCGGAGACCGCGAGCAGGCGCAGGTCGGGGAAATAGAGAACGCCGCGCCGGTCGCAGACCGCGCGCTCGCTGGCGATGCCGACAAGGTCGGCCTCGGCGATCAGCGTTGCGCGCGACAGCGAAAAATTCATCCCTCTTCGTCCCTGATGGTTCTTACGCAATTCCGGACGGAAAACCGTTACACACTTTTCCTGGAATTGCTTCCGTGCCCTGAGCCCATCGCTTCTTCGACAAGGTCGGCGGCTTCCATCAAAAGCGTGTCGTTGGCGCCGCCATTGACCGATTCCTTGCCGATCTC
>RXJA01000543.1 GCA_003963455.1 Hyphomicrobiales bacterium
CGATGTCGTCGACAAAGTCGTCGGTCGGCCATCTGCTGGGCGCCGCGGGTGCCGCGGAAGCGATCTTCTCGATCCTTGCCATCCGCGACAACATCGCGCCTGCCACCATCAATCTCGACAATCCCGAACGCGAGACGGCGATCGATCTCGTGCCGAACAAGCCGCGCCAGCGCCAGATCGACGTCGCGCTGTCGAACTCTTTCGGCTTCGGCGGCACCAACGCCTCGCTCGTGTTCCAGCGGTATAGTGGTTGAAAAACCAGCCTGAGCAATCCCAGGAAAAGTGCGCAGCGGTTTTCCGTCCAGGATTGCTCAGAAACAGACAGCACAACCGGCAGTCCCGCCACCTGCCGTCATTTTTGCCAAATTCTCCCCTAGCTTTCCGCCGGGGGTTTTCTTGCGAGATGAGACGGTAGGGCGCTATGAACACAAATCCGGGCGGCGGGGAATTCGGACAGCCTCAGACTCAAGGACCGATCGTGCCCAAGACAGCCGCTGAAGCCCTCCGACCCGAGGCGGGCACACCGCCGCCGTCGAAGCGTTCGCGCGCCTCGCGCAGCCAGGTCGTGGTGTTCCTGAATTTCTTCCTGTCCGTGGCGATCCTCGTCGTGCTCGCCTCGGGCGCCGCGCTCTATTTCGGCATGCAGGCCTTCGTCGAGCCCGGCCCGTCCGCCAATGGCGACACCTTCATGATCAAGCCGAATACCGGCGTGCAGGAGATCGCCGATCAACTGGAGCGGCGCAGCCTGATCAGCGACGCCCGCATCTTCCGGCTTGGCGTGCGCGCCACCGGCAATGAATCGGCGCTGAAGGCCGGTGAGTACGCCATCAAGCCGCGCGCCTCGATGCGCGACATCATGGAGCTCTTCAAGAGCGGCAAGTCGGTGATGTACTCGCTCACCATTCCCGAAGGGCTGACGGTCGAGCAGGCGCTGCAGCGCGTGGCCGACCAGGAGGCGCTGACCGGCGACATGCCGCAGACCTTGCCGCCGGAGGGCAGCATTGCCACCGACACGCTGCGGTTCACCCGCGGCGCCACCCGCCAGCAGATGGTCGACAAGCTTGTCGCCGACCAGAAGAAGCTTGTCGAAGACGTCTGGTCGCATCGCGCGCCCGACCTGCCGATCGCCAACATCGATGATTTCATCACGCTGGCCTCGATCGTCGAGAAGGAAACGGGCAGGAGTGACGAGCGCTCGCGCGTTGCCGCCGTCTTCCTCAACCGCCTGGCCAAGGGCATGCGGCTGCAGTCCGATCCGACCATTATCTACGGCCTGTTCGGCGGCAAGGGGAAGCCCGCGGACCGGCCGATCTACCAGTCCGACCTCGACAAGCAGACGCCTTACAATACCTACATGATCAAGGGCCTGCCGCCGACGCCGATCGCCAATCCGGGGCGCGCGGCGCTCGAAGCGGTCGCCAATCCGTCGAAGACCGACGATCTCTATTTCGTCGCCGATGGTAATGGCGGGCACGTCTTTGCCGCGACGCTGGAAGAGCACAATCAGAACGTCGCCCGCTACCGGGCGCTGCAGAAGAAGCAGGCCGATGCCGCCGCCAAGGCGTCCGGCCAGACGACGGCGCCGGCCGCCCCCGATGGCAGTGCCGACGGCAATGACGCCACCGATAGCGGCGAGAACGGCGATGCCGGAGGCGACGCCGCGCAATAGGCCCGAATCAAGCCGCGTCGGAAGCGCGCGGCGGTGTCGGGAGAATGACACTCATCGGACAAGGGCCTGAAGCGCATCGCCTCGATCCGTTCGGCGCTATGCGTTGGCGTCGTCGCGCGCGTCCTTTGACGCGACGCCATATTCATGTTTTGAGGGGGCGCCGGCGATCGTCCGGCTTTTCTGAGGCGCGTAGCGCCGGGCCATGTGCGCTGGCCCGCGACAGGGATGACAGGCACGATGAACTTGCAAAGCATGACCGGCTTCGCGCGGTCCACCGCCGAAAGCGACGGCACCTCGATCGCCTGGGAGGTGAAATCGGTGAACGGCAAGAGCGCCGAGGTGAGGTTGAGGCTGCCGCAAGGTTTCGACCGCCTGGAGACCGCCGTCCGGCAGACCGTTCAGAAGCGCTTTGCGCGCGGCAATTTCCAGGCGACTCTGACCGTCGGCCGCGCCGCCGCCAGGCAAGCCCAGCCGGTGGTCAACGAAGCGTTCCTCAAGGATCTGGCAGGGCTGGCGAAGCGCCTGCAGGAACAGTTCGGCACCGAGCCCGCCACTGCCGACGGCCTGCTCTCCCTGCGCGGCGTGCTCGACATTCCCGAGGCGATAGAGACCGAGGAGGAGCGCGTCGCTCTTGATGCCGCGATCCTGTCGGCGCTCGAGACCGCGCTCACCGGGCTGGAACAGGCGCGGCGTGGCGAGGGCGCGGCGCTGGGCGCGCTGCTTGCGGGCCATATCGACGCCATCGAGGCGCTGACGCTGAAGGCCGAAGCCGATCCCTCGCGGGAGCCGGCGGCAATCCGCGAGCGCATCGCCGAACAGGTACGTCTCTTGATGGATGCATCGGCCAATCTCGATGCCGTCCGGCTGCATCAGGAGGCAGCCTTCCTCGCCACCAAGGCTGACATACGCGAGGAGATCGACCGGCTGAAGACCCATGTCGTTTCCGCGCGGGCATTGCTCAAAAGCGGGGGCGCCGTCGGCCGCAAGCTCGATTTTCTCGCGCAGGAATTCAACCGCGAATCGAATACCTTGTGCTCCAAGTCGAACGCCGCCGCGGTCACCGCGATCGGGCTGGAACTCAAGGCGGTGGTCGACCAGTTTCGTGAACAGGTCCAGAATCTGGAGTGACGGGGATGGTTGCCAAGGAGCCGACGGCTGCCAGGGATCTGGGGTCCCGCATCCGCCGCCGCGGATTGATGCTGGTGCTGTCGTCGCCGTCGGGCGCCGGCAAGTCGACGATCGCGCGCAATCTTCTGGAAAGCGATTCGAGCGGCCTGGAATTGTCGGTGTCGGTCACCACCAGGCCGCGCCGCGGTTCGGAGATCGAGGGCGTGCATTATCATTTCCGCAGCATGCGCGAGTTCGAGCGGCTGCGTGACTCCGACGCGCTGCTCGAATGGGCCGAGGTGCACGGCAATTTCTACGCGACGCCGCGCGAGCCGGCGGAACTGGCGCTGGCCGAGGGCCGCGACATGCTGTTCGACATCGACTGGCAAGGCGCCCAACAGCTCAAGGAGAAGATGCGCGCCGACATCGTTTCGATCTTCATCCTGCCGCCGTCGATGAAGGAATTGAAGGCGCGTCTCAAGCGCCGCGCCGAGGACCAGGAATCCGTCATCGAGACCAGGCTGAAGAACGCTCGTCTCGAGATCGAGCATTGGAAGGAATACGACTTCGTCATCGTCAACGACGATCTCGATCGCGCCTTCGCCGAGGTCCGGGCCATCGTCGCGGCGGAGCGGCTTCGGCGCGACAGGCGGCCTGGCCTCTTCGACTTCATTTCAGGATTGCTGGACGAGAAGACGGAGTAAGCGCCTTTCCTTCTCCCCGTTTACGGGGAGAAGATGGCCCGAAGGGCCGGATGAGGGGCAGCGCCAGCCTGTGGCGGCTCGCGAAGCGCAAAGGTCAACCAGAAGACCCTCACTTGCTACCCGCTGCCGCCGCCCGTCTCTCGGCAAAATGGGCGTTGGCCTGATCGCCGGGAACGTCGGACCGGCTGTCGTCGAGGGCTTGCTGAACCTTGGCACGAAACCACACGTCATGCGCTTTGTTGTGCTGAGCTTGTTCCTTGATCAACGCCCTGCGTTCGTCGCCGCTCAATCCTTTGGCGTCGCCTTCCTTCATGACGGCCCCCATGCGCGGTGACAGCTTTAGGCCTTCGACAGCGCTGATCTTTTCGCCTTTGTCACGGGTCAAAACGAATTGACCGGCCCTGCTCCGGCGCGAGGTGACAACTTTGTTTTTCATGGGGTCACTATCACGCCGCGGTTTTCGGGCAATTGACCGCCTCACACCCTAACGCCGTCGACCAGAATGAGGTTGCGGCTCAGCGCTGCATCGCGAACCTCGAGTGCGGCCGCGTATTCATCGGAGCGGTACCAGCGCCGAGCGGTTTCGATGTCAGGAAATTCCACGACGATCAGTGGTCCGGGCCGCCAGTTGCCCTCCAGTGTCTCCACGTCGCCGCCCCGGACCAGATAGCGGCCGCCATGCGCGGTGATGGAGGCTGCGGCGCGGGTTCGATAGGCTTCGAACGCTTCCCGGTCGCGGATCGTAACGTCGGAAATGATATAGGCAGGCATTGCAGGCTCCAGGCGGTTTCGCCCGCCTATCTATGGCGCCGTTTTGTGGGTTCCAGTGGTGGCGCCAGCGATCAGACCGCGTTCGTCAACCTGACGAACTCCTCGACGCTCAGCGTCTCGGCCCGACGCGTCGGATCGATATTTGCGCGAGTCAGCAACGCTTCCCCGCCCAGGCTCTTGACGCTTTGCCTCAGCATCTTGCGGCGCTGGCCGAAGGCGGCTTCGGTGACGCGGCCGAGCTTTCTGCCGTCGACGGGCAGGGGGGACGGGCGCGGCACCAGATGCACCACGGAGGAGGTGACCTTCGGCGGCGGTGTGAAAGCTTGCGGCGGCACGTCGAAAGCGATCTTCGCCTCGGTGCGCCAGCCGGCAAGAACACCGAGCCGGCCATAGGCGTCGCTGCCCGGACCCGCGGTGATGCGCTCCGCCACCTCGCGCTGGAACATCAGCGTCATCGACCGGTAGAAGGGCGGCCAGTCGGCCACCGTCAGCCAGCGGATCAGAAGCTCGGTGCCGATATTGTAGGGCAGGTTGGCAACGATCTTCACCGGGCCGCCATTCGCCTTGCCGGCAAGCGCCGCAAAATCGGTCTTCAGCGCGTCGCCGGGAATGACCTCGAGGCGGCCGGGATAGTGGCTGGAAACCTCGGCCAGCGCTTCAAGGCAGCGCTCGTCGCGCTCGATGGCGATCACGCGCCGCGCGCCGTTGAAGAGCAGCGCCCGCGTCAGCCCGCCTGGACCCGGACCGACCTCGATCACCGTCGCTTCGCCGAGATCGCCGGCCGCGCGGGCGATCTTGCCGGTCAGATTGAGGTCGAGCAGGAAGTTCTGCCCGAGCGCTTTCTTGGCCTGCAGCCCATGCTGCTCGATCACCTCGCGCAGCGGCGGCAACCCGTCGATTGTTGTGCGCCCGTTCAAGCGGTCCTCACGCGGCGGCGGCCTGCCTGCCGCTGTCGGCCAGTCGGCGCGCCAGCCTGAGCGCCGCGGTCAGGCTGTCGGCGCGCGCAATGCCTTTGCCGGCGATGTCGAAGGCGGTGCCGTGGTCGGGAGAGGTGCGGATGAAGGGAAGGCCCAGCGTCACGTTGACCGCCTCGTCGAAAGCGAGCGTCTTTGCCGGGATCAGCGCCTGGTCGTGATACATGCACAGCGCCGCGTCATAGGAGGCGCGGGCGCGCGGATGGAACATGGTATCGGCCGGCAGCGGTCCGACCGCGTCTATGCCTTCGGCCTGGAGCGCCTTCACGGCCGGGAGAACGATCGACAGATCTTCCAGGCCGATCGCGCCACCTTCGCCGGCATGCGGGTTGAGCCCGGCGACGGCGAGCCTCGGCCGCGCGATGCCGAAGCGGTTCTTGAGATCAGTGGCGGTGACGCGCGCAGTGGCGACGATCAGTTCCGTGGTGAGCACCTTCGGCACTTCGGCAAGGGGGATGTGGATGGTCACCGGGACGGCGCGCAATTCGGGTCCTGCCAGCAGCATCACCGGCGTCACCTCCCTGCCGGTGTGGCGCGAGGCCAGGTGCGCCAGATATTCGGTGTGGCCGGGAAAGCCAAATCCCGCGTCGTAGAGCGGCTTCTTGGCGATTGGGCAGGTGACTATCGCCGCGGCGCGGCCGGCGAGACAGTCGGCGACAGCGCGGTCGATGGCTTCGATGGTGCCGGCGGCATTGGCCAGGTCCGGCTTTCCAGGGCTGTCGACATGGCGCGCATGGAGCGGCACGACGGGAAGCGCGCGGGCAAAATGATGTGCCGCCTGTCCCGGCAACGTCTCGGCAACCGTCACATTTGCACCGACAAGGCGGGCGCGGGCTTCGACCAGCGCGGGGTCGGCGATGAGATAGAAGGTCGGCACGCCGGCGCTGTCGCCCGCCTGCCAGGCGGCGATGGCGATCTCGGGTCCGACACCCGAAGGGTCGCCGACACTGAGCGCCAGCGGCGCATCGGTCTTCCGCGGGCTCATGCGGTGGGCTGACTGCGGTATCGCATGCTTGCCGCTCAGAGCATGATGCCGAAAAGTCTGCAGCGGTTCTCGGGCGACATCATGCTCCATTTCTTTGATTGAGAGACGGATTCAGGCCGATCCGACCTGATGAAGTCATCCGGCTCTAGCGTTCGACGATCTTGGCCTTCTGGCGCAATTCGTCGACATATTTCTTGCTGAGCGCGTCGGCGTCCTTGTCGTTGCCGCCTTCGGCCTGGAACACCATCTGCGCGGCCTTGTCGTCGGAAACCTCGCGCGAGGAGCAGATGCCGATGAACTCCACACCGCGTTCGGTCTCGCGGGTCGGTGTCGCGCCGCCGACCTTGGTCGCCTTGATCTGCTCGGCCCAGTCAGACGGCAATTGCGGCGCCAGCACGCGGCCGAGGTCGCGCACGGTGACGTCGATCAGGCCCTTGGCGAATTCCCGCGTCGTATTGCAGCCGCTGAAACGGGCGCGCATGGCGTCGGCCTCGCGCTTGCGCTTGGCGAGCGTGGCGGCGCGCTCCGATGCCGGCACAACGAAGATCACCTGCTGCAGCATGTATTCCGTGGCGGTCGGCTTGGCGCCGCCCTTGTCGAGCATGCGCCGCACGGCGTCCTGCTCGGTCACCGAGCCGCCTTCGCCGGAACGGTAGCGCGCGCCGAGCGCCTGGTTCCACGCCATCTGGGCGCGGATGAACTCCTTGAAATGTTCCTTGGTGACGCCCGACTGCGTCATGATCGCATCGAGCTTCGCCAGCGGCATCTTGTTGCCCGAGGCGAAGCGCTGGTAGGCGGCGTCGACCTGCTGGTCGGTGATGCGGATACCGAGCCGCTTGGCTTCGGCCAGCCGCAACGTCTGGTCGATCATCTCCTGCGCGGCATCGCCTTTCTTGTGCTGCAACTTGAAGAAGGCGGCGCGGTGCGCGATGTCGCCGGTGGTGATCGGTATGCCGTTGACGACGTATTTGATCTCCGCCGCGAAAGCAGGCTGCACGACGGCGGTGACCGAAACCGAGGCCGCTGCCACCAGAAGCGCCAATCCTGCCGAAAACAGGTATTTCCTCATCTTACCTTCCAATTTCCCCGCCCCAATTCGTCGGCACGACAGCGCCGCGCGTCCTCCGAACGCCTGCGCGATGCAGCCGACCCCATGCCCGTCCTATGCGGCGAAACGATGTCGCCTGCCCATGGCCCCGAGAATCAATGCATTTTCGGGGGTTCACGCTCCAAATCAAGACCCAAGGCACCATCGGCGCCCGGCTCGCAGGCCACGCGCCGGCCCTCGGTTACTGGATGGTATCGACCGCGCTGGTCGAAGAGCCGAAATCGCCCAGCGTGCGGAACGACAGGTTGAAGCCGATATTCTGCGACACTTCCTTGGTTATGGTATCGCGCGTCTGAGAATACGTCATGATATAGGTGAAGCAGGAGTCGTTGTAGGCGAAACCGACCCCGTCCTTGACCAGCACGTTGCTCTGGATGTCGTAGGTGCCGGTGCCGAAGAGCCGCCAGTTCTGCGCCAGATGCGTCGAGGCCCCGAGCGTGACTTCATGGCGGTCGGTGGTGAAGCCATAGAGCGGCTGCGCCTCGATGAAGGCGTATTTGGCGCTGAGCGATATCGGCAGGCTGGAATAGGCGGCCTTCACTTCGGCGCGCCTGACCTCGAATGTCTGCTCGTCGAAACGCCCGCTCACCGAACCCGAGAACCCGCTTGGGCTGTTGAAGCCGACGAGGCCGACATAATCCGAGGTCCGCTTGTCCAGGCCGGACTCGGCTCCGACATTGACGAGATCGGGGGCGGCGAAGGAGTTCTCGCCCGCGAGCTGGTAGGACTGGCCGAAGATGGCATTCGTGGCCCAGCCATTGTCATAGGCGCCTGAATAGCGGAAGCCGACATTGGCGCGCGTGCCGCCCTCTATGCGGTCATAGCCCGAGAATTTGTCGCGCTCGAACAGCGTGGTGGCGTCGAAGACGAAGCTCTGCGCGTCTTCATTGGGAACGGCCAGTCCGCCGACATATTGCTCGTTCGGACGCACGAAGACCTGCGCGGTCGGCTCCAGGATATGGCTGGAGCTGGGCATCGAGAACAACAGCGGCCAACGCGCCTCAAGGCCGAGAGTGGCCATGTAGCGGGCAAGCGACGAGCGCATGTCGACGTTTTCGCCAAGATTCGTGCCCATCTGGTTGACCGCGGCGAGTGAAGCTGAATTGGCGTTGACGTAGCCGGCGTCGCCGCGGAACGCGAGCAGCGGCGTCAGTTGCAGGCCGCCATCGGTGGTGAAGGTGCGCTTCCATTCGGCTTCGGCGGTGATCCGGCTCGACTCGCCCTCGACGCCGCGCACATTGTTGATGGACGTGTCGTCGAGCGGATCGGCCAGCACCGCGTCCAACCGGTTGCGGCTGATGACACGCGCATTGACGTTGAACGACAGCTGCCCGCCGGCCACCGACATGTCGGGGATATAGGCGTAGTCTAAAGAGGGCAGGACCCACGGCTGCTTGGCCGCGCGCGCCGTCGGATCGCTGGAGAGCGTATCTTCCTGCACCTCGAAGCGCATGGCGCGGACGTCGAAATAGTTGCGGTCGCTCAAGCCCGTCAGGTAGATCGACGACTGGTGGGCGAGATCGTTGTAGCCGTCGATGTTGTAGGTGCGCGAGAAGTCCTTGTCGGTCTGCAGCAGAACGTCCCAGCCGAAGTTCCAGCGCTCGTTGATGGCGAACTGCCCCTTGGTGCCCATCATGCCGCGGAATTTGTTCGGATCGCCGGGCTCGCCCGAATCGACGACATAACGGTTGCCGGTGCCGATGAACGCGTTCGGATCCTGCTGGTTGATGCCGGCGATCTTCAGCGAGTACTCGCCGTTGTTGAAGCGCTGGCGCCACTCGGCCTCGCCGAGGAAGCCCTGCTTGGTATAGCCGCTGCCGGTGACGGTGAGGTCATAGGTCGGCGACAGGGCGAAATAATAAGGGACTTTGACGCCGACGCCGAGATGGTTGTTGTAGACGATGCCGGGGATCAGGAAGCCGCTTTTGTGCTTCACGGTCGGGTCGGCGATCTCGAAGGCCGGCAGATAGGCGAGCGGGAAGCCGAAGAACTCGAAATTCGAGTTCTCGAAGCGGACTGTCTTCTTCTCGCCGTTCCAGATGATCTTTCGCGCCTTGATGCGCCAGGTTGGCGCTTTGTCCGGCTTGTCCTCGCAAGGCTCGCAGGCGGTGTAGACGCCATTGTGGAACGTGGTCAGCACGCCGCCCATGCGCTCGGCGCTTTCGGCGGCGAAATAGGCCTTGTCGATCGTCTCGACGCGCAGCGCGTTGGTGAAACCGTCGGCAAAGTCGTCGGTGATGTCGATATAGTCGGAATTGACCTTGGTGCCGTCGCTGTTGATGAGCTCGACGGCGCCGCTGGCAACGAGGCGCTTGGTGTCGCGATTATACACCACGCGCTGGGCAACGAGCTTGTTGCCGCCATAGTCGATCTGCACGCCGCCGACGGCCGTCACCGTGTGCTTGTCGTTGTCATAGACAAGCGTATCGGCGGCAAGCAGCATCTGCGTGTCGGCAGGGACGGGCTTGGCAGTAATGGTCTGCGCCAGCGCGGGTGCCATCGGCACCGCGCAGGCGAACAGACATGCCAAGGCAGTCGCCCCATAGAGGCGTGCCAAACCGGCCTGCCTATGGCTGCGCAAAACCGCCTCCCTCACTAGCCGTCTTCCTTGTATAGCAGAAAAGTCACCCCAAAGAACATAGCCACGACGACCGGAACCCATGCAGCCACCACCGTAGGCACGAATCCGGCTACACCGAATGCCTTGACCAGTACCGAAACGACATAAAGCAGAAACCCGGCCACGACGCCACCCAGAATCATCGTTGCCGACTGCCCCA
>RXJA01000083.1 GCA_003963455.1 Hyphomicrobiales bacterium
CGAGCTCGACATAGGGATTGCCGCGCAACTTGGCCGTGTCGGCCGCGGCCTTGAAGGCGCGCACCCCCGTGGCGTTTAGCTTGGCGACCAGTTCCTTACGCTTGAAGCTCTGCGATGACCGGCGCTGTTCCATCGAACCTGCTCCCGCAACCTGCCGACCGTACCCTGCCATATAAGCGGCCGCTTGACAAAGCCGCGTGACGGATAAGGCGTTTGAATTTAACCGGGCGGCACCGCCCGGTTACACAAGCCTTGCAAACTCTTGGCAGCAAACACTGGATTGCCGTCCGGACTATGCGAGCCATTTCACATACCGGGTCCGACAATCGCGCAATGGGTTTCGCCGAAGAAAACGGCCGCGTTTAGCTTCCGTTAGTTTTTGCGCAGGTGCTCAATTGTCGTCGCGTGAGGCCGGTGATAACGTTACGTCACATAGGGGTCTCAGGGCCGCTGGCTGGGGGTTGGTGTGATTGATCTCGCACTCTGGCTGAATCCTCTGAACGGTGCGAATCCGTCGGGAGAGGACTTGCGCAACGACCCGGCTTTCCATGAGCTGGAGCGGCTGACGGAAGCGCAGCTCAAAGTTGCCCACGACGGCAACAAGGCCTCGCAATCCACCATCCCTGTCGACTGGGCGGCCGTCCTCGAAAAGGCCGAAGAATTACGGTTGCACGGCCGGGATTTGCGCCTTCTGGTCATCATCACGCGCGCGCTGGCTAATGAAGAGAGACTCGCCGGCCTCGCCCAGGGGCTGACCCTGATCGCAAGGACTTTCGAGCAGTATTGGGATACGATGCATCCCGCCTTGCGGACGGGCGCCACGCCGCGCGACGCGGCTCTGCGCCGTATCAATTCGCTTCTTGACCTCCAGAATAGCCAGGAAGGCCTGCTGGCGAACCTCAGGCAGACCGCCTTCTTCTCGCCCCGTGCGATCGGACCGATCAGCGGTCGCGACCTGGAACAGGCGGCGCTCGACGAGCGCGTCATGCTGCAGGAAGCAGCCTCCGGCCTCAGCGTCGCCGAGAAGGCGGCGCTGACGAGCGCCCACAACCAGTTGTTGAACCGGGTGCGCACCGGATGCACGGCGCAAATCGATCAGGCAGCGGACACGATGACGTCGTTGCTGGCCGACGCGCATGCCGCGATCGCGGCCCTCGACGCGGTGGACGCCGCACTCAACGCTCGTATCGATGGCCATGGCGCCACCGTCCCGGAATTGAAGAAGTTCCTGCAGCGTTTGCTGACGACGCTGGAGCGGAATTCCAATGCCGGCGCCGCCGGGAATGGCGCTGCAACAACCGCCCCGCAGTCGGCGCAGCCGACATCGACGGCGCAGCCGACATCGACGCCCGCCCGAAACGGTCATGGAGCCGAAACGATGGCAAGTGTGGGTAACCCTGTGGACGCGAGTACCGGTCTTCCGGACCGGATCAGCTCGCGCGATGAGGTTGTCAGATGCCTGGACCTGGTGGTCGCCTTCTACGACCGCACCGAGCCGTCCAGCCCCATCCCGCATCTCGCGCGGCGCGTGCGCCGGATGGTGCACATGGATTTCGTGGAACTGATGGAAGATCTCGCCCCGTCGGGGCTGAAGGAGTTCCGGCAGCTTGCCGGTGTCCCCGATCCCAAGAAGCCGGCCTAGAGGATGAAAGGTAGAAAAGCATGCCAGCAGAGAGCAAAGCGAAGGTCATCGAAAGAAACCGCGCCCCGCGCGTGCAGATCGCCTACGACGTCGAAACCTACGGCAGCCCGACGACGATCGAACTGCCGTTCGTCATGGCGGTGATGGCCGATCTTGCGGGCGCTTCACAGACAAAGGAAGCGTCAAAGTCGGTCCTCGACCGCAGCTTCGTCGAAACCGACGCCAACCGCTTCCCCAAATTCATGGAAGCGATGGGACCGCGCGTGAAGGCACGGGTCAAGAACACCTTGCCGCAAGCCGAAGGCCAGGAGCGCGACGAAGAGCTTTTCGTCGATCTTACCTTCTCGAAAATGGGCGATTTCGCGCCGGACAAGGTCGCCGAGCAGGTGCCGCAGCTGGCCGAGATCCTCAAGATGCGGCGCCAACTCGAGGAACTGCTCGGCTTCATGGATGGCCGCGTCGACGCCGAAAAGCGCATCGCGCAGCTTCTGAACAATGAGCCGTTGCTGACCAAGATCGCCGAACAGGCGATGGATGACGGCAAGGGCAAGGAGTAAATCATGGCCGAACAGCAAAAAACCGCAGCCGCCACCGCCGAGGCGGAAGCCATCGATCTCGGCGAATTCAGCGGGCTCCTTGAAAAGGATTTCAAGGTCAAGAAAGACGACAGCGAGAAGCTGCAGCAACTGGTGCGCAACCTGGCTTTGGCCGCTCAGTCGCGTTCCGAGACGACGACCATCTCGTCCAATGCGATCAAGTCGATCAAGTCGCTGATCGCCGGCATCGACAAGATGCTGACGACACAGGTCAACGAGATTATGCACGCGCCGGAAGTGCGTGAGATGGAAGGCACCTGGCGCGGCCTCTGGTATCTGATCAACAACACCGAGACGGATGCGAAGCACCTCAAGATTCGGGTGATGAACATCTCCAAGGAGCAACTGGCCGACACGCTGGAAGACTATGAAGGCCAGATGTGGGACCAGAGCCCGATCTTCAAGAAGGTGTACACGGACGAGTATTCGATGCTGGGCGGCGAGCCGATCGGCTGCATCATCGGCGCCTACGAGTTCTCCAACCATCCGCGCGACGTCGGCCTGCTGCGCAACATCTCAGGCGTATGCGCCTCGGCGCACACGCCGTTCATCGCAGCCGCCTCGCCGCGGCTGTTCCGCATGGACAGCTGGCAGGAACTGCCCAACCCGCAAGACCTGCAGATGATCGTGAACAACCCGGCCTACGCCTCCTGGCAGTCGCTGCGCGAGAGCGAGGACGCCCGTTATATCGGGCTTACCATGCCACGCGTGCTGGCGCGCCTGCCCTACGGCTCGGAAACCGTTCCGGTGAAGGGTTTCACCTTCGAGGAAGATGTTGGCGGCGACCACAACAAATATGTCTGGATGAACGCCGCGTTCCCGATGGGCGTGAACATCAACCGCAGCCACAAGCTGTACGGCTGGGGCACGCAGATCCGCGGCGTCGAGAATGGCGGCACGGTGCTCAACCTGCCGGTGCATGCTTTCCCGACCGACGACGGCTCGATCGCGATGAAATGCCCGACCGAGGTCGCCATCGACGACCGGCGCGAAGCGGAACTGGCGAAGCTCGGCCTGATGCCGATCCTGCATCGCAAAAACACCGATCTCGCGGCCTTCATCGGCGCGCATTCGCTTCAGGATGATGAGACGCGCGCCGGGCGCCTTGTCGATCCCGACGCCCAG
The DNA here is from genome assembly GCA_003963455.1 of Hyphomicrobiales bacterium. GTDB lineage: Bacteria > Pseudomonadota > Alphaproteobacteria > Rhizobiales > Rhizobiaceae > Mesorhizobium. The sequence goes on from RXJA01000083.1 coordinate 3,364, forward strand.
TCGAACGAGCGGCTGAGCGCCAACCTGCCGTACCTGTTCCCGGTGTCGCGCTTCGCGCATTACCTCAAGGCAATAGCACGCGACAAGATCGGTTCGTTCAAGGAGCGCACCGACATGGAGATCTGGTTGACCGAGTGGATCAACAGATACGTGCTGGCCAATCCTGCCTTTGCCGACGACAAGGCACGCGCCAAGCGTCCCCTTGCCGCGGCCGAAGTTCAGGTCGACAGCGTCGAAGGCCGGCCCGGTTACTACAATGCCCGTTTCTATCTGCGTCCGCACTACCAGCTGGAAGGCATAAACGCCTCGCTCCGGCTGGTGTCCGAACTGCCGTCAGTGAAGGGCTGAAAATTGTAAGCAAAGTCATTTTGTTTTGTTTTGAAAGCGGTGGAGAAAGACAATGCCTGACAGCGATGCGCCCTCGATGAAGATCGACGGCTTCCTGAAAGTTCCGGATATCAAGGGCCCGAGCAAACGCGATGGTCACGAAGACGAGATCGAAATCCATGGCGTCGATTACAAGATGATCGCGCCATACGACCCGAATTCGCTGTCGCGACGCGGCCGCGTGTCGATGGGAATGATCAAGTTCCTCAAGCATTACGACAAGTCGTCGCCGTACCTGCAGAAGGCGCTGTTCGAGAACAAGGCTCTCAGCGAGGTGGTGTTTTCGGCACGCCGTACCATTGACGGCGAAACCAGCGATTACCTGGTCGTGACGCTCACCGATGCTTCGGTCATGGAATACGACATGCGTCAGGACGTTCACGAAGCGGACCTGATCGAAGAACAGGTCAGCTTCGCGTACAAGAAGATCAAGTTCGTCTACGACAAGAACGACGAGGCCGAAATGGACGTCTATGTCGGCAAGTGAGGTCAAGCGGCCTGGCGCGAAAGCGCAGCTTGCCGGCAGTTCCCGGGCAAAACGCGAGGCGGTCCAGCCCTCCCTCTGGGACCGCCTCGTCAACGATCTGCCCGGGCTGACATCGGAGATCGACGGGCTGCGTCGCCAGTTGGAAGAGGAACTCGGCGCCGAGCGCGTCGAGGCTCTTCTTGCCCGTAGCGCGCGCGCCATCGATGCCGATGCCGAACTGACGGCCGAGCAGAAGCGGCGCCTGCACCGGCTGATCTTCCAGACCGAACACCGCGTCGAGATCGAGAGCCGGGGCGTGGTGGTCTCGGCGCGCGTGCTTCGGGAAGCGGTGCGGCGCGACATCGAGGCTCTGTTCAACACCGAGCGTTTCGAGTCCCTGCCAATGCTTTCCGACGCCGAGCACGAACAGCCGCTCGACGAACTGCCGCCGCTCGCCGACTTTCCGGAAGTGCGCCGCAGCGTCGTCAACTATGGCGTGCCGTCCTTTTCCGGTCGCTCGTCGCGGGATTTCGACCGCGATACGCTGGCCCGCGAAATCCGCGCGGTGCTAGCCACTTTCGAGCCGCGTCTGAAGGAAAGCGCCACGACCGTCAACGTGACGCTCGGCGACAAGACCGTCGGCCTCAAGATCGAGATCGACGCAGTTCTAATCATGACGCCGACGCCCGAACGCATGCGGCTGCGCACCACGATCAATCTCGACAACGGCCTGGCGCGAACCGAACTCCGGGAGACCTGAAATGGATAGGGTCTTCGTCGAGTATTACGAAGAGGAACTGACCCATATCCGGGCGCTGGCCGCGGAGTTCGCCGATATGCATCCGGCGGTCGCCCGCAACCTTTCCCTCGACACCGTTCCTTGCCCCGACCCCTATGTCGAACGGCTGCTCGACGGTGTGGCATTCCTTGCCGCGCGCACGCGGCTCAAGGTCGACGCGGAACGCTCGCGCTTTTCGCGCGCCGTGCTCGACGTGCTCTATCCGGACCTGGTGACGCCGGCGCCGGCGACGGCAATGGCTGTGCTGAAGCCCGGACAACAGGTGCAGTCGATGATCGCCGGCCACGCCGTCGCGCGCGGCACACGGTTGGTCTCCAGTCTGCAAGCTGGGCTTTCGACACGCGCGACTTTCACCACCGCGCAGGAGGTCACGCTGTGGCCGATCGCGATCACCTCGGTCAGCTATTTCCAGGATCGCAGCGCGCTCGCCGCCGCCGGAATCACGCCGATCGGCGGCGTGCGCGCAGAAGCGGCGCTTCGCATCACGCTCGGCCGCATCGGAAAAGGCAAGCTTTCCGAACTGTCGCTTGATCGCCTCGACCTTTATTTCGCCGGCCGTGCCAAGGCGCCGCTCATCTTCGATGCGATCTTCGGCGCCTGCTCGGCTGTCGGCGCGCGGGCTGAAGGCAAGACCAATCCGCTCACGGCCTTGCCCGAGCCCGAAATGATCGGGATTCGCGACGACGAAGCCCTGATGCCGCGCACCCGTGCGACCTTCGAGGGATATCGGCTGCTGCGCGAATATTTCATGATCCCGGAGCGCTTCCACTATGTTCGGGTCGCCGATCTGCAACCGGTGGTGCGCAAGTGCGATGGCGGGATGGAGATCATCTTCCTGTTCCGGCGCCCGGCGCCGGAGGTCGCCGATGTGGCGACGGCCGATTTCGAGCTGTTCGTGACGCCGGTGATCAATCTCTTCGAACGCGAATGCAACGTCATCGAAATCGATCCGCGCAAGACGCGGCAGGTGCTACATGCCGATCGCACGCGGGCGCGCGACTTCGAGATCTTCCGGGTCATCCGGGTCGAGGATGCCGATGCGGAGGGCAACGAGGCGCTTATCCCTGAATTGTTCAGCCTCGGACAGAACCGCGGCAGCGGCTGGGTCTATTCGACCGAGCGGCGGCCGCGCCGGGCCACGGAAGACGAGCGGCGCGACGGCCTGACCCGCACCTCCTATACTGGCGACGATGTCTTCATCGCCGTCTCGCGTCCGGCCGGCAACCCGGCGAACCGGCCGCTCAAGCGCCTCGACATCATGGCGCTCTGCACCAACCGCGACCTGCCGATCCTGGACGACACGCCGACGCTGACGCTGGAGACCGCCGACCCGGTGGAAGCGGTGCGGCTGCTCGGCGCGCTGCGGCCGCCGCAGCCGGCGATCCCGGCAGCGCTGCCGTCGGGGGCCGAAGGCGAATCGCGCGCCGACAACCTCGCCTGGCGGCTGGTGGCGCAGCTTTCGCTCAATTTCCTGAGCCTCGCCAAGGAAGGCCGCGGCGTCGATCCGCTGCACGCCTTGCTCGACCTCTACGCCGATCGCGGCGATCCGAGCCTTGCCCGCAACGTGCACTCGATCACCCGCATCGACTCGCGCCCGGTGATCGAGCGGCTCAAGATCGACGGGCCGATGTGCTTCGGCCGCGGCACCGAGGTGACGCTGCATGTCGACCAGTCGGTGCTGGCGGGCCAGAGCACGCTGCTGCTTTCGGCTCTGCTTGCGCGGCTGTTCGCCCGCCATGCGGGGATAAATGGTTTCGTGCGGACGCGTACGCGGCTGCTGCAGAAGCAGGAGGATGTGCCATGGCCGATGACGCCCGGCAATCGCTACCTGATCTAGCTGCGCCCGCAACGCCCGCGGCCGACCCGCTGTCCGAGGGTTACGATTTCTTCGAGCTGCTGCGCCGCCTGGAGCAGCGGCGCGGGCTGTTCGGCTATTCCGGAACCGCGGACCGTGAACCGGCAAGGATCGGCCAGCATGTGCGCCTGAGCTTCTCGGCCAGGGACGTGGTCAAGTTTCAGGACGCCAGCGACAAGGCACCGGCGCGGGTGACCGTCGCCAATCTCGGCCTGCTCGGGCCGGAAGGGCCGATGCCGCTGCATCTGACGCGCTGGGTGCTCGACCGGCTGTCGCAGCGCTGGTTCACCGGCGCCGACGCCGAGCAGACCAGCGACACGACCTTCGTCGACTTCGTCAACATCCTGCAGCATCGCATGATCGCGCTCTATTACCGCGCATGGGCGGACGCGCATCCGGCGGTGCAGGTCGAACGTTCCGTCGGCGGACGCGTCCGCGCCATGCTGGAGGCCATGGCCGGCATCGGCCTTCCCGGCACGCAGGACCCCGAGCTCGACACAGTGCGGCTGCGCCAGGCCGGATCGCTGGCCAACCAGGTCGACGGCGCCGAGCGGCTGACGTTGTTTCTCGCCACCGCCTTCAAGGTGCCGGTGCAGATCAAGGAATTCGTCGCCGCCTGGATCACCATTCCGAAGGCGCTGCAGAGCCAGGTCGGCAAGGCCTATGCGTCGCTCGGCAGCGGCGCGACGATCGGGCCGCGCGTCTTCAGCCGCCAAAACCGGATCGAATTGCGCGTCGGTCCGCTCAGCCTCGACGACTTCAAGTCGTTCCTGCCTGGAGAACGGCGCCTTGCCCTGTTCAAGAAGGCGGTGCGCGACATGATCGGCGAAGCGCTCGACGTCGATCTCAGGATCGTGCTTGCGCGCAACGCTGTGCCTGCGCCGAAGATGGGAACCATCCAGCTCGGCCGAACCTCCTGGCTTTCTCGCCCCGCCGAAAAGGGCGACGCCGACGACCTCAGGCTGCGCACCATCGTCGGCTGGCGGCCGGACATGGCGGAGGCAGCCGCATGAGCCTGCTGCTGACGCTCGAACAAGGCCCGCGTTCGCAAGTGGTCAGGCAGACCCGGTTGGACGAGGGCGAGCTGGTGATCGGCCGGAGCGCCGACGCCGGTTGGCAGATCGACGATCCGGACATGTTCGTCTCGCGGGCGCACTGCAAGATCAGCGGCGGCCGCGACGGCTATTACGTCACCGACACGTCGAGCAGCGGGTTGTTCATCGACGATTCCGACAGCCCGCTCGGCACCGGCAGGTCGACGCGGCTGCAAAACGGCATGCGGCTACGCATGGGCGACTATGTGCTCCATGTCGAGGTCCAGCCCAGCGCCGGCCACACGTCGATCGGCCAGGCGCCGGTGGCCAATGCCGCGCCGGCGTGGTCGCCGCAACCGCGCACGCCACCCAGCATCGGGGGCGACGATTTCTTCTCGGCCAAGGTCGAGGAGGAACCGCAGCGGCCACGCCCGGCAGGGCTGCCCGACCCATTCGAGCAGCCTATGCCCGGAGCCTACGACCGCGCCTCGAGCCAGCGCAGTTCGCCCGCCTTCGACGACCCGTTCAGCCTCGATCCCGTGGCGACGCCGGCCTCGGGCGAAGAGCCCGCCGCCGGCCGGTCGGACCCCTTCGGCTTCGGCAACATGCCGTCGCGCAACAATACGCCCGAACCGTCGTCGAAATCGTCCGGCTTCGACGATTTCAGCTTCGGGCCAGCCGCGACGCCAGCTTCCGGCACCGGCGCCAACGCGGCCGGCCGCGACGAGCGGCCAGCCGAGAAGTCGAAGGCCGCGCGTCCGTGGGAGATACCGGCGCAGGCGCCCGAAGCGCCTACTCCGCAACCCCGCCCTGCCCCCGCGCCGAAGCCGTCGCGTCCGGCGCAACCGGCCCCCGGCGACATGGCGCTGCGCGCTGCGTTCCTGCGCGGCATGGGCGTCGAGGAGGCCGATTTTCCCGGGCGCGATCCGATCGCCGAAATGGAGAAGTTCGGGCGGGAATACAGGCTGATGCTCGACGGCCTTATGCAGTTGCTGCGCAAGCGCGCCGAGGAGAAGGGCAGCGCGCGCGTCGCCCAGACCATGGTCGGCGCCTCCGAGGTCAACCCGCTCAAATTCCTGCCGACGGTCGAGGATGTCATCGTCACCATCATCGCGGAACGCAGTCCAGGCTTCCTCTCCGGCGAGGCGGCGATCGGCGACGCGGTCAAGGATCTCGCGCAGCATCACGTGCGCGCCTGGCGCGGCGTCCAGGCGGCGCTGCGGCGCATGATCGACCGTTTCGATCCGGCCGCGATCGAGGAAGAGCTCAAGTCCAATTCCGCGATCGGCAATCTACTGTCCGGCGGACGCAATGCCAAATTGTGGGAGCTCTACCAAAAACGCCATCGCGACATCGCCCAGAGCGCGGAATCGAGCTTCCTGGGCGAGATCGGCGCAGACTTCAGGGATGCATATGAAGAGGAGTAGGGACATGATCGACAGACGCGAATTCATCGTTGCCATCGGCGCCGCGGGGCTGCTTGCGGCTTGCCAGAGCGGCCCGCCGAAACCATCGGTCATCTCGGTCAACGTGACCGGCGGCGCCGGCATGAATCCGGGGCCGGGCGGCGGCGACCGGCCGGTGACGGTGCTGGTGATGCGGCTTGCCAGCACCGGCAAGTTCAACTCGGCCGATTATTTCGCGTTGCAGGGCGGCGCCAGTGGGGTACTCGGGGCCGATCTGATCGGCATGGACACGATCTCGGTGGCACCGGGCAAGACGGCGGCCAAGACCATCACGGTCGAGCCGAACGCGACGGCGCTCGGCTTCGTGGCGCTGATCCGCGAACCCGGCGGTCGCAACTGGCGCACGACCAAGTCGGTTTCGCCGGGGTCGAAGTTCACCATCAATGTCGGCCTCGGCAAGGGCGGCATTTCCGCCTGACGGCGAGACAACCACGGCAGTGCAGAGAGTGGCAGCATGAGCGACGCAAACAGGGTGCTGTGGTCGGAGGGCCTTTTCCTCAGGACCCAGCATTTCCAGCAGCAGGACCGGTTCTTCGAGGGGATGGTGCGCGGCGCCTTGCAGGCCGGCCAGCTCCATACGTTCGGCTTCCAGCAGCTGACGCTCGACCAGTCGCTGCTCGATGCCGGCCAGGTGTCGATCGTGTCCGCCCGGGGCATCTTCCCGGACGG
>RXJA01000198.1 GCA_003963455.1 Hyphomicrobiales bacterium
CTGAGTTTTCCGGCGGTGTGGGTGTGTAGCTCAGTTGGTAGAGCAGCTGACTCTTAATCAGCGGGTCCACAGTTCGATCCTGTGCACACCCACCAAATTCTTTTCATCAAAACAATGAAGTAGGCCGCAAATGCGGTGCCTACGGCGCTGTTTTGCTGAGGTTCGCCTTGAACTTGACCTTCATCGTGATCTGACCACTCACCGTGAGCTGCGATGCGCCATACCCGCCGATATTGCGGTCCCTGGCGTTAAGATTGGTGCTCATGCCGGCAATCTCGCATGTATCGGCGACGGTCTCGAGCAACATGGCGCAGCTGCCCGCCGCGACCTTGTAGAAGGAACGGAGCGCGACCTGCTGCTGCGTGGCGGCATCGTCGTCATCCTTGACCGGAAAGGTCATGGAGATCGAGGACTGGATCCTGGCCGACCCGTCTTCGCCGGGACGAAGCGGGCGGACATATTGGTCCTGAGACAAGGCTGGCGAAGCCGCGGTAACAAGAATCGCCGCAGATATTAGATATTTCAAATACATCGATCGATCTCCCATGAGACATCTACGTCTCATGGAATAACTGAGATGACGTTATTTCGATGTTTCAACAGTGTTGAAATTTCGACCGATTTTATTTCTCCGAAACGCCCGCCTCGGCAAAACTCGCCATCTTCGCATGGCATTCAAGCGCCGAGCGGACGATGTTGACGGCAAGGCAGGCGCCGGAGCCTTCGCCGAGCCGCATGCCGAGGTCGAGCAGCGGCGGCAGGCCGAGCGCCTCGAGCAGGCGGCGGTGGCCGGCTTCGGCCGAGACATGGGCGGCGATGGTGTGGGCGAGGCCGGTCGGGTGGAGCCTCGCCAGCGGCGCCACGGCCGCGGTGCAGACGAATCCGTCCAGCAGTACCGGCACGTTGTTGCGCCGCGCGGCCAGCGTGGCGCCGAAGATGGCTGCAAGCTCGCGGCCGCCCAGCGCCGCTGCGATCTTCAGCGGGTCTGACAGCGAATCGGCATGGCGCTTGAGGCCGGCTTCGATGGCCACCACCTTGCGCTTCAGGCCGGCATCGTCGACGCCGGTGCCGCGCCCGGTCCATTTTTCCGCGCTGCCGCCGAACAGGGCGGTTGAGATCGCGGCGGCGGGCGTGGTGTTGCCGATGCCCATCTCGCCGAAGCAGACGAGGTCGAGATCCTTGGTCACGGCATCGTATCCGGCCGAAACCGCGGCGAGGAACGCCTTCTCGTCCATCGCCGGCGCTACCGTGAAATCACCGGTCGGATGCTCCAGATCGAGCGGGATGACGTCGAGATTGGCGCCGGCAATGCGGGCCAACTGGTTGATGGCCGCGCCGCCGCCGGCGAAATTCGCCACCATCTGTACCGTGACTTCCGACGGATAGGCCGAGACGCCCTGCGCGGTGACGCCGTGATTGCCGGCGAAGACGAACACTTTCACAGCATCGAGCTTCGGCATGTCGCGGCCCTGCCAGCGCCCCAGCCAGGCGGCGATGGTTTCCAGCCGGCCGAGGCTGCCCGGCGGCTTGGTCAAGGTGTCCTGGCGCTTGGCGACGGCAGCGGCGGCTGTATCGCTGCCGACGGGGAGGTCGAGGCAGGCGGTACGCAATTCATCGAGGGATTTGAAGGGCATGGGGGCAAGGTCTCCGAAAGAGAATCAGGAAAGGCAAACGGATGCGACGAGCAGCACCGCGATCTCGCCGATCTGCTGCAACGCGCCGATCGTGTCGCCGGTCTGGCCGCCGATCTGGCTGAGGCAAAGCGCGCGGAAGGCCGTGAAGAGCAGGCCGAGCAGGATGAGCGCGGCGATCGCGCCGCCGAGGCCGAGCGCCAGCAGGGCCACCGCGCCGAGCGCCGCGCCGACAATGGCGGTCTCGGTCGTGACAGAGCCCGCATTGGCCGAGAGGCCATCGCCGCGGGCCGGCGGCACAAGATGCATGAAGACGCCGAACAGGCCGCGCGAGGCGGCATGCGCTGCAAACAGCGCCAGGAACACATGGCCGGGACCGATGAGTGCGGACAGGGCGCTCCAGCGGATGAGCAGCGACAGCCCAAGCGCCGCCGCGCCATAGGCGCCGATGCGGCTGTCGCGCATGATCTCCAGCTTCTTCTCGCGCGTCCTGCCGCCGCCGAAACCATCGGCGATATCGGAAAGCCCGTCCTCGTGCAGGCAGCCGGTGACGAGCATGGTCGCGGCGAGCGCAAGCGCGGAGGCCGGCCCGGTCGCCAGGCCGAAGACGGCGGCGATGGCGTAGACGAGCGCGCCGATGATCGCCACGGCGAGACCGGCAAAGGGCGCTGCCCAGATCGCGTCGGCCAGGTTGCGACCGCCGAAATCGCTCGACGGCAGCCTCAGTCTGGTGAAGAAGACGAGACTGAGACCGATATCCTCAAGCAATTGCCGGGGCGCGGAAGGGCCGCTCATGCGCTTCTCGCTATGGCATGGAAGAAGGTGCCGCTGACATGGCCGCGCCGGTAGCCGGAAGCGCCAAGCGGATTGCCCTGGCCGTCGGCAAGGTCGGCCAGCGGCTCGTCATTGCCGGTGGCGGTCATCTGCGCATAGTGGAACTCGTGGCCGCGGATCAGCGTGCCCTGTGGCCCTAACGGGCAGGCGGCGCGCAGCCGCGCCTCGCGATAGCCGAGATTCATCTTGCGTTTGGCGAAGCTGGTCGAATGGCCAAGCAGGCCCAGCATTTTATGGCTCTCGCCGTCGGCATCTTCCAGCGTTTCACCCAGCACCATGAAGCCGCCACACTCGCCATGAACCGGCTTCGCCGCCGCAAAACGCGCCATTCCAGCCCGGAAATTGTCGGCTGCGGCGAGCTTGCCGGGATGCAACTCGGGATAACCGCCGGGCAGCCAGCAAACATCGCAGTCTTCAGTTGGGGCTTCGTCGGCAAGCGGCGAGAAAGGCACGATCTCGGCGCCGGCCTTGCGCCAGTGGTTGGCGACATGCGGATAGAGGAAGGTGAAGGCGGCGTCTTCCGCCAGCGCGATGCGCTGCCCGGGCGGCTGCAAGGCATCATCGAAATCGCCGGTTGCCGGCTCCAGCGGGGTCGCAAGCGCCAGGATGGCGTCGATGTCGAGCGACTTCTCGACCATGTCGGCCAACCGGTCGAGATGCGCCAGCAGGTTCTCGTATTCGCCGGCCTGGACGAGGCCGAGATGCCGCTCCGGCAGGTTGAGCGTGGGATCGCGCAGGATGGCGCCGACCACGGGCAGGCCGATCGCCTCGATCGCGTCGCCCGACAGCCGGCGGTGGCGTTCGCTGCCAAGCCGATTGAGCACGACGCCCGCCATGCGGACATCGGGATCATAGGTAGCAAAACCCTTCGCGACGGCCGCCGCCGTGGTCGACTGTCCGGAAACGTCGAGCACCAGCAATACCGGCAGGCCGTAGAGCCGGGCGAGATCGGCGGCGGAGCCTGTGCGGCCCTTCGGCGCGGGGATGCCGTCGAACAGGCCCATCGCGCTTTCGAGGATGATGTATTCGGCGTCGTCCGCGGCTTGGGCTGCCAAGGCATTGAGCAGCGAAGGCGACATTGCCCAGCTGTCGAGGTTGACGCCGGACAGGCCGGTGGCGGCGGTGTGGAAGCCCGGATCGATATAGTCGGGGCCCGACTTGGCGCCGCGCACCTTCAGGCCGCGCCGGGCGAGCGCGCGCAACAGACCGATGGTGACGCTGGTCTTGCCCGAGCCGGAGCGCGGCGCGCCGATGATGATCGCTCGCGCCGTCATGTGTCGCCCGCCAATGCCGCGCGCATGGCGACGATGCCGCCGACGACGATCAGCGCCGGCGAAGCGAGCCCTGCGGCCGCGGCCTCCTCGGCGATGGTGGCAAGCGTGGCGACGACGATGCGCTCCTGCGGCGTGGTCGCGGAGACGATCACCGCGGCGGGGGTGGATGGCGCGAGGCCGCCCTCGAGCAGCTTTGCAGCGATCACCGGCAAATTGGCCATGCCCATATAGACCACGACCGGCTGTCCGGTGCGGGCGATCGCGGCCCAGTCGATGTCGTCATCGGTACCGGCCGCATGACCGGTGGCGAGGATGACGGCCTTGTTGATGCCGCGCATGGTGGCGGGAATGCCGGTGGCGGCCAGCGCGCTGAGACCGGAGGTCAGGCCGGAAAGCACCCGGAACGGAATGTCTTCGCCCGCCAGCGCCAAAGCCTCTTCGCCGCCGCGGCCGAAAATATAGGGGTCGCCGCCCTTAAGGCGTACGACGCGGCGGCCCTCGCGCGCCAGCCGCAGGAGAAGGGCATTGATGTCGTCCTGTTTCATCGACGGCTGGCCGCCGCGTTTTCCGGCGTAGAAAAGCTCGGCGCCCTGGGCGACCGCCACGACGTCGGGCGAGACAAGCGCGTCATAAACCAGCGCGTCGCATTGCCCGAGCGCCGCCAGCACCTCAAGCGTCAGGCAGCCGGGATCGCCGGGGCCGGCGCCGGCCAGCCAGACATGGCCCGGCTCCAGCTCGCGCGGCTTGAAGTTCAGCCGGGCCAGCGCCTGCTCCACATTTGCCCGTCCGTTCATATTGGCGCCGCCGTTCACAATCCGTCCCGTCCGCGAAAACGCCGCTGGTAATGGGCGTCGTACAAAGAGCTCTCGCCGAAATCCTGCGCCGCGAGCGCGCTGCCGACGAAGATGATCGCCGTGCGTTCCATCGGGTTCTCCGCCAATTGCGCTTCGATGGTGCCGAGCGTGCCGGTCAGGATCCGCTCATCCGGCCAGGAGGCGCGGAAGACGACCGCGACCGGGCATTCGGCGCCGTAGAGCGGCGCCAAGTCGGCGACGACGCGGTCGATGGCGTGGATGGCAAGATGGATGGCAAGCGTGGCGCCGGTGCGGCCGAAGCCGGCCAGCGTCTCGCCCGGCGGCATTTTCGAGGCGCGGCCGGAAACGCGGGTCAACACCAGGCTTTGCGCGAGCTCGGGGATGGTCAGCTCGCGGCGAAGTGCCGCCGCTGCTGCCGCGAAAGAGGGCACGCCCGGAGTCAGTGTGTAGGGGATGCTGTGCTTTTCCAGCCGCCTGATCTGCTCGGCCACCGCGCTCCACACCGAAAGATCGCCGGAATGCAGACGCGCGACATCCTGGCCGGCCTTGTGGGCGGCGACATACTCGGCCTCGATCTCGTCGAGCGACATCGGCGCGGTGTCGATCAATTTGGCGCCGGGCGCACAGTGTTCCAGCAGCTCCGGCGCAACAATCGAGCCGGCATAGAGGCAGACCGGGCAACTGGCCAGGAGCCGCGCGCCGCGCAGCGTGATGAGATCGGCCGCGCCCGGGCCGGCGCCAATGAAATGGACCGTCATGGCGCGTCCCCGCTGATCGCGATGGCGCAGGTCACCGGGCCAAGCACCGTGCGCGGCCCGAGCAGTCTCGCGCCGGCCCCGGCAACCGCAAGCGCCGACGCCTCCGAGACCGACGGCGTGCCGGCGCGGCTGTGCGAGAGATCGCAGCGGCTGCGGGTGCCCGGCGACGCCAACTGAAGGACCCGGTCGTCGGCAATGACCACCGGCAAGTTGAGCGCTCGGCCGGCGGCGGAAATCGCCGCCTCATCCTTCTTGAGCGGGGCGGTCGCCAGCGCCGAAAGCGCTGATATCGCGAGGCCACGTGCTTCAAGCGCCGTCTCGATCGCCGCCAATACTTCCTCGACGCTCACGCCCTTGCGGCTGCCGATGCCCGCGACCATCATGGTTTTATCCAGCTCCACTGCGTGACCGGCATGGCCGGGCGCCAGGCCTGCATGGAGCCGACAGGCGCCGCGCGCGACAGGGCGATGCGGGTCAGGTCGCCGCCGCGCTGGTTGTGCTGGTCGAGCAGCAGCGCCTCCATTTCGAGCGTAACGGCGTTGGCGACGAGCCGCCCGCCGGGACGCAGCGCCCTGATCGCCTTCTCCAGCACGCCGGCATCGCTGCCGCCGCCGCCGATAAAGATCGCATCCGGCGTCTCAAGCTTGGCGAGCGCCTTGGGCGCGGTGCCTTCAACGACGACAAGGCCGGGCACGCCGCAATGCGCGGCGTTGCGGGCGATGCGGGCGGCGCGTTCGCCGTTAGCCTCAATGGCGATGGCGCGCAGCGAAGGATGGACCAGCATCCATTCGATGCCGATCGAGCCGGAACCGGCGCCGATGTCCCACAGCAGTTCGCCGCGCCTTGGCGCCAGCGCTGACAGGGTGATGGCGCGGATCTCGCGCTTGGTGATCTGGCCGTCATGCTCGAACAGATGATCGGCGAGGCCGACGGTCAAGGGCAGGATGCGCGCATCCGGGGTCGATTCAATTTCGAGCGCCAGGACATTGAGCGGATTGATGTTTTTGAGGTCGAAGGCATCGGCGCGGGAGGTTCGATGCATTTCATCCGCACCGCCCAGCGCTTCGAGGACCGTCAACCGCGAAGGGCCGAAGCCGAGTTCGTCGAGCAGCCCGGCGATCGCCGCAGGCGCGCCGCCATCCGATGTCAGGGCCAGGATGCGCGCGCCGGGGTGGAGGAGCGGCCGGACCAGGTCGATCGAATGGCCGTGCAGCGAGATGGTTTCGACGTCCTGCAGCGCCCAGCCGAGACGGGACGCTGCTAGGGACAGCGACGACGGCGCAGGCAGGACAAGCATTTCATCCGGCTTCACCTTGCGCGCCAGCGTGACGCCGACGCCGTGGAAGAACGGGTCGCCGGACGCGAGCACGCAGACATTCTTGTCTGCTAGCGCAAGCACGTCTCGCATTTCGGCATCGAAGGGCGTCGGCCATGGGCGCGCCTCGCCCTTGGCCAGCGACGCCACAAGGGCAAGATGGCGCTTGCCGCCGAAGACGAATTCCGCCTGCGCAATCCGCTGCTTGGCCTCGTCGCCGAGACCCGCTACACCGTCCTCGCCGATGCCGACGATGGTGAGCCATTTCGAGGCGGGCTTGGCGGCGCGCGGACCCTTAGCAGGCATGATGACCCACCGTATCCTGATCCTCGGCGGTACCACGGAAGCCCGGCAACTGGCGGGAAAGCTGGCACGTCGCGAGGATTTCTCGGTCACGCTGTCGCTCGCCGGCAGAACGGAAAGCCCGGTCGCGCAAGGCGTGCCGGTGCGCGTCGGTGGCTTTGGCGGCGCGGAGGGGCTCGCCGCCCATCTTCGCGAGGAACGCATCGATCTGCTGATCGATGCCACGCATCCTTACGCTGCCCGCATCTCCGCCAATGCCGCCGAAGCGGCAAGGCAGTCCGGCGTGCCGATCTTGGCGCTGCGCCGTCCCGGCTGGGAGCCTGTTGCGGGCGATCGCTGGGCGCTGGTCGACAATGTCGCCGAGGCGGCAAGCGCTCTCGGCATCGCGCCGCGTCGTGTCTTTTTGGCGATTGGCCGGCAGGAGGCTGGCGCCTTCGAGGACGCGCCACAACACCGTTACCTGATCCGCAGCGTCGATCCGGTCGAGCCGAAGCTTGCGGTACCCGATGCGCTCTATCTGCTGGCGCGCGGGCCGTTTCCGGAAGCGGATGAGCGAGCGTTGCTCGAAAGATACAGCATCGACGCTGTCGTCTCCAAAAACAGCGGCGGCGAGGCGACCTATGGCAAGATCGCCGCCGCGCGGGCGCTTGGCATCGAGGTAGTCATGGTCCGCCGGCCGACCCTGCCGGGCGTGCCGTCGGCGGAAACCGTCGATGCGCTGGCCGCCCAAGTCGATCATTTTTTTGCGCCCGTGGCCGAACGCGGCGTGTAGACCAGCGCGGGCTTTTCGCTGCGCTTGATGATGCGGGTCTCGGGCGAGCCGATGATGATGCAGGTCGCCATGTCGGCCTTTTCCGCGTCGGCGTCCGCCAGCAGAAACACTTCGATGCGCTCGTCAGGCCGGCCCGCGGCGCGGCCGAAGACCACCGGGGTGGTGCCGGGCAGGATCGCCTTCAGGCATTCGAAAGCGCGGCCGAGCTGCCAGGGGCGGGCCTTGCTGATCGGGTTGTAGAGCGCGATGACGAAGCCGGCGCCGGCCGCCGCCAAGAGGCGCAACTCGATCAACTCCCAAGGCTTCAGATTGTCGGACAGCGAGATGGCGCAGAAATCATGGCCGAGCGGCGCGCCGATGCGGGCGGCGACTGCAAGCATGGCGGTGACGCCGGGAACGACCGACAGGTCGATGGCGCGCCATTCGGTGGGCCCTGCCTCGATCGCCTCGCAGACGGCCGCGGCCATAGCGAAGACGCCGGGATCGCCGCCGGAAACGACGGCGACGCTGTGGCCTTCGGCCGCCTTGGCCAACGCTTCGTTGGAGCGCGCAAGTTCTTCGCGGTTGTCGGAAGCGATGCGTGTCTGGTCCGGTCTCAGATCCAACCGGTCGAGATAGGGTTTGTAGCCGTAGAAGAAGGCAGCTTCCGCTACCGCTCGGCTGGCCTGCGGCGTGACCTGGTCGGCATTGCCTGGTCCGAGACCGATGACGGTGAGGCGGCCGCTCATGGCTTTGCCCCGGGGGCTCCGGGCCTGGCCGACCAGCCGGCGACCAGCACGATGGCGAAATAGGGCGCCTTGTCGTCCGCCTTCTCGGCGAGCCGCATCGAAGCACTGCCCGGCATTGTGCCGCGCTCGACATAGACGGCCTTCGCCAGCTTGCCGGTCGCCTCCAGCGCGCGGCGGATCTTCGGCAGGTTGCGGCCGACCTTCATGATGACGGCGGCGTCGGTATCAGCCAGCCGGCGGGTCAGCTCGAACTCGCTCATCGTGCCCGGTAGCACGGTCAGCACGTCGTCGCCCTGGACGATCGGCAGGCCGGTCTGCGACCAGCAGCCGGACATGGCGGTGATGCCGGGGATGACCTCGGTCGGGAAGCGGTGCGCCAGGCGCACATGCAGATGCATGTAGGAGCCGTAGAAGAGCGGATCGCCTTCCGAAAGCACCGCCACCATCCTGCCGGCGCCGAGATGCCCGGCGACCTGCTCGGCCGACTGCTCGTAGAAATCTGTGATCTGCGAACGGTAGTCGTCGTGATCCTTGTCGATCTCGGTCGTCACCGGATAGAGCAGCGGCAGCTCGATCATGTCCGTCCGGAAACGCGCCTCGACGATGGCGCGCGCATTGCTGTTGTTGCCGCGCTTGGCGAAATAGGCGACGACGTCGGCCTCGGCCAGCGTGCGCGCCGCCTTCAGCGTCAGAAGCTCCGGATCGCCGGGGCCGGTACCGACGCCCACGAGGCGTCCTTTCGGGAGAGCGTTCACAGGCCAGGCCTCGCCAATGCGTTGAGCGCGGCGGCGGTCATGGCGCTGCCACCCAGCCTGCCGCGCACGATGGCGTAGGGCACGCCATAGGAATTCTCGGCCAGCGCGTCCTTGGATTCCGCGGCGCCCACGAAACCGACCGGCATGCCGATGATCGCGGCCGGCTTCGGCGCGCCGTCGCGCAGTTTTTCCAAGAGATAGAAGAGCGCGGTCGGCGCGTTGCCGATGGCAACGACGGAGCCTGCCATGCGCTCGCCCCAGAGGTCGATCGCCGCGGCCGAGCGGGTGTTGCCGATTTCCCTGGCGATGTCATGCGTGCGCGGGTTGCGCAGCGTGCAGATCACTTCGTTGCCGGCGGGCAACCGGGCGCGGGTGACGCCGTGCGCCACCATCTCGGCATCGCAGAAGATCGGCGCGCCGGCGGCCAATGCGGCGCGCGCAGTGGCGACGAAATCGCCTGAGAAGACAAAATGGCTGGCCGCTTCGACCTGGCCGCAGGCATGGATCATGCGGATCGCGACATCGGCCTCCGCCTCGGAGAAGCGCGACAGGTCCGCCTCGGCGCGGATGATGGCGAAAGAGCGCTCGTAGATCGCCATTCCGTCGTGGATATAGTCGTAGGCGGCCATGCTTATTCCTGTCGGTAGATATAGGCGATGCCGTGCGCGCCAAGCCTTCTAAGGCAAGCGGCGGCGGTTTCGCCTGGAAGTCGTTCGTCGTGGACCACCACCGCAATGCCGGCGACCCCGCGCGCGGCGTCATAGCCCGGCCTGTATCCGGCAGGAAGGGCCTTTGCCGTCCCGTCCACGACAAGTCCGGCCCCGTTTTC
>RXJA01000550.1 GCA_003963455.1 Hyphomicrobiales bacterium
CCGGGTAGTTAATGAACTGCTGGTAGACCATCGCGACGTTGCGCTTCTGCACCGGCTGGCCGGTGACGTCCTTGCCGTCGAACCAGACCGAGCCGGAAGCCGGCGCATCGAGGCCCGCCATCAGCCGCATCAGGCTGGTCTTGCCGGAAAGCGTAGGACCCAGCAGAACATTCAGCGAGCCGTGCTGAAGCGTCAGCGACACGTCGCGGATATGCTCCTGCGCGCCGACCGCCTTCGTCACGTTCCTCAGTTCCAGCATCGCGCCTCCTCCCGGGCCTTGCGCTTCAGCGGTCGATCCTCATTCCGCCGCCGCGACGTGGCGGCTACTCAGTCCTTGCATGAATTCTTCCAGCGCCGCCGTCTGCTCCCGGCTGAAATGCAGGCCCCGCTTCGTGCGGCGCCACAGCACGTCCTCGGCGGTGACCGCCCATTCGTTCTCTGCGAGATAGCGAACCTCCACCTCGAAAAGATCGCCGCCGAAACTGCGGCCGAGGTCGGCATTCGACTTGGAGAGGCCGAGCAGTTTCTCCGCGCGGGTGCCGTAAAGCCGGGTGAGCCGGCGCGCCAGCCGCTGGTCGAGGAACGGATAGGCGCTCTTCAGCCTGGCAACCTGGGCATCGAAGCCGGTGGCGAAAAAATCGCCGCCCGGCAGCGGCGCGTCATGCGTCCAAGGCTTGCCGCGCTTGCCGAGAAAACCCTCGATCTTCTCCAGCATCGATTCCGCCAGCCGGCGGAAGGTCGTGATCTTGCCGCCGAAGGCGTTGAGAAGCGGGGCAACGCCCTCCCCGCCATCGGCCTTCAGCACATAGTCGCGCGTCGCTTCCTGTGCCTTGGAGGCGCCGTCGTCATAGAGCGGACGCACCGCCGAATAGGTCCAGACGATATCCGAGCGCTTCACGGGTTGCGCGAAATATTCGCTTGCGGTGGCGCACAAATAGTCGATCTCGGCGTCGGAGATCTTCACGTCATGCGGGTCGCCGGGATAGTCGCGGTCGGTTGTCCCGATCAGCGTGAATTCTTCCTCGTAGGGAATGGCGAAGATGATGCGGCCATCCTTGTTCTGGAAGAAATAAGCGCGCGGATCGTCGAACTTCCTATGGATTACGATATGGCTACCTTGCACAAGGCGGACATTGTGGACGTCGTTCTGGCCGACGGCTGTCTGGAGGACGTGATCGACCCAGGGGCCAGCGGCGTTGACGAGAAGCCGCGCGCGGACCTCTTCGATGTCACCGGTGAGCATATTCTGCACCTTGATGGTCCAGGTCGGACCGTCGCGGCGCGCGCTGACGACCTTGGTGCGGGTGCGGACAATGGCGCCCCGGTCGGCGGCGTCGCGCGCATTCAGCGCCACCAGGCGCGCGTCGTTGACCCAACCATCCGAATATTCGAAAGCCTTGCGGAACAATGGCTTGAGCGGCTTGCCGGCCGGATCGCTGGCCATATCCAGCGTCTTCGTCGCTGGCAGCAGTTTGCGCCCGCCGATGTGATCGTAAAGGAACAGCCCAAGCCGGATCAGCCAGGCGGGCCTGAGGCCCTTGGCGTAAGGTAGAACGAAGCGCATCGGCCAGATGATATGCGGCGCGTTCTTCCACAGAACCTCGCGCTCCATCAGCGCTTCGCGCACCAGTCGGAACTCGTAGAATTCGAGATAGCGAAGACCGCCATGGATGAGCTTTGTCGAACCTGACGAGGTCCCGCTCGCCAGATCGTTCATCTCGGCCAGGTATACTGAAAATCCGCGGCCGACAGCGTCGCGGGCTATGCCGCAGCCATTGATGCCGCCGCCGATGACGAAAATGTCATGGATCGGAGATGCGTCCAAAGGGTCCTCCAACGATTTCGCATTGCACCATTTTTGTGTTTTACGAAACCGTGGCGGAATTATTTCGAACTCAAACCGAATGTCAAACGAAATATCACAGCTGCGTGAGGCAACCGTGATGCAAGCCTATTCGAGCGCCGTCTCGATCAGCCGAACCTCGGCCTCCTCGCAAATCTTGCGGATCGAGGGGATGTCGCAGCGATCGGTGATGAAGGTGTTCACTTGCGAAAGATGGCCGATGCGAACCGGCGCCGTGCGCTCGAATTTGGTCCGGTCGGAGACCAGGATGACATGGCGCGCATTGGCGATGATGGCCTGCGCCACCTTCACCTCGCGGAAATCGAAGTCGAGCAGCGCGCCGTCATGGTCGATCGCCGAGGCGCCGATGACGGCATAGTCGACCTTGAACTGACGGATGAAATCGACCGCCGCCTCGCCGACAATGCCGCCGTCCGAACCGCGCACCACGCCGCCCGCGATCACCACCTCGATCGTAGGATAGATGCGCATCCTATTGGCAACATTGATGTTATTGGTAATGACCATGAGCCCGTTATGATCGAGCAGCGCCTTGCTGACGGCCTCGGTGGTGGTGCCGATATTGATGAACAGCGAGGCACTGTCCGGGATCAGACGCGCCGCCGCGTTCCCGATTGCTTCCTTCTCGTCGGCGGCGATCTTGCGGCGCGCCTCGTACTCCATGTTCTCGATGCCGGAGGGAAACAAGGCGCCGCCATGGATGCGCGTCAGCAGGCGCTGATCGCAAAGATCGTTGAGATCCTTGCGGATGGTCTGCGGCGTCACGTTGAAATGTGTCGCAAGGTCGTCGACCAGCACGCGGCCATGGTCTTTCGCCATCTGGATGATTTCGGCGTGGCGTGGCGAAAGAAACATCCGGCATCCTCCATTTTCGTTTTTTCCGTCTATATCGGAAAACGAAAGCGAAGAAAAGGTATAAGCCGGCTAACGAAAATCACTTGATCGCAAAAGGCAAACCCGCGCGGAACGTCCAACCGCTTCAAGACGGGCGCCGGGCAATCTCGGTTATGACGTCGAACGCCGCGTCGACATCAGCCGCCGTCGACTCGAACTGTCCTGCCTGAAAGCGGATCGCCACGCGCCCATCGACCCGCGTTTGCGTTAGATAGATGCGGCCGTCGGCATTGATGGCATCGACCAGGCGCAGATTGTGCTCGTCAGGGTCGATGCCTGCCGCCACGCGGTGCCGGAACGAGAAAAGCGACAGCATCGGCTCGCTGGTGAGCTCGAAATCCGCTTCCCTGGCCAGCCGCGCGGCAAGCCCTTCGCTCCAGGCTACATGGTTGCGGATCATGGCGCGCAAGCCTTCCAGGCCATGGGCGCGAAGCAGGAACCAGAGTTTCAGCGCGCGGAAGCGGCGCCCGAGCGGCACCGACCATTCGGAATAGTTGATGATGCCGTCATGACCCAGCGTCTTCAGAAACTCCGGCTTGATGGCCAGCGTGCGCACGAGGTCTTGCGGCTGGCGGACGAACTGGATCGAGCAGTCGAACTGCGCGCCGAGCCATTTGTGCGGATTGAAGACGATCGAGTCGGCACCCTCGATGCCGGCCCAGAAATGCCGGTATTCCGGGCAGATCATTGCCGATCCCGCCCAGGCGGCGTCGACATGCAGAAAGAGCCCCTGCCGCTTCGCCACCGCCGCGACAGCGGCGACGTCGTCCGTGCCGCCGATGCTGGTGCCGCCGACGGATGCGATGATGCCCGCCGGCAGCAGGCCCGCCTCGCGATCTGCGATGATCGCCGCTTCGAGTGCCGCCGTGTCCATGGCGCGGAAGCGCCCGGTGACCGGAATGCGCACGAGATTCTCCTCGCCAATGCCGCAGACCCAGATAGCGCGATCGATCGATGTGTGGACCTGGTCGGAGGAATAGACCCGCAGCCTCACCTGCCCAGCGAGACCCTTTCTATTGCCCTGCCAGTCGAGCGCGCGCTCGCGCATGGTGAGCACCGCGGCGAGCGTCGCCGACGAGGCTGAATCCTGGATAACGCCGGAGAAGCCTTCCGGGAGGCCAAGCGCCTGGCGCATCCAGTCGACGATGCGTGTCTCGAGTTCGGTCGCCGCCGGCGAGGTCTGCCACAGCATGCACTGCGCGGCCATCGCCGAGACCAGATATTCCGCCACGACCGAGACCGGCGCCGCATTGGCCGGGAAATAGGCGAAGAAGCGCGGATGCTGCCAATGCGTCATGCCCGGCACGATCTTGGCTTCGAAATCGGCGAAAATCTTCTCCATCGGTTCGGGCATTTCGGGTGGCGAAGCCTCGATGCTCCTGAAAATCTCTCCCGGCGCGATTGCCGGCCGCACCGGACGATCGCGCAGGCCGGCGCGATAATCGGCGCCCCAGTCGGCCGCCCGCCTCGACCAGTCGCGGAATGTCTCGTTTTCCATCTATCCTCCCGAGCCCGGCCACAGTGCGGTCGGTGAGCCATCTAAATGCGCAACCGGCCGCGAAGTCTGCCCCTACCCGGGGAAATCCGGCAGGCTGGCAAAGGCCGCCTTCAAGGCGTTCGACCAGCCGTCGGAGATGGTGCGGTAATAGGGATCGTCCTGGGCGATGCGCCTGTTGAGCCCGACCTTGAAGCTGTCTTTCTCCAGAAACAGCAGATCGAGCGGCAGCCCGACCGAAAGGTTGGACTTGAGCGTCGAGTCGAATGACACCAGAAGCAGCTTCACCGTCTCGGCCAGGCCCATTGTCCGGTCATAGGCACGGATGATGATCGGCTTGCCGTATTTCGTCTCACCGATCTGGAAGAAAGGCGTGTCGTCGGTCGATTCGATGAAATTGCCTTCCGGGTAGATCATGAACAGCCTGGGCGGGCTGCCCTTGATCTGGCCGCCCAGGATGAAGGAGGCATTGAAATAGGAATCCGCCTTGTCACCGTTCGGCGAGGCATGTTCGATGACTTCCTTGACCGTATCGCCAACCAGCCGCACCGTCTGATACATGGACGGGGTCTCGAGCAGCTTCGGATGACGGTCGCCAACGGCCTTGTTGCGCTCGTCGAGCAGGCTGGCCACGGCTTGCGTCGTGGCAAGGTTGCCCGCCGACATCAGCACGATCACGCGCTCGCCGGGCTCTTCCCAGACATGCATTTTCTTGAAGGTCGAGATCGAATCCATGCCGGCATTGGTGCGCGTGTCCGACATGAACACGAGCCCGCGATCGATCTTGAGGCCGACGCAATAGGTCATGGTCGCTCTTCCGGCAGAGAATCTTGTAGAGATTACTGCTCCACCGTGACGGTGACGGCAAGCTTCTCTTGCGCCTGCCCCAGCAGTATCCCCGAGACCGGCGAGGCGTCGCGATAGTCGCGCCCGGTCGCCACACGCACATAGCGTTCGTCGGGAGAGATACCGTTCGCCGGGTCAAAGGCAACCCATCCGAGCCCTACGACATAGGCTTCGGCCCAGGCATGGCTTGCGGCCTGCTCGACGGCCGCATCCATCATCAGGTAGCCGCTGACATAGCGGGCCGGAAAACCAAGCGCGACGGCAGCGGCGATGAAGATATGGCTGTGATCCTGGCAGACACCGGATTTCAGCGCCAGGGCTTCTTCCGCGGGCGTCACGACACTGGTCGTGCCCGGTCTGTAGGCGACGCGTTCGCCGATGGCGCCCATCAACCGGTGCAGCCGCTCGATCTCGGTGCCCTGCCCGAGCGTGCCGGCCAGTTCGCGTATGCCCTCGCCGGCGGTTGTGAGTTTTGTCTGCTGTCCGAACAGCCAGAGCGGCGCAAAGCCCTGATGCGGACCCGTCACGCCCGCGGTGTCATGCGTGTTCACTTCCCCCGACGCCTCGACAGTGATCACGCTCTGGCCGCTCTCCGCGCTCACCAGCCGCGTGTCGTTGCCGAAATGGTCGGTAAAGCGCACCTCCTCTCGCGCGCCCTCCACCTTTATCGCCCAGGAGCCGACGGTCTGCGTGCGTCCGCTCAAGGGCAGCAGGCGCAATCGCTGCAGCAGATATTGCACCGGCGCATCGTAACGGTACTCAGTGCGATGGGTGATCTTGAGCCGCATGACGCCCGCCCTCAGCCCCGCTCAATGGAACCGGTAATCCTGGGCGATCTCGTCGCCCAGCCTGGTGTTGTCGCGAATGAACTCCGCCAGGAACTCGTGCAGGCCGTGATCGAATATGTCCTTGATCGAGCCTCTCTTGAGCAGCGCCTGTATCTTCTCGGCAGTGCCGTGGCAGGCATGACGCTCGCCATAGTCGTCGGCGAGGAATTTCAGGTGCTCGCCGAGGAAGCGGTAGCAGAAAGTCAGCGAGCGCGGCATGCGCACATTGAGGATCAGATAGTCGGCAATGTTCGTCGGCTTATAGTCGGCCTCATAAACCCAGCGATAGGAGCGGTGCGCCGACACGGAGCGCAGGATCGACTCCCACTGGTAGTTGTCCAGCGTCGAGCCGACCCAGGACAGCGAAGGCAGCAGCACGTAATATTTCACGTCGAGGATGCGCGCCGTGTTGTCGGCGCGCTCGACATAGGTGCCGAGCTGCGAGAAATCGAAAATCTCGTTGCGCAGCATCGTGCCGTAGAACGAACCGCGGATCAGCGCCGTCTCGCGCTTGATGGCGTCGAGCACCGTCGGCAGGTCGCGCTCGTCGATCGGCCTCGCCAGCATGCGCTTTAGCGACATCCAGGCTTCGTTGATGCTTTCCCAGGTCTCGCGCGTCAGCGCCGTGCGCACCATGCGGGCATTGTTGCGCGCCGTCTCGATCGACGACATCGTACTCGACGGGTTCGAGGTGTCGCGCAGCAGGAAGTCGGAGACGTTGGCGGCGGTGTAGTCCTGGTATTTTTGCGAGAAGGCATAGTCGGATCCGGCGCTGAGCAGCACCGAATTCCATTCCTCCGACGCGTTCTGCGTGCGCGTCAGCGCCATGCGCAGGCCGGCATCGACGAGGCGCGCCATGTTTTCAGCCCGCTCGATATAGCGGTTCATCCAGTAGAGACCGTTTGCGGTGCGGCCCAAAAGCATCTCAGCTTGCTCCGGTGTCGAGCGAATAGCGAATAGCGAGTAGCGAATAGGGAAGAATGCTTTTTTTCATGATTGGTGCGTCCCCCTGCTCGGCTCAGTCATCAAGTACCCACGTATCCTTGGTACCGCCCCCCTGTGAGGAATTGACCACCAAGGAGCCCTCTTTGAGGGCAACACGCGTCAAACCGCCCGGCACGATCTGGATGCGATCCGAAACCAGCACATAGGGCCGGAGATCGACATGGCGCGGTGACAGGCCCTTCTCGGTCAGGATCGGGCAGGTCGAGAGCGCCAGCGTCGGCTGGGCGATATAGTTCGAGGGTTTTGACTGCAGCTTCTTGGCGAACTCCTGGCACTCCTTCTTGGTCGCCGCCGGGCCTACCAGCATGCCGTAGCCGCCGGAGCCGTGCACTTCCTTGATCACCAGCTCGCTGATGTGCTCGAGCACGTATTTCAGGCTGTCCGGCTCCGAGCAGCGCCAGGTCGGGATGTTGCCAAGGATGGCCTTGCGGCCGGTGTAGAACTCGACGATCTCCGGCATGTAGGAGTAGATCGCCTTGTCGTCTGCAATGCCGGTGCCGGGCGCGTTGGCGATAGTGATGTTGCCGGCGCGGTAGACGTCCATGATGCCCGGCACGCCGAGCGCGGAGTCCGGCCGGAAAGTCAGCGGATCGAGGAAGGCGTCATCGACGCGCCGGTAAAGCACGTCGATCTGCTTGTAGCCTTCGGTCGTCCGCATCGCGACATGGCCGTCGACGACGCGCAGATCCTGCCCCTCGACGAGTTGCACGCCCATCTGGTCGGCAAGGAAGGCGTGCTCGAAATAGGCCGAATTATAGGAGCCCGGCGTCAGAACGGCGATGGTCGGCGCGCCCTTGGTGCTTTGCGGCCGCACCGCGGCCAGCGACTGGCGCAGGAGCTGCGGATAGTTCTCGACCGGCCGCACCTTGATCTTCTGGAACAGCTCCGGAAAGAGCTGCATCATCGTCTCCCGGTTCTCCAGCATGTAGGAGACGCCGGACGGCGTGCGGGCATTGTCCTCCAGCACGTAGAACTCGTTCTCAGAGATGCGGACGATATCCACGCCGATGATGTGGGTGTAGACACCCGCCGGTGGCCTGACCCCGATCATCTCAGGCAGGAAGGCCTCGTTCTTGGCGACAAGCTCCCTTGGCACGCGCCCGGCGCGCAGAATCTCCTGGCGGTGGTAGATGTCGTCGAGGAAAGCGTTCAGCGCCTGAACGCGCTGCTCGATGCCCTGCGTAAGCCGGCGCCATTCGTGGCCGGAGAGGATGCGCGGCACTATATCGAAGGGGATCAGCCGTTCGGAGGCTTCCTGCTCGCCATAGACGGCAAAGGTGATGCCGGTCTTGCGGAAGACGCGCTCGGCGTCCTGCATTTTCTGGGTAAGCCTGGCTGGGTCCTGCTCCTTCAGCCAGCGATCGTAAGCCTCATAAGGTCTTCTCAATCCGGATATTTCCGGAAGCATTTCGTCGAACGCTGCCAATCGCGTACTCCCCTATGAGACCATTTCACTGGCCTCGCTGGAGAAAATCAAGCGCAATCGGTGATTTAGGAAGCGATGGCGGCCACTCCATGTAAATTGCCTAATTTTAAGGCATGAGCGGCAAGACCGGGTCAGCTGCTGCTTCCCGGCGGGGCATCGTCGGGCCGGTCAGAACGCCCGGAAGGTGACGATGGTGAAGGTGTCCTTGATTCCAGGCAGGATCTGCACCCGCTCATTGACGAAGTGGCCGATATCCTCCTCGTCATCGACGTAGAATTTGGCGAGCAGGTCGTAATTGCCGGCGGTCGAGTAGATTTCGGAAGCGATCTCGGCATCGGCAAGCGCGCTGGCGACATCATAGGCTTTGCCCAGATCGCATTTAATCTGCACGAAAAACGCCTTCATTGCCCGGTCCTGCCAGCCTGCTTCATGATCAAGCGGCCCTTGTGGCAGACTGCCGCCCGGCTTTCAAGCATCAGGCGGCGCGCGCCGTGGTGACGGCTTGCCGCAATTCGGCGACCGGCTTGCCGCGGCGATGGGGCTTGCCGCCGAATACCAGCGCGAGCGAGCCACGGCCCGACGTGCCAGTATCTTCCTATCCGCTGAAACCACGGCATGCCCGCCAGCGTATGTTAGATTGAGTATCGATGAGGTGACTTCGGGGAGACAGTTCATGCGCCGCGCTTTGTTCGCACTCGCTCTGGTTCCGATATTTCTTGCATCCCTGGCCTTCGCCGGCGACGCCGAGATCAAGGCCGCGCAGACGGTCATCGACAGCCAGCTGAAAGCCTTCATCGCCAATGACGGCGCCGCTGCCTACAGTTTCGCCGCGCCGAATGTGAAGCAGATCTTTCCGACCGTCGACACCTTCATGAACATGGTGACGAACGGCTACGCCCCGGTGCGCAAGCCCCAATCCTATTCCTTCGGCAAGGTCGAGCAGACCGGACCCGGCTCGATCATCCAGCAGGTCCTGATCGTCCGTTGTGTTTTTGGCAAGTCATTTTTCTCGTGTCTCCGGCGGGATGTACTTTCTAACTAAAACTCTTAAGTAGATTTTTGTCAAACAGGTTATCTGGTTATTTATTGAAACTCCGCTCTGGTCATGGTTTCGAGGTATAAGAAAAATGAAAAATCTGAAAATGGTTATCATTCAGCATGTGAGATGAATGGTCGAAGTCTTACTCGGTATCTGCATCTTCAGAGAATGCCTGCCACCTTATTTGGTTGCATGCCTGTTGCGATGATCACTCATACTCAGCGCTTGCATGAACTTGATAGTGTTAATGATAACATGTTATCATTAGTATCTTTGTGAGAGATGGAAATGCTAATAATTGGTCGTATGGAATTTCTGGGTCCTTTGAAGCCATCGCAACTTAAGTCAGAGCCTGGCATTTTGGCTCTTTTGCGCAAGGGTGAACGCGGCATCTCGTTGCTAGAGGTGGGTCAGTTTGAATCGGTTGCCTGTGCCGCCGAGCGGTGGGACGGCAACGTGCATCTTTACGCTGTCTGTTATACGCCGGGTTTGGACCCGATCCAAAGGCAGC
>RXJA01000260.1 GCA_003963455.1 Hyphomicrobiales bacterium
TGCGCGGCACCAGCGGGCTGGAGGCGACGATCTCGTGGCCCTCCTTGCGGAAGTAGTCGAGGAATGTCGACCGGATGTCGTTCACGCCACTCATTGCATGCTGCCTTTTTCGCAAGAACCGCCGGCCCGGCCGGCGGCAAATGGGCTTGGTGTCTCAGAAGATAGATGGGCCTTTTAGCGATAGCTCTTGAGCCTGTCCAGAAACACGGAGTTAAAGCATGTCTCCCGAAAGCGGGAACCGGTTTCGGATAAAGACATGCGTAAAATCAAAACCCTGAAGCGCAGCGAATCCGAAGGATCGCGACGCGCTCTAGGCCAATCAAACGATCCGACGGCCATTCGGCGCCACTCCGAAACGCAAAACCGCCGGCGCGAAGGCCGGCGGTTCGGGTACGCAGTACTCAAGAACTCGATTACATAAGCATAACCCGATAAACCAGGATTGTGGCCGAACTCCGGCTAAGCCGACTAACCGCCACGGCTCGATTCCGAACAGGAAACCGTGGCGCAAACCTCCTGGGAACCACCGGCCCTACATGGCGCCGGCTTCGTCCTCGAAACCGTCGTCCCCGCCTTCGGAGCCGCCATTCTCGAGGAATTTCTCGGCGATCAGCCCTGCATTCTGCCTGAGCGCCATCTCGATCTCGCGCGCCGTGTCGGGATTGTCACGCAGGAACAGCTTGGCGTTCTCTCGACCCTGGCCGAGACGCTGCGAATTATAGGAGAACCAGGCGCCGGACTTCTCGACCACGCCGGCCTTGACGCCGAGATCGACGAGCTCGCCGGTCTTGGACACGCCCTCGCCATACATGATGTCGAACTCGACCACCTTGAAGGGCGGGGCCAGCTTGTTCTTGACCACCTTGACGCGGGTCTGGTTGCCGACGACCTCGTCGCGGTCCTTGACCGAGCCGATGCGACGGATGTCGAGGCGCACCGAGGCGTAGAATTTCAGCGCGTTGCCGCCCGTGGTCGTCTCGGGCGAGCCGAACATGACGCCGATCTTCATGCGGATCTGGTTGATGAAGATGACCATGGTGTTGGACCGCGAGATCGAGGCGGTCAGCTTGCGCAGCGCCTGGCTCATCAGGCGCGCTTGCAGACCGGGTAGCGCATCGCCCATCTCGCCTTCGATTTCGGCACGTGGCGTCAGCGCCGCGACCGAATCGACCACCAGGACGTCGATGGCGCCCGAACGCACCAGCGTGTCGCAGATTTCCAGCGCCTGCTCGCCGGTGTCGGGCTGCGAGATCAGGAGGTTTTCCAGGTCGACGCCAAGCTTGCGGGCATAGACCGGATCGAGCGCGTGCTCGGCGTCGACGAAGGCGCAGATACCGCCCTTCTTCTGGGCCTCCGCGACCGTGTGCAGCGCCAGCGTGGTCTTGCCCGAGCTTTCCGGCCCATAGATTTCGATGATGCGGCCGCGCGGCAGTCCTCCGACGCCCAGCGCGATGTCGAGGCCGAGCGAGCCGGTCGGCACGGTTTCGATCTCGACCACCTTCTCGTTGGCGCCGAGCCGCATGATCGAGCCCTTGCCGAAGGCGCGCTCGATTTGCGACAGCGCCGCGTCCAGAGCCTTTGATTTGTCCACTGCCTTATCCTCTACAAGCCGCAAAGTATTCTGAGCCATGATACATCACCCCTTGGTCGTCAATGAAGGCCGGACAATCCGTGATCCCTGGTATTTTGTACCTTTTTTGTTCTCATTTGGCAAGGGGATGCAAGCAACTGAAAAACAATCAATATCTGGATCTGTTCTTTCTTTGTCTCACCAGGGCTAGCGCGAAGCACAACCGCTGGTCCAGAAGAGATTTCGATATCCGGCAGTCCCGAATCGCGACTGAGATTGTGGGGCGATGCGCAGGAACCTAAAGCATGGCCCCCGAAAAGGCGAAGCGGTTTCGGGGCAAGGACATGCTTAAAATCAAAGAGCCTACGGCATGTCGCGTGAACCCTTTTTCGCGTGACATGCTGTAGTGTGCAGCCGCTCGATCAACGAAAGTCACCGATCCCACATGCCGACATCCCCAAACATACTCGCGCTGGGCGGCGCCCATATCGACCGGCGCGGCCAGGTTTCGGGCACCTATGTGCCCGCGGCCTCCAACCCCGGCATCATGCGCGAGGATGTCGGCGGCGTCGTTTTCAACGCGCTGCGCAGCGTAGTGAAGCGTGGCGTGGCGGCCTCGCTGATTTCGGTGCGCGGCGGCGACGCGGCGGCGGACACGGTCGCCTCGGCGATCGACGGCGCCGGGATAACGGACCTCTCGGTGGTGTTCCTCGACCGCACGACGCCGAGCTACACGGCGCTGATCGACGCCGAGGGCGAATTGATCGTCGGGCTGGCCGACATGGCGCTCTACGATCTCGCCTTCCCCAAGCAGATAAGGCGTTCCAAGGTGCGCGAGGCGATCGCCGCCGCCGACGCCATCCTGTGCGACGCCAACCTGCCGACGGCGGCGCTGGAGCGCCTGGTGGCACTCTCCGGCGGCCGGCCGGTCTTCGCCATCGCCGTCTCGCCGGCCAAGGTCGTTCGCCTGGCGCCGCTGCTCGACGATCTGTCGCTGCTGTTCATGAACCGGCGCGAAGCGGCCACGCTGGTCGGCGCCGAGCCATCCGGAGAAAGCCTTGTCCGGAGGCTCAGGCAGGCAGGCCTGAGCGCCGGCGTCGTTACGGCCGGCAGCGCTCCGGTTCTGGGCTTCGACGACACTGGCATCTTCGAAATCGACCCACCCGCGCCGCGCAAGGTCGCCGACGTGACCGGCGCGGGCGACGCCCTGACCGGAGCGACGGTCGCCGCCCTGTTGCGCGGCCTGCCGCTGCGCGCCGCGCTGCGCGAAGGTCTTGCCGCGGCAATGCTGGCGATCGAGAGCCCCGAGGCCGTGCCGTCCTTCACGGCGGGCAACTTCACGCAGGCGCTCGCCCTTGTGCCGGAGGCGCGGGAGGTGGCATAGGGCCACCAACGGAGCAATCCCTTCGGATCGGAGACAGAAATGACGCCGGACACCGCCCGCCCCTTCGCCGACATCCATCCGCCCGTGGCGGAAGCGCTTGCCGCCGGCCGGCCCGTGGTGGCGCTGGAAAGCACCATCATCACCCACGGCATGCCCTACCCCGACAATGGCGCCATGGCGGCCAAGGTCGAGCAGATCATCGCCAATGCCGGCGCGGTGCCGGCGACGATTGCCGTGGTCAACGGCCGCATCAAGATCGGCCTCTCCGACGGCGAGCGCGAATCGCTCGCCATGACGGGTGACGCCATGAAGCTGTCACGCGCCGACCTCGGCTTCGCGGTGGCGCAAGGCCGCACCGGCGGCACCACTGTTGCGGCCACGATGATCGCCGCGCATATGGCCGGGATAAAAGTGTTCGCCACCGGCGGTATCGGCGGCGTCCACAAGGGCGCCGAGAAAAGCTTCGACATCTCGGCCGACCTCGACGAACTGGCGCGCACCCCGGTCATCGTCGTCTCGGCCGGCGCCAAGGCGATCCTCGACATCGAAAAGACGCTGGAAGTGCTGGAGACGCGCGGCGTGCCGGTCATCGGCCACCGCAGCGAAACCATGCCGGCCTTCTGGTCGAGGCAATCGCCGTTCCGCGCACCTCTGACGCTCCATTCGGCCGAAGACATCGCGCATTTCTACCGCACGCGACAGGCGCTGGGCTTGGGGGGCGGCATCCTGATCGCCAATCCGGTACCGCAGAATGATGAGATCCCCGCCGCCGAGATGTCCGGCTATATCGACGCCGCGCAAAAGGCAGCCGAGGCACTGAACGTCACCGGCAAGGCGGTGACGCCCTTCCTGCTGTCGAAGATCCTGGAACTGACCGGCGGCCGCAGCCTGAAGACCAACATCGCGCTGGTCGAGAACAATGCCCGGCTGGCGGCGGAGATCGCGAAGGCGTTGTAGGCTCACGCGGCGAAGGCGCCCTCACCCGGATTGCCAAGGCCGAATTCCGAAGAGCAATTCGGGGCAATCCGACCTCTCCCCGAGGGGAGAGGAGCTTGTCGGCGCTGGCGCCAACCTCTTCTCCCCAGCGGGGAGAAGGTGGCCGCGAAGCGGCCGGATGAGGGGGCGGCCTCGACGTGCCCTTCGTAGTGGCAGGTCAAATCACTTCCCCGCCCGTCTTCCCGCCTCGTAAGCCCGCCGCGCCCAGACGGCCATTTCTTCGGGATCGTCGAAGGCGTCGTCGGGAATCCTCCAATAGGGCATCGCCACCGCCTTGCCGTGCCGCGAGCCGGTATAGGTCCACTGGCTGCAGCCGGCGGCCCTGAAATCGGGAATACTCTCCTCGTCCGCCTTCAGCATCAGTTCACCACGCACGACGACCGCGAGGATTACGCCGTCGCAATAGATGCCTTTGCCGCCGAACAGTTTGCGGATGCTGATCGATCCAAGACTGTCGAACAGTTCTTCAAGGCGCGCGTTGTCCATGCCGCATCATCTCACCCGGCATAGGCCTTGTCATTGCCGCAACCAAGAGCATGCTGACAAGTCGAGATCAGAAACTGGAGTTCCCGCCATGCCTGTCCTGCTCAAAGGCTCCTGCCGCTGCGGCGCCGTCCACTTCGAGGTCGAAAGCCACACGCCGGTGCCGTTCATGCTCTGCTACTGCTCGATCTGCCGCAAGCAGCAGGGCGGCGGCGGTTTTGCCATCAATCTCGGCGCGGTCTACGAGACCATGAACATCACGGGCAAGCGCAGCCTCGGCGTCTATCGCGCCGAAATCGAGGATGACGAGCATCCGCATTGCGAGGTCTCGACCGGCGAGCGCAATTTCTGCCGCAAATGCGGCTCGGCCCTCTGGCTCTACGATCCGACCTGGCCGGATCTCGTCCATCCCTTCGCCTCGGCGATCGACACCGACCTGCCGAAACCGCCGGAAAAGGTGCATCTGATGCTGAAATACAAGGCGAACTGGGTCGAGCCGGTGGTCGGGAAAAAGGACAAGGTGTTCGACGTCTATCCCGAGGAATCGATCGCCGACTGGCACAAGCGGACGGGCATGTGGGTGGAGTAGCCCTCTTCTCCCCGTTTCAGGGGAGAAGATGCCGGCATGCAGATCAGGGCCAGCGTCAGCCTCACTTACCCCTCATCCGGCCCTTTCGGGCCACCTTCTTCCCGTAAACGGGGCGAAGGAAGATCAGGCCGAGGCGCGCGCCTCGGCCAGCGCCTTGAGATCGGCCGGCTTCAGTTCGACGGATTCGCCGCAGCCGCAGGCCGAGCTCTGGTTCGGGTTCCTGAAGGTGAAGCCGGTGCGCAAAGTCGTCTGCTCGAAATCCATCTCGGTGCCGAACAGGAAGAGCGCGGCTTCAGGCGCGACATAGACATGCGCGCCGTCGCGCTCGATATGGTCGTCCTTGGGGTTCGGCTCGGTCACAAGGTCGACCGTGTATTCCATGCCGGCGCAGCCGCCCTTCTTGATGCCCAGCCGAATGCCGTGCGCGTTTTCGCGCGTGGCGACGATCTCGCGCACGCGGTCGGCGGCCTTTTCGGTCATCGTTATGACGGCGAAGCGTCCCATTCTTTCCTTCTCCATTCCCTGCAGGTTCAAGGCCTGCCGAATGATTCTCACCTAAGATGGTGAAGTTTTACAGCTGGCGCAAGTGCGCCAGCCTGTGCTTGCCTAGTACCACCCGACTGCGACCTGCGCCTCTTCGGACATGCGGTCAGGCGTCCATGGCGGATCGAACACCATGTTGACCTCGACGCCGGACACGCCCTCGACGGCGCCTACCGCGTTCTCGACCCAGCCCGGCATCTCGCCGGCCACCGGGCAGCCCGGCGCTGTCAGCGTCATGTCGATCTTGACCGAACGGTCATCCTCGATGTCGATCTTGTAGACCAGGCCGAGCTCGTAGATATCGGCCGGGATTTCCGGGTCGTAGACCGTCTTCAGCGCCGAGACGATGTCGTCGGTCAGCCGTGCCAGCTCATCGGCGGGGATCGCCGAGCCCGAGACGATGCCATTGCCGACCGTTTCCGGCGCGGTGTCTGTTGTGGTGCTCACATCGTCCATTGTCGTCACCCGAAGAATTTCCGCGCCTTTTCCAGCGCCTCGGCCAAAGCGTCGACTTCGGCCCTGGTATTATACATGCCGAACGATGCCCTGCATGTGGAAGTGACGCCGAAGCGTTTCAACAGCGGCTGGGCGCAATGGGTGCCCGCGCGCACCGCCACGCCCTGCCGGTCGATCACCATCGACACGTCATGTGCATGGATACCCTGCAATTCGAACGAGACGATGGCGCCCTTGCCTGGCGCGTCGCCGAAGATGCGCAGCGAATTGATGGCGCGCAGCCGTTCATGCGCGTAAGCCTTGAGGTCCGCCTCGTGCGCCGCAATGCGCTCGCGGCCGATCTTTTCCATGTAATCGAGTGCGGCGCCGAGCCCGATCGCCTGCACGATCGGCGGCGTGCCGGCCTCGAAACGGTGCGGCGGATCGTTGTAGGTGACGATGTCCTCCGTCACCTCCTCGATCATTTCGCCGCCGCCCATGAAGGGCCGCATCTCTTCCAACCTGTCCTTCTTGCCATAGAGCACGCCGATGCCCGACGGCCCATAGACCTTGTGGCCGGTGAAGACGAAGAAATCACAGTCGAGGTCCTGCACGTCGATCTGCATGTGCACGGCGCTCTGGCTGCCGTCGACAAGCACGGGAATTCCACGCGAATGCGCGATGCTCACGATCTCCTTGATCGGCGTCACCGTGCCCAGCGCGTTCGACATCTGGGTGATGGCGACGAGCTTGGTGCGGCCGGTCAGGCGCTTCTCGAATTCCTCGATGTGGAAGGCGCCGAGATCGTCGACCGGCACCCAGACCAGCTTCGCGCCCTGCCGCTCGCGGATGAAATGCCATGGCACGATGTTGGAGTGATGCTCCATGATCGAGAGCACGATCTCGTCGCCCTCGCCAATCCGCGGCATGCCCCAGCCATAGGCGACCGTGTTGATCGCAGAGGTGGTGTTGGAGGTAAAGACGATGTTGTCCGTGCTTGGCGCGTTGAGAAAACGCTGCACGGATTTGCGCGCATTCTCATAGGCATCGGTCGCGGCATTCGACAGGAAATGCAGCCCGCGATGGACGTTGGCGTATTCCTGCGAATAGGCGTGCTGGATGGTATCGAGCACCACCTGCGGCTTCTGCGCCGAGGCGCCGTTGTCGAGATAGACCAGCGGCTTGCCGTAGACCTGGCGCGACAGGATCGGGAAGTCGCGGCGGATCGCCTCGACGTCATAGGGAGCGGTTTCGATCTTCTGGTCCATCACAAGCTCTTCCGAGGCTACGCCTCACTCCGTTCAGCACCCCTCATCCGTCTCGGCGCTGCGCGCCGATCCACCTTCTCCCACAAGGGGAGAAGGGAAAGCGCGCTTACCCGTGCGTCGAAAACCAGCCATCGAGCCGCGCTTCCAGCGCCTCGACCAGCGCCTCGTCGTCCAGTTCCTCGATCACTTCGGCGACGAAAGCCTTCACCAGAAGGCCCCGCGCCGCTTTCTCGTCAATGCCGCGCGCCATCAGGTAGAACAGATGGTCGTGGTCGATCTCGGTGACGGTCGCGCCATGGCCGCAGACGACGTCATCGGCGAAGATTTCCAGCTCCGGCTTGGTCGAGAACTCGCCGTCGTCCGACAGGAGCAGCGTGTTGCAGGCCATCTTGGCATTGGTCTTCTGCGCATACTGATGCACGTTGATGCGGCCCTGGAAGACGCCACGCGCCTTGCCGGTCACCACATTGCGGATCACTTCCGTCGACGTCGTGTGCGGCACGGCGTGGTCGAGCACCATGGTGGTGTCGGTATGCGTGTCGCCGGCCAGGAGGTTGATGCCGCGCAGTTTGAAATCGGCGCCCTCGCCCGTCGTCCTGACGACGACCTCCTGGCGAACGAGCTTGCCGCCGGCATTCATCACGAACAGCGTCAGCTTGGCGTCCTTGCCGATATGCGCCTTGAACTGGGCGAGATGCGTGGCGGTGTCCGGCTGTTCCTGCACGATCAGCCAGGTCACCTCGGCGCCCTCGCCGACAACGAGCTGGCTCACCGAAGAGACGAGCGCCTCGTTGCCGTCGCCCGTCTGGCGCTCGACGACGATCGCCTTCGCGCCGGCGCCGACACGCGCCAAGAGCCGCACATGCGATTGGCCGCCGGCCTGCAGGTTCTGCAATTCGATAGGCTTTTCCAGCTCGGCGCCGTCGGCGATGTCGACGAAATAGCCGTCGGCGACAAAGGCCGTGTTCAGCGCGCCGATCGCATCGTCGTCGCCATAGAGATCAAGCCCGGGCGCGACGCTGCCATCGGTCAGCTTCTCCGACAGGCGCTGCACGGTGACGCCTTCGACCTCCGGCAGTTTAGACTGTGAGACGCCGTTCAACACCGGCAGAACGGCGGAGCCTTCAAGAACCGGCGCAAGCGCCTTGGCAACGGCACCGGCCTCGAAGGCCGGCACATTGGTCAGCAGCCGGCGCAGATCCGTATAATGCCAGGATTCGACACGGCGCGTCGGCAGGCCGTGCTTGATCGCCTCCATCGCGTCGTCGCGCTTCAGCATCACCGCGCCGTCACCGGGCAGTTGCGACAGCCGCTCGCCGAAGGCATCGATCAGCGCCGTCTCGGCCAATGTCCGCTGGGGCTGTGCGTGCATGTTCATGGCTCTTGCCTCGACCGCTCCCATCTCACGCTGCTTCGCCGATCACACCGGCGTAACCATTGGCTTCGAGATCGAGGGCCAGCGACTTGTCGCCCGACTTGATGACCTGGCCCTTGTAGAGCACATGCACCGTGTCCGGTACGATGTGCTCCAGCAAGCGCTGGTAGTGGGTGATGACGATGATGGCGCGCTCCGGCGAGCGCAGCGCGTTGACGCCGTCCGAGACGATCTTCAGTGCGTCGATGTCGAGGCCGGAATCGGTCTCGTCGAGCACGCAAAGCTTCGGCTCGAGAAGCTTCATCTGCAGGATCTCGGCGCGCTTCTTCTCGCCGCCGGAGAAGCCGACATTGAGCGGCCGCTTCAGCATGTTCATGTCCATGCTGAGCGAAGCGGCGGCTTCCTTCACCCGCTTCAGGAATTCCGGGATCTTCAGGGGCTCCTCGCCGCGCGCCTTGCGCTGCTCGTTCATCGCTACTTTCAGGAATTCCATGGTCGCGACGCCCGGTATCTCCATCGGATACTGGAAGGCGAGGAAGATGCCGGCGGTGGCGCGCTCGGCCGGATCCATCTCGAGGATCGACTGGCCGTTGTAGAGGATGTCGCCTTCGGTTACCTCATAGTCCTCGCGTCCGGCAAGGATATAGGACAGCGTCGACTTGCCCGAGCCGTTCGGCCCCATGATGGCGGCGACCTCGCCGTCTTTCACCGTCAGGTTCAGGCCACGGATGATCTCGGTGCCGTCATCGACGATGCGGGCGTGCAAATTCTTGATCTCAAGCATAATCTCTTCCTGAATAACTTTTGCGGTCAGCCGACCGAGCCTTCGAGGCTGATGCCGATCAGCTTCTGCGCCTCGACCGCGAACTCCATCGGCAGCTGCTGGATGACGTCCTTGACGAAGCCGTTGACGATCAGCGCGATCGCCTCTTCTTCCGGGATGCCGCGCTGCATGACGTAGAACTTCTGGTCCTCGGAGATCTTCGACGTCGTCGCCTCGTGCTCGAACTTCGCCGTCGCGTTCTTGGCTTCCATGTAGGGCACGGTGTGCGCGCCGCACTGGTCGCCGATCAGCAGCGAATCGCAATTGGTGAAGTTGCGCGCGTTGGTCGCCTTGCGATGCGCCGAGACCTGGCCGCGATAGGTGTTCTGCGAGAAGCCGGCGGCGATGCCCTTGGAGATGATGCGGCTCGACGTGTTCTTGCCGAGATGGATCATCTTGGTGCCGCTG
>RXJA01000111.1 GCA_003963455.1 Hyphomicrobiales bacterium
CCGTGAGGTGGTAATCGAAGATTCCCTTCTCGCCGGGAACCTCCTTGCGCTCGACGATCCCGGCCAGCTCCAGTTCCTTGAGCCGTTGCGACAGAAGGGTTGGCGACATCTTCGGCACGCCGCGGCGCAGGTCGTTGAAGCGGGTCGACCCTGCCACCAACTCGCGCATCAGAACCATCGTCCAGCGGGTGCACAGCACTTCCGCGGCCATCGATAGCGGGCAGAACTGCTTGTATCCGTGCTGGGCCATGATCGGTGTCCTCCCTCGAAGCTGGGTCGAACATTAGACGTTCATGGAAGAAGCCGCGAGTACAGAAACTGTACCGGCCCGGTACAGATCGCGGACTGGTTGGTGGTCGCCCTGCCATGCGAGCCCTTGGCCGGACGCACGGATGTCCTGTGCGCCGCAACCAGGAGACCATCCAATGACCACCTACATAATCGCCGACATCAAGGTGAAGGATCCGAAATGGATACCGGACTACGCCGCCTCGGTGCATGACCTCGTGCACAAGCACGGCGGCAGATATCTGGCGCGCAGCGGCAACGTAAAGACGCTCGAAGGCAAGCCGCTCGACACCACGCTGATCGCGCTGATGGCCTTCCCGTCCGAGGCGGCGGCGCGCGCCTTTACCGACGATCCGGCCTACGCGCCCTTCGTGTCGGCCCGCCAGCGCGGCAGCGACAGCCGCTTCCAGCTGATCGACGGCACCGATCTGGCCGGGACGATTTCGTATCTGCCGAAGGGATGATCGGCGTCCGCCGCATCGAATTCCGGATCAATCACCAACAGCCACGGCGCTTGCTCGTTGCGCCGCCATATTTCCGGCGGCCGGCTCGCTGTGCCCTTTCAAAAAGAATGGAATGAACATGACAATCAAACTTGGCACCAGGCTGCTCATGGCTGCGGCCGTGCTCGGCGCTTGCACCACCTTCGCGCAAGCGCATCAGGAAGCGGCTGCGCCCGAGGCCGGCGTCAGTCCGCTGGCCGAGAAGGTTCGCGCAGCCAACAGCCGGTTTCTCGACGTCAAGGCCGCAATCGCCGAGGGCTATGCACCCATTCCTTGCGCCAGCGGCATCACCGGCGGCGCCATGGGCATCCACTACGTCAACGGCCGGTATCTGAAGGACGACAAGATCGACATCGCCCGTCCCGAAGCGGTCATGTACGAGCCGATGGCTGACGGCACGCTTAAGCTCGTGGCGGTCGAGTACATCACCTCGAAGGGCCCGGCCTCGCTCGACGGCCAGTTGTTCAACTTCAACAGCGCGCCCAACCGCTACGGCCTGGGCGAATTCTATGAGCTGCATGTCTGGGCCTGGAAGGGCAACCCGACCGGCACCTTCGCCGACATGAACCCGAAAGTGTCGTGCGAGCACGCACCGGCGCCAACCGAGTAAAAGCAGGCTGCCAGGCGGCGCCGCCGCCTGGCGTTTCTATCCCACCGGCACTTCCAGCCCCACCTTCACCCGGTCCATCGCCACGAAGGTGCGGAACCGTTTGACATTGTTGTTCTCGAAGAACAGCCGCCTGGTCAGCGCCTCGTAGTCGGCCATCGTCGCCACGGTGACGACGAGCATGAAATCGGCCTCGCCGGTCACGTAATAGCATTGCTGCACTTCCGGCACTTCGGCGAAGCCGCGCTTGGCGGCGTCGATCAGTTCGGCGCGCTCGCTCTCCACCTCGACCTCGACGAAGATGGTGATCGGATGGCCGACTTTGGCCGGATCGACCAGCGCGACATTGGCGCGGATGACGCCTTGCTCCTCCATGCGCTTGATGCGCCGCTGCACCGCCGGCGCCGACAGGTTCACCCTCTCGCCGATCGTGCGCTGTGGCGTGGCGTTGTCCTTCTGCAGGATGGCGAGGATGGCGCGGTCGAAGGCATCGAGGTCGGGCGAAAGGGACATGACGGGGTTCCAAACGAAACAAACTTGCAATTCATGCGCCAAAACAGAGCGCCTTTCTCGGTTGGCCTGCAATAAATTTCAGCGGTCAAGACGGAGAAACCCATGTTCCTGCTCAACCGCCACCCCGACTATCGCCAGCCGCTGACCGAGGAAGATGCCGCGACACTCGGCATCGCCGGAGCCGGGGAGGCGGAGCGCTTCCTTGCCGCGCGCGACAACCATGCCGAGACGCCGCTGCATGCCTTGCCTGCGCTGGCTGGGGAACTGGGCATAGGCTCGCTTCATGTCAAGGACGAGGGCAAGCGCCTCGGCCTCGGCAGCTTCAAGGCGCTGGGCGGCGCCTATGCCGTGATGCGCCTGGTGCTTGAGGAGGCCGGCAAGCGGCTTGGCCGTGCTGTCGATGTAGCGGAACTCCAGAGCCCCGAGGTGAAGGCGATCGCCACGCAAATGACCTTCGCCTGCGCCACCGACGGCAATCACGGGCGCTCGGTTGCGCAGGGCGCCGGCCTGGTCGGCGCACGCTCCGTCATCTTCGTGCATTCGGGTGTCAGCAACGAGCGCGTGGCGGCCATCGCCCGCTTCGGCGCCGAGATGGTGCGCGTCGCGGGCGACTATGACCAGTCGGTCAGGGAAGTCGCCCGTGTCGCCGCCGAGCGCGGCTGGACGGTGGTCTCCGACACGTCCTGGCCGGGCTATGAACGCATACCGGGACTGGTGATACAGGGCTACACCATCATCGTGCGCGAGGCGCTGAAGCGCCTGCCCGAACCGCCCACCCATGTCTTCCTGCAGGCCGGCGTCGGCGGCTTCGCCGCGGCGGTCGCCGGCCATCTCGCCATCCTGCTCGGCGTGGCGCGGCCGACG
Organism: Hyphomicrobiales bacterium; assembly: GCA_003963455.1. Classification (GTDB taxonomy): domain Bacteria; phylum Pseudomonadota; class Alphaproteobacteria; order Rhizobiales; family Rhizobiaceae; genus Mesorhizobium. The sequence continues at coordinate 2,776 of RXJA01000111.1, forward strand.
GTGACGGTGGTCGAGCCGGCGCGGGCGGCCTGCATCTATGAGACGGCCAGGGCCGGACGTCCGGTCACGATCGCGCACAGCAAGCCGACGGTGATGGCGATGCTGGAATGCTACGAGCCCTCGCTGGTCGCCTGGCGCGTGCTGTCGCGGATCGGCGATGCCTTCATGACGGTGGACGAGGAGGACGCGGTGTCGGTGATGAACCGGCTGGCGCGGCCTTCGGGCAACGATCCGGCGATCGTCTCGGGTGAGAGCGGCGGGGCAGGGCTCGCCGGGCTGATCCGCGCCGCCGGAGACAGGAAGATGCGCGCGGCGCTCGGCCTCGATGGGAACTCCCGCGTGCTGATCGTCAATTCCGAAGGCGCGACGGATCCCGGCCGCTATGCCGAACTGGTGGGGATGGCGCCGGGCGACGTGCTGCTGCAGACTGCCTGAAAAGGGGCGAGCCTTGCGATGACCGACCTCGACGCACTGCATAGCGAGATGACGGCGTGGCGGCGCGATCTCCACGCCCATCCCGAATTCGGCTTCGAGGAGAAGCGCACCGCCGCTTTCGTCGCCGCGAAGTTGCGGGACTTCGGGCTGGAAGTGGCCGAGGGCATCGGCGGCACCGGCGTCGTCGGCACGCTGACCAGGGGCAGCGGCAACCGGGCGATTGCGCTGCGCGCCGACATGGACGCGCTGCGCATCGCTGAACAGGGCACGCAGGCCTGGCGCTCGCGGACACCGGGCACCATGCATGCCTGCGGCCATGACGGCCATACCTCGATGCTGCTGGGCGCCGCGAAGCTGCTCGCTTCCGAGGGCGGCTTCAACGGCACGGTGCGCTTCATCTTCCAGCCGGCCGAGGAATGGGGCAAGGGCGCGCTGGCCATGCTGGAGGACGGCCTGCTCGAGCGCTTTCCCTTCGAGGAGATATTCGGGCTGCACAACATGCCCGGCCTGCCCATCGGCCATTTTGAAACACGCGCCGGCCCGGTCATGTCGGCCGAGGACAATTTCGAGATCGTGCTCAAGGGCCTCGGCGGCCACGCGGCGCGGCCGCATGCCGGCCAGGAGACGCTGGTCGCTGCATGCGCGCTGGTCGTCAGCCTGCAGACCATCGTCTCGCGGCGCCTGAGCCCCGCCGATATCGGCGTCGTCTCGGTGACGGAGATCATCACCGACGGCACCCGCAACGCGCTGCCGGGGCTGGCGCGCATCCTGGGCGATTGCCGCAGTTTCCGGCCGCAGGTGAGCGCCGCGATTGAAAAGGAGATGCGCCGCATAGCCGAAGGCACGGCGCAGGCCTATGACGTTGCCGCCGAAGTGACTTACACGCGAGAGTTCGTGCCCTTGATCAACGACGCGGCGCTTGTCGAGGAGGCGCTTGCCGCGGCCCGCGCGGCGCTGGCCGGGGATGCCGCCGGCGTCGCGGCCGACGACGCTGTTCGCGTCGCGGCTGAGCCCATGACCGCCTCGGAGGATTTCGCCCGCTTCCTCGACCACGTGCCTGGATGCTTCGTCTTCATGGGCAATGGCGAAACCCCGCCGCTGCACAACCCTGCCTATGACTTCAACGACGAAGCCCTGCTGCACGGCGCGCGGTATCACGCGGCGGTGGTGCGCCGGCGCCTGCCTGGGCTTTGAACCGGCGGGTTGTGGGTCAGCCGTGCGGGTTCTCGCCGCGTGCAATCATCATATGGTGTTCCTGATGGTGCATTCCGGCTGTCAGGATGCCGAAGAAGCCAAGTCCATGCAGCTTCGCGCGGTCGGCCTTCGGGACAAGAACGCTGAGGGTCGCGCCATCGTCGGTTTCCGTCGCCAGGTATTGCCAGTTGCCCACTCCGTTCATTGTCGCGGCATGGGCGTCGACTAAGCGGCGGATTGAATCGCGCGTCGGTCCGGAGCCCGTGACCGTGAACTTCATGCCGCCCTCGATAGGCTGGCCCGTCACCGTTGCCGCCAGCATCACGGCGTTCATGTCCACCAGGTGGTTGCGCAGCGCATCGATATCCACCTTCGACCAATCGGTTTTGGGGTCTGCTTCCAGGATGGCGACGATCTCCTGGATCGCGGCGAAGGTATCTTGCCCCGGCTGTATTGGCCCCGCGTGTCCGCCAGTCGCGGGTGGCTGACGACGCATCATGTGATGGTGCATCATTTGGCCGTTCTGGCTCTGCTGGGCAAAGCTTGCGGCGGGGACAAGGCTCGCGGCGAGGGCAAACGCGACAAGGTCGAGAGCGCGCAACATCGATATTTTCTCCTGTGACCGAGAATGCTTGCCATGACGCGGCGAAAGGGCGACATGATAGCAATCATGTCGCTCTCGCTGTTTGCCCTGCTCGACAACCTTGCTGGCCGCCGATGCGAGTTCGCCGCCGGGGAGCCGGTGTTTCATGCCGGCGATCCGGTCCGGATCATTCACGCGGTGCGATCGGGCGTCATCCATCTTGTCCGCCACCAGGATAATGGCTCCATCCTGATCCTTCAGCGTGCCGAGCGTGCCTCGATCCTGGCCGAAGCCTCGATCTATTCAGCGCAGTATCATTGCGATGCCCGGGCGGAAACGGCCGCCGTGACGTGGGCCATGCCGCGCTCCGCCCTGCGCGCCCGCCTGCAGCAGGATCCGGAGTTGGCGGCTGCGTGGGCGCGTCATCTGGCGCGCGAGGTGCAGCAGGCGAGACTTCAGGCAGAGGTTCTCTTCCTCAAGACCGTTGCAGCGCGCCTTGACGCCTGGATCGCCTGGCACGGCCGCCTGCCCGCAAAGGGGCACTGGTCCGTCGTTGCCCGGGAAATCGGTGTCAGTCCCGAGGCGCTTTATCGCGAATTGGCCAGACGCAGAGCGGCGAAGGTTCCCGCGTGATCGCGCGGCGCCAATGCCGCGCGGCCTTGCGCGTCTTGCCCGGGGTCGGTGCCGGTGGCTGATAGCCCCGGTAACTCTTTCTTCTCTGCTTTCATGCAGTATTGTCGGGACGGGAGGACGGCAAGAACAAAGAATGGCGGACGACAATAAACGTGACGGCAAGTTCTGGGCGCTGGCGCTTGACCGCGCTCATCTCGGCTTGTGGGACTGGAATCTGTCGACCGGCGAGTGCTACTATTCGCCGACCTGGTCGAAGATGCTGGGCTACGAGCCGGGCGAACTCGCCAGTACGCCGGATCTCTGGTTGCAGCTCACCCATCCCGACGACCGGCAGCGGGCTCAGGAAAGCGGCGACCGGCACATTGCCGGCATCGTCGATTCGATCGAGACCGAGCTGCGCCTGCGCCACAAGGACGGCCACTGGGTCTGGGTGCTCGATCGCGGCGGCATCGTCGAGCGCGACGCCGACGGCAAGCCGCTCCGGCTGTTGGGCGTCCAGACCGACATCACGCGGCAGAAGGAGGCCGAGGCGGCGCTCGAGCAGGTCAATGTGCGCTTCCGTCTCGCAATTGCCGCCAGCGGCACCGGTATCTGGCACCACGACATCGGCACGAGGAAGAGTTACTGGGACGCGCGCACCCGTGAGATCTTCGGCCTGGTGGCCGACAAGGACGAAGTGAGCGCCGACCTCTGGCACACTTTCCTGCACCCCGAAGACAAGGAAGCCGCCGAGCGGGCGCATGAGCTGCCCTTCGGCGGCGGCGATGTCGTGGCCGTGCAATATCGCATCATCCGCCGCGATGGCGTGGTCCGCCACGTCGAGTCGCTGCTGCGCTTCGTCGCCGATGTCGGTTCGTCCGGCCAGGTCCTCGGCACCGTGCGCGACATAACCGAGGAGAAGCAGCGCGCCGAGGAGCTTGCCTACGCCGCGCGTCACGACGCGCTGACCGGCCTTCTCAACCGATCCGCCTTCGACCGGCTGCTTGCCCAGAACATCTCCATGGCCGAACGCCTGCCGCTCGCCGTGTTCTATGTCGACCTCGACTACTTCAAGGCGCTCAACGACTATGCCGGCCATGCCGCCGGCGACCTGGCGCTGAGGAGCGTCGCGGCGGGCATCCTCGCCAGCCTGCCCGCTTCGGCGCATGCGGCGCGCCTTGGGGGCGACGAATTCGCGCTATTGGTGCCGAACTGCAATGACGCCCGCGCCGAGCAACTTGCCCGCACGGTGCTCGCCGCGGTGCGCGATGCCGATCTCGGTTCGGCGGTCACCTCGCGCAGGCTTGCCGCCAGCATCGGCATCGCTTTCGTGCGCGACCGCAACATGGCCGTGGCCGACGCGCTCGCCTGCGCCGACGACGCCTGCTATGCCGCCAAGGCCGGCGGCCGCGACCGCTTCGCCGTGTTCTCGCCGGAAACCACGGCGGGCGCGGGCGGCCTCAACGCCGCGCGGCTGGCCGCCGACCTTGTCGACGCGATGGAGGACGGCCGGCTGAAGCTGTTCGGCCAGGAGATCCACCGGCTCGGCCAACCGTGGGAAGACAACCGCCACGTCGAGGTGCTGGCCAGGCTCGAGGCCCGCACCGGCAGGATCGTCCCGCCCGGCGACTTCATGCCTGTCGCCGAACGCTTCGGCCTTGCCGCCCGGCTCGACCGCTGGATCATCCGCACAGCGCTGGCGCGCCATGGCGATGCGATGCGCGCGGGCGGCATCTCGCTTGACTTCAACCTGTCGGCCCAGACGCTTTCCGATCCGCAGCTCTGGGATTTCGTCGACGAGGCCATGGCCGAGAGCGGCGCGCCGGCATCGGCCATCGGCTTCGAGATCACCGAGACCGCCGCCGTCACCAATTTCGACGCCGCGGCGGAGTTCGTGCGCAAGGCGAGGCAGCGCCGCTGCCGCGTCAGCCTCGACGATTTCGGCGCCGGCATGAGCTCGTTCGAATATCTCAGGCGCTTCCCCATCGACGTCATCAAGATCGACGGCTCCTTTGTTGAGCACATCGCCGACAGCCGCTTCGACCGCGAGATCGTTTCGGCGATCGCCGGCATCGCGCGCTCGATGGGCGCCGCCGTGGTGGCCGAGAAGGTCGAGGAGAAGGGTGCGCTGGAGATCCTCATGGGAATGGGCGTCGCCTACGGCCAGGGTTATTTCCTGCACCGGCCAGAGCCATTGGAGGCGATCGTGGCGCGGGCGACGGATGGATTGACACTGCCTGCCCGGCGGCAGGTATAAATAAGTGATGGCTAAAATTCGAATCACCCGTTTAAGGGCGCCGTAATCCGGCAGGATGGATGATCAGCCATCGACAATTGCGGCTCGGGGGCCGGAAGGAGACGATATGAAGACTTTTCCCTTGTTGCTGGCGGCTTCGGTATCCTTGCTTGGAATTCTGGCGGCGCAGCCGTCGCTCGCGGGCTCCGACCATGGCGGCGGCCTGACCGCACCGGTGCAGGACGATCAAGAGCAGAGCGCCACGGGCAGCCATGAGGACGATCAGGCCACGGCTGAAAATCAGCAGGGCGACGACAATGGCGTCGACGCCGGCTCGCAGCAGGGCGACCAGGGTGACGATGCGGGCGACGACAATGAGGGTGACCATAGCCAGGGCGGGGGCAGCGGCGATAGCGGCAGCCATGACGGCGCCGGCGACAGCGGCGGGCATGACGGCGGTGACGGCGGCGGCGGTGGCGGCGGCGGTGACGACTGAGTTGCCGCGCCGGATCTGCGATCTCCGGGGGGAGGTCGCGGCTCCGGCCTAGACTAGCCCATCAGCCACTTCAGCACGCCCGCCGAAGCGACCCCGATCACCACCGTCGGCAGCATCGACAGCCTTGTGGCGGCAAGCAGGGTGATGGCTAAAGCCGCGAGGTCGGCCGGATTCCTGGAGACGAAGTCCGGCGCGATCACCGAGATCAGCACGCAGCCGGGCGCGGCTTCCATCACCGCCGTGGCCCGCGGGCCGAGCGCGCGGTTCCTCAGCACGACATAGCCGCCGATGCGGGTGAGATAGGTCACGCCGGCCATCCCCAGGATGGCGAGCACTGTCATCGGATCGATCATCTCTCACCTGCCAGGAACCATGCGGCCGTCAGGCCGGACAGCGCGCCGGCGGCCACATACCAGGCGCCGGGCACGACGAGATAGGCGAGCGCCGCAACGACCAGGCTGACCAGCCAGGGCCGGGCCGCGGCAATGCCCTTCCACATGCCCCGAAGCAGCACCAGGAAGACAGCCGGGAAGGCCATCGCGAAACCATATGTCTCGACGTCGCCCAGCACTGGACCGAGCGCCGCGCCGCAGGTCGTGAACGCGACCCAGGCGAGGTAGAAGGGCAGGGCGGCGCCCAGATAGAAAGGCAGGCTGAACGCCGGCCGCAGGCCGGCGGCGGCGCGGCGCTGTGCGTCGGCCAGGCCCACGGCCCAGCTCTCGTCGCACATCAAAAACAGTGCCGGAAAAACCTGGCGCCTCGGCAAGTGCTTGATCAAGGGCGCAAGTGCCGCGCCCATCAGGAAATGCCGGCTGTTGACCAGCAATGTGATGGCGGCGATCAGAAGGATGTGCGGCGGCGAGGTCCAGAGCTGGATGGCTGCGAACTCCGAGCCTCCGGCGAAGTTGAGGCCGGTCATCAGCGGCACCTCGGCGACGCCGAGACCCTTTTGCGCGGCCTGCGCGCCGAGCACCAGCGCATAGGGAATGATGCCGAGCAGAACCGGCGTCGAGGCGGCGAGACCGCGCCGGAACTCGGCGCCGCGCCCGTGGGTGGTCTGGCCCTTGGCGAGGGCGATCTCGGAAACGCTCATGGCTTTGCCTTCGGCTGGCCTCGCGGCCGCCGTTCTCCCGGTCGGTTGTTGGGTTGTCGGTCCCCGGATCATAGCCGAAGCGCCCGGCAATCGGGTTGCGAAGATGCGCCGTTTCTGCGACAATTTGGCATCCGATAGTGCAATCAGGAAAAAGATTGGAATCTGAAGCCATGAAGCTGGATGAAATCGACAGACGCATCCTGCGCGCCCTGCAGCGCGACGGGCGCATGGCCAACAACGATCTGGCCAGGGAGGTCGGCCTGTCGCCTTCGCCTTGCCTGCGCCGCGTCAAGCTCCTGGAGGAGGCCGGCGTCATCGACCGCTATGTCGCGGTGCTCAACCCGGCCAAGATCGGCCGCGGCCAGACCTTCTTCACCCGCATCTGGCTGA
>RXJA01000522.1 GCA_003963455.1 Hyphomicrobiales bacterium
GCGGGAAGAAGGATACGAACACTGTGGCGGGTTTCCTCGGTCTGACCGCAAATCAGCGGCGTTGCTGTTCGGCGGGCATAAGGTCACACATCAGCGGGAAAGAAAATGCCCAGCCCGATGCCCGGCATCGAACAAGGCCGCAAATCATGGCGATTTTGGCGCGGCCGACCAGGCAATGACGCCGGAGGCGAGCAGCACCGCCGCAGCCATGAGGGAGGCAAGGGTATAATTGCCTGAAGCCTGGGCGAGCAGACCGGCGGCGACCGGACCGACGATCTGGCCGAGGCCAAAGGCCGCCGTCATCACCGCGAAGGTGCGGCGCGGCGCCCGCGGCGCAAGCAGCCTGCCCATCTGTATCCCTAGCGCCGTGATGGCGATGAAGGTGCCCCCGAGCAGGACGCCGGCGATCAACGGTCCGGCAGCCCCCTTGACCACGACGCTGGCGGCGACGCCGACCACCTCGATCAGGCAGGTCGTGGCATAAGCGGCATAGAGCCCGATCCGGGCGGCGAGCTTCTGCCAGAACCAGGTCGACGGAAAGCCTGCAAGGCCGGCGACCATCCAGACGACGGCCTCGAAGACGCGCCCGCCACCACCCTGGCGCACTATGGCGACGAGGAATGTGGCCGTCACCACATAGCCGAAGCCGAACAGCCCGTAGGCGACGATCATCTTCACCAGGGCCCGGTCCTTCGGCAGCGCCGGCTCGCGCCCGTCGACGCCATTGGCCGGGGTGGCCGAGCCGGCGAGCAGCATGACGATGACTAGGCCAACCGCTGAGAGCACTCCGGACCAGAGCCAGCCCGCGGCCCAGCCGGCATGTTCGGAGACCAGGATTGCGAGCAGCGCGGAGGATGCGGCAATGCCCAGGCCGACGCCGCCGAAATGCAGCGCCTGCAAATCGCCGCGGCCGGTCTCCGCCAGATGGCTGAAGACGATCGAGGCCATGAAGACCATGACAAAGGCGCTGGCGAGACCGGCGAGGAAACGGATGACGAGAAAGGCGGGCATCGTCTCGTTGAGCCCCATGAGACCAGCGAGCACGGCGCTGGCCGCGAGGCCCGCGAACATCAACCTGCGCTCGTGGCCATGCGCCCAGCCTCCAGCCGCAGCAAGGGCGCCGATGAGGTAGCCGAGATAGTTGGCGGACGCGATCCAGCCGGCATCGGCCGGCGTCAGATGCAATCCCTCCATCATGCCGGGCAGGATCGGCGTGTAGACGAAGCGGCCTATGCCCTGCGCAACGGCAAGCGCGACCATGCCGGCAACGGCGAGACGCAAGGGAGATGGCGAGGCGTTCATTGCGGCGCACAATAAGAATGTGCGTTCGCGAAACAATGCGCTTGCGTTGGGCCAGCGCGGCCGGTTTGCTCGGTTTTAGGTCCTCGTCGAGCGGCAGTCCGCTTCGTATGCTGTACGGCGGGCCGTCAGGCGGAAGGGCATGTCACCGAGTTCGCGCTCCGACATGGTGTCGAGCGCGGGATGGGACAGCGGATCGGTGACCCAGCGGGCGACTTCGCCGTCGTCTCGCGGGCCCATCCTAGCGCCGGAAGGCGCTGTCAGAAAAGATAAAATCTTCATCGGAAAACCTCCAGGACATGGCTACTCCGGCCAAATTCCGGGCTTTTCAGTCAGGTTTCAATTGAGATTTCCGTCCGTTCACTTTAGAAAAACTGAATGGCTATGCTGAATCGCGTCCATCTCAACGGCTTGCGCGCCGTGGAGGCCGTTGCCCGCCTGGGATCTCTGGCGGGAGCGGCAGGTGAGCTCAACGTCTCGGTCAGCGCAGTCAGCCAGCAGGTGAAACGCACGGAGAAACAGCTTGGACAGGCGCTGTTCGAGCGGACGCCGGGCGGGCTCGTGCCGACGGAATTGGGTGCCGCCTTCACGGCGCGCCTCAGTGCCGGCTTCCGCGAACTCGCGCAAGCGGTGGCGTTGGCCGACGAGGCCAACGAGTGCACGCTGGTCGTCGCGGTGGCGCCGGCCTTCGCCTCGAAATGGCTGCTGCCCAGGCTGTCGCGGCATTTTGCCCGCCATCCGAACGTGCTTTTGCGCATCGACGCCTCGGCCAGGGTCGCCGACCTCGACCGGTCCGACATCGATATCGCCATCCGCCTGGGCGACGGCAAATGGCCGGGCGGACGCGCCGAGCTCCTGCTTGCCCAGGAAGTGTTTCCGGTCTGCGCGCCCTCGATCGCGGCCAGGCTGAAATCGATCGGCGACCTGGCGCAGACCTGCGCGATCACCGACGAGCGGGCGATGTTCAGCTGGGACGGCTGGTTCCAGGCGGCCGGCGTCGAGCCGGTCACCTTCCAGAAGGGCGCGCGCTTCACCGATCCGATGCTGTGCCTGGAATCGGCGATCGCCGGCCACGGCGTGATGCTGGCCTGGCAATTGCTCACCGCCGACGCGCTGGCCGACGGAAGGCTGGTCGCACCCTTCGGGATCAGGGCCGAAAGCGGGCTGGGCTACTGGCTGGTGACTTCTGCCGCCAAAAGCGAAAGCCGCAAGGTGCGCGACTTCAAGGCCTGGATCCGCGAGGAGATCGAAGCGACCATGGCCCAGTTCCGGGCGCTGGACAGCGCCGCATAAAAGCTGCGCACTTTCGCGGTCCATCATGCTTGAGAGCAGGTCCAGTCGATCGCGGTGGAAAGGTCAATCGCAGCGGTCTATGTATGGATGAGAACCCCAACATAACGGCAGGCAGGATCATGACCACACATTCGCGCGGCGTCTCGGCAAGCATCGACCCGGTGAAGCTCGACAGGCTGGCCGAAGTCGCCGTCAAGGTCGGGCTGCAGTTGCAGCCCGGGCAGGACCTGGTGCTGACCTCCTCGATCGCGGCGCTGCCGCTGACGCGCCGCATCGTCGAGCACGCCTACAAGGCGGGCGCCGGGCTGGTGACGCCGATCTTCAACGACGACGAGATCACGCTGGCGCGCTTCCGCTACGGCGCCGATGCCGGCTTCGACCGCGCTGCCGGCTGGCTCTATGAGGGCATGGCGAAGGCCTTTTCCAACAACGCCGCGCGGCTTGCGGTGCGCGGCGAGGATCCGTCGCTGCTCTCCGCGCAAGACCCGGCCAAAGTGGCGCGCGCCAACAAGGCGAACTCGATGGCCTACCAGCCGGCGCTGGAGAAGATCACCGGCTTCGATATCAACTGGAACATCGTCGCCTATCCCGACCTTGCCTGGGCTCGCCAAGTGTTTCCGGGCGAGCCGGATGACGTCGCGGTGGTGAAGCTCGCCGATGCGATCTTCTCGGCCTCGCGCGTGGACGTCGAGGACCCGATCGGCAACTGGAAGGCGCACAACGCCGCGTTGGCCGAACGCACGAAATGGCTCAACGGTCACAATTTCCACGCCCTGCATTTCACCGGGCCGGGCACCGACCTGACCGTCGGGCTGGCCGAGGGCCATGAGTGGATGGGCGGCGCCTCGACCGCCAAGAACGGCGTCACCTGCAATCCGAACATCCCGACCGAAGAGGTCTTCACAACGCCGCATGCAAGGCGCGTCGAGGGCCATGTCTCCTCGACCAAGCCGCTCTCCTATCAGGGCACGCTGATCGACGAGATTTCGGTGCGCTTCGAGGGCGGACGAATCGTGGAGGCCAAGGCCTCGAAGGGCGAGGACGTGCTGAAGAAGGTGCTCGACACCGACGAAGGCGCGCGCCGCTTGGGCGAAGTGGCGCTGGTGCCGCATTCCTCGCCGATCTCAAAGAGCGGGCTGTTGTTCTTCAATACGCTGTTCGACGAGAACGCCGCCTGCCATATCGCGCTCGGACAGTGCTATTCGAAGTGCTTCGTCAACGGCGCTTCGCTCAGCCAGGACGAGATCGCCGAGCGCGGCGGCAACAAGAGCTTCATCCATATCGACTGGATGATCGGCTCCGACAAGATCGACATCGACGGCGTGGCCAAGGACGGCAGCCGCGTGCCGGTGATGCGCAAGGGCGAGTGGGCCTGACGGCTCCCTCGTGAGGAGGCGTGATGGCCTTCGACATCGCGGTAAAACGCGCCTATGAAGCGCCCGACAAGGCAGACGGCCAGCGGGTGCTCGTCGACCGTATCTGGCCACGCGGCGTCCGCAAGGAGGATGCCGAGTTGACGCTCTGGCTGAAGGAGATCGCGCCGAGCGACGAACTGCGCAAATGGTTCGGGCACGAGCCGGAGCGCTGGGCGGAGTTTCAGGAGCGGTATCGGGCCGAGCTTGATGGGAATGACGAGGCGGTGGCAGAGTTGCGTGGCCTGTTGCGCGAGGGCAGAGTGACGCTGCTCTACGGCGCGCATGACGAAGCGCATAACAATGCGGTGGCGCTGGCGGAATATTTGCGAGACCACGCGTAAATATTGAGACGTCGGCGGGACAGCGCCCCCCTCTGTCCTGCCGGACATCTCCCCCACAGGGGGGAGATTAGCAGCTTGGGCGCTCCGCTCATCCTGCAATGTTGGCGATTGGCGAAAACCGGCGCGAGGGCGCGAAGGAACGCGGCGCAGGAAACTTACCCCTACTTCCTACTTCACCGCCTCCTCATAAGCCTCCGGCTTGAACCCCACTAAAATCCTGTCCCCCACCTCCAGCACCGGGCGCTTGATCATCGTCGGCCTGGCGAGCATCAACTTCTTCGCCTTGTTCTCGTCCAGCCCGGCCTTGTCCGCCTCCGGCAGCTCGCGAAACGTCATGCTGCCCTTGTTGAGCAGCTTTTCCCAACCCACCTTGCCGACCCAGCCGTTCAGCCTTTCCGCCTCGATCCCCTCGGCCCGGTAGTCATGAAAACGATACGGCACGCCGTGGCCCTCCAGCCAGACGCGCGCCTTCCTGATCGTGTCGCAGGTGGTGATGCCGTACATGGTGATGGTCAAGGCAGCCTCGGTCGAATGGGGTTGTGAATCCGGCTTAACCCTAGGCCTGCCCTACCTGCTTTGCCAGCAGGACTATATGAAGACGATTTGACGCTCCCATGGCGGCCCGAATATCACCCTGGCCGCCATGCCTGATTTTCAAATCATGCAGCGAAAAAAAGCGAGATGCCACGAGCCTATCGGCCTCAGTAGTAAAAACGCTCTTCGCTGATCTTGCCGTTCTTGACGGTGTAAAGTCCGACCTCGTCCATGGTGACGCGCTGGCCGGTCGACTTGGGCGTTATGTCGAAGCTGAAGCGGACCGCGAACTGGTCGCCGTTTAGATAGGGCCCTTCGACCGAGCCGCCGTGGACTTCGTGGTTTTCCTGCCACCACTGGCTCTTCTGCTTGAGGGCGTCCTTGCCACGGCAAACGGCCATCGGCCCCTCCATGGCTTCGTAGCTGACGATGTCGTCGGCATTGTACTTCGCGGCGGCGCCATCATGGTCGCCCTGCTTGAGAAGCTCGGTGAAATCCTTGGCTATATCCGCAGTGGTCATGTGTTCCTCCTGGTCCGGGACCAGACATCAGGTAGGGACCGATCGTCGGCCTGCCACCGGCGCGTCGCTGCACAGGTGACAATTCATGTCAGGATGGCTGCGTCACTGACCCAGAACACGGATTACATGGGGGAATAACACCCGCGTTCGACCGCCAGCCGCCGCACCATCGCCAGCACGATGTCGATGGTCGGCGTCGGCCTGCCGACAAGCCGTCCGAGTTCCTGCACCGCCGTCACAAGCGCGTCGATCTCCATGGGCCGCCCGCGCTCGAGATCCTGCAGCATCGAGGTCTTGTGCTGGCCGACGTCGCCGGCGCCCTTGATGCGCCGGTCGACGGAAATCGGAAAGCGCACGCCGAGGCTTTCGCCGATAGCCTGCGCTTCCAGCATCATGGCGCGGGCGACGGCGCGCGTGGCTTCGTCGGCGACGATGGCCGCAAGCGTGCCGCCGGTCAGCGCCGAGATCGGGTTGAAGGAGAGATTACCCCAGAGCTTCACCCAGATCTCCGAGCGGATGTCCTCTCGCACCGGCGCCTGCAGCCCGGCCTTGACCATTTCGCGGGCAAGCGCGGTGACCCGCTCGCTCTTCTCGCCCGAAGGTTCGCCCAGCGAAAAGCGCGTGCCCTCGACATGGCGGATAAGGCCGGGCGCGTCGACCTCGACGGCGGGATAGACGACGGAGCCGATGACCCGCTCCGGTCCGATGCGCTGCCAGATCGTGCCGCCTGGATCGACCGCGTCGAGCCGCGTGCCTTCGAGCGCTCCGCCCGCCTTGTGGAAATACCACCAGGGCACGCCGTTCTGCATGGTGACGACGGCTGTCCCCTCGCCCAGCAGCGGCGCGATCTGATCGAGCGCCGGCGCCAGCGAATGCGCCTTCAGCGCCAGCACGACATAATCCTGCACGCCGAGTTCTTCCGCGTGCGCGGCCGCCCTCACCTGCGCCACGGTTTCCTTGCCGCCCTCGACCAGGCGAAGGCCGTCGGCCTTGATCGCTTCCAGATGCGCGCCGCGCGCTACGATCGACAGATCGACCGAGCCGGCGATCGCGAGCTTCGCGGCGAGATAACCGCCGATGGCGCCGGCGCCGAAGACAGTGATGCGCATCAGCCGAGCCCGAGCTTGGCCGCAAGACCGATGCGCTGCAGCTTGCCGGTCGCGCCTTTCGGGATTTCTTCGAGGATCAGCACCTTGCGCGGCACCTTGAAATCGGCGAGCCGGGTCGCGGCAAAACCGCGGATGTCGGCCTCGCTGGCGCTCTGGCCTTCGCGCAGCACGACCGCCGACGCCACCTCTTCGCCCAGCTTGTCATGCGGCATGGCGAAGGTGACGACCTGCGCCACCGCCGGATGATCCATCAGCACGTCGTCGACCTCGAGCGGCGAAATCTTTTCGCCGCCGCGATTGATGATCTCCTTCAGCCGGCCGGTGACGCGCAGATAACTGTCTTCGTCGAGCACGCCCTGGTCGCCGGTGTGGAACCAGCCATGGGCGAAAGCGCTGGTATTGGCGTCCGGATTCTTCTCATAGCCTGCGGTGACGTTGGGGCCGCGAATGACGATCTCGCCGATCTCCCCGGCTTTGAGCAACCGCCCGTCCGGCGCCATGACAGCGACTTCCGGTCCGGCCGACGCGCCGACACTGCCCGGTTTGCGCTGGCCAGGCGGCAGGCGGTTGGACGCCATCTGATGCGCGGCCTCGGTCATGCCGTAGGCCTCGATCACCGGGCAGCCGAAGGTCGCTTCCAGTTCAGCCATCACCTGCGCCGGCAACGAGGCCGACGACGAGCGGATGAAGCGCAGCCTCGCCTCGGCAAGCTGCTCGGGATTGCGGGCGGCGCGCGGCAGGATCGCCTGATGCATGGTGGGCACGGCGGTGTACCAGCTGGGCTTGGCCTCGGAGAGCCACTGGAAGAAACGCAGCGCGTTGAAGCCGGGTGTGCAGAAGACGCTGCCGCCGGCGGCGAGCGAGGAGAGCACGGCGGCGATCAGCCCATGGATGTGGAACAGCGGCATGATGTTGAGGCAGCGGTCGGCCGGCGTCAGGCCGAGCGTCGCGCCGATATGCCCGGCCGAGGCAGCGAGATTGGCGTGGCTCAGCGGCACCAGTTTCGGACGCGACGTGGTGCCGGAGGTGTGCAGAAGGAGCGCGACATCGCCGTCCTCGGCCAGTCCGGATGAGACCGGTGATCCGACCGGGTCGCCCTCGATCGTGAAGAGGCCAGCCGGCGCGCCTTCCGGCACCAGCAGCCGCAGCACAGGGATGCCGAGGCGCCCCGCGACTTCGACCGACGGCCCCTGCTCGTCCTTGCCGACCAGGATCGCCTTGACGCCGATATCGCTCAGATAGAAATCGAGCTCGTCGACCCGGTAAGCCGGATTGAGCGGCGCCGTGGAGGCAGCAGTGGCCACCGCGATGAAGGCCGTCGCCATTTCCGGGCCGTTCGGCAGCACGATGGCGACGCGGTCGCCACGGCCGATGCCGAGCGCGTTAAGCCGCGCCACGGTACCGCGGATCAGGCGGCGCAGGCCGCCATGCGAGAGGGCCGTGCGCTCGGGCGCGGCGATGGCCGGCGCATCGTCGGCGCCGGGCGCAAGGCGATGGGCGAGATCGGTGGCGTTTTCGCTGTTTGTCATGGTTCCAGACTATGTTTCGAACGATCGGCCTATGTCCAGCAAATGGCTCAATATCCGAGCGCCAGGCCGTCCTTGCGCGGATCGGAAGCGCCGGTCAGCGTGCCCTTTTCCCAATCGATGAGCACGGCCTGGCCACCGCCCAGCGGGTGAGCGGGCTCAACCACCTGGTGGCCGCGCCGGCGCAGGCCTTCGATCGTCTCAGTGCGCACGCTTCGCTCGGCCTCGACGACGTCGTGGTTGTAGAAGACCCGCGCCGCGTCGATCGCCTGCTGCGGGTCCATGCCGAAGTCGATCATGTTGGTCACGACATGCACGTGGCCGAAGGGCTGATAACCGCCGCCCATGACGCCGAACGGCATCACCGCGCGGCCGTTCCTGGTCATCATGCCCGGCATGATCGTGTGCATCGGCCGCTTGCCGGGCGCGATCGCGTTCGGATGCCTGGGATCGAGGCGGAAGCTCGAACCGCGGTTCTGCAGCACGACCCCGGTCTTCGGGCCGACGACGCCGCTGCCGAAGGAATAATAGGTCGAGTTGATGAAGCTCACCGCGTTGCGGTCGCGGTCGACGACGCTGATATAGACCGTGTCGCTGCCCGGCAAGTCGAGGCGTGGCAGATGCGTCATGGCGCGCTCGGGATCGATCGCGGCGCGCAGCCGGTCGGCATAAGCGCCGGAAAGCAGCGCCTTGACCGGCACGTCGACATGGTCCTGGTCGGCGACAAATGCGTCGCGGTCCTGATAGGCGAGCCGGCCCGCCTCGATCTCCAGATGCAGACGTTCGGCGCCGGCGGGATCGAGCTTGCCCAGATCGAAGCCCGAGAGCAGGTTCAGCATCAGAAGCGCGGTCAGGCCCTGGTTGTTGGGTGGCATCTGGTGGATATCGTAACCGCGATAGGAGGTGCTTACCGGCGCCCGGTAGTCGCCCTTCGTCGCGGCGAAATCGTCGAGCGTGTGCAGGCCGCCAAGCGCGCGAAGCCGGCCGACCAGATCCTCCGCGACCTCGCCCTCATAGAAACCGGCCCGGCCTTTGCTGGCGATGACGCGCAAGGTCTGAGCCAGTTCCGGCTGCCGATGGACATCGCCTGCCTTCGGGGGCTTGCCGCCGGGCAGGAAGATGCGCGTCGCGACCTCGTCCGCGGAAAGGTCGGTCTCGGGTTCCGCCCAGTCGAAGGCGACGCGGTCATGCACGACATAGCCATCTTCCGCATAATGGATGGCCGGAGCGAGCGCGTCGGCCAAGCCCTTGCGCCCATGATCTTCCAGCAGCCGGCACCAGGCATCGACGGCGCCTGGAACGGTGACCGCGTGCGGGCCATGCAGCGGCAGTTCGCTGAATCCCTTGTCCCTATACCAGTCGACGGTCGCGGCGGCGGGTGCGCGGCCAGAGCCGTTGAAGGCGATCACCTCGCCCTGCCCCTTCGGGCAATAGAGCACAAAACAGTCTCCGCCGATGCCCGTCGATTGCGGCTCGACTACCGCCTGCACCGCGGCCGCGCAGACCGCTGCGTCCATGGCGTTGCCGCCGGAGCGCAGCATGTCGATGGCGGCAAGGGTGGAAAGCGGATGCGAGGTCGCGGCCATCGCCTCGGTGGCGCGGACCGGCGAGCGGCCTGGAAACTGGAAATCACGCATGCTGTTTAACGTATCCCTGCATTCAACGTCCGCGGCCGAAAAGCTGAGCGGCGGACAACAAGACGATCGATAGCACGATCATGCAAGTCGAAATGGCGGCAATCGTCGGATCGATCTG
>RXJA01000500.1 GCA_003963455.1 Hyphomicrobiales bacterium
CTTCCAGTAGCCGGAATTTCAGGAGATCACGATGCAGGGCGTCACCGTCGTCGACCACCCCCTTGTCCAGCACAAGCTGACCATCATGCGCAAGAAGGAAACCTCGACGGCCGGTTTCCGGCGGCTGCTGCGCGAGATCTCGCTGCTGCTCGGCTATGAGGTGACCCGCAACCTCGAACTGACCACCACCATGATCGAGACGCCGATCGAGGAGATGGAAGCACCGACGCTCGAAGGCAAGAAGCTGGTCTTCGCCTCGGTGCTGCGCGCCGGCAACGGCCTGCTCGAAGGCCTGCTCGACCTGGTACCGGCGGCGCGCGTCGCCCATATTGGGCTCTACCGCGACCATGACACGCTGGAAGCCGTCGAATATTTCTTCAAGGCGCCAAGCGATCTTGCCGACCGGCTGGTCATCGTCGTCGATCCGATGCTTGCGACCGCCAATTCGGCGATCGCCGCGATCGATAAGCTGAAGGGCCGCGGCGCCACCAACATCCGCTTCCTCTGCCTGCTCGCCGCTCCCGAAGGCATCGAGCGCTTTACCAAGGCGCATCCCGATGTGCCGATCTTCACCGCCTCGATCGACCGCCAGTTGAACGACAAGGGCTACATCATGCCCGGTCTCGGCGACGCCGGCGACCGCATGTACGGGACAAAGTGAGCTCACCCGTTTACCGTGCGTTTACACAGCCGTGCGGTTCCGGCGCGCGTTAAAGCTCAAAACACCATGTCGGCGTAAGGATGCGGCCTCGATCTAAGGGGCACCCATGCTGCGCAAGCTTCTCGTCCTCGGCATCTTTGCCGGAACCTCGGCCTCGATCCCGATCTTCTTTCAGGCCAATCCGCATCTGGTGGACGGCTTGCTGCAATCGACCGATGCCTCGCCGCCGGCAGCGGCGAAGGCCGAGCCGCAGGTCAATCTCGCCTCGGTCCCCGACAAGCCGGCGACGCCGATGCCGCTCGGCCGCCAGGTGCTGGTCAATGCCGACAAGCGCGGCCATTTCACATCGCAGTTCAAACTCAATGGACGACAGATCGACGGCATGATCGACACCGGCGCGACGCTGGTCGCAATCAACGCTTCGACCGCGCGCAGGATCGGCATCTCGCTCAACCCGTCCGATTTCAATCGCCAGGTCAACACCGCCAACGGCTCGATCAAGGCCGCCGTGGTAACCGTCGACCGCCTTCAGATCGGCAGGATCTCCGTCGATGACGTCCAGGCGATGGTGCTGGACGACAAGGCGCTGCAGGTCAATCTGATCGGCATGAGCTTCCTGCAGCGCCTGCAGAAATACCAGGTGCAGGACGGCGCGCTCCTGCTCGTGCAATAGCCTGATCAGCGAGGCAATATCCGCCTCAGCACGGTCTTGTCGGCGGGCGGCTTGGAACCCCCGATCGTGTAGGCGGCGCGCACGGCGGCCGCTGCCGCCTCGGCCTCCGCATCGGTGCGGGCATGCACCAGCGCCAGCGCGTCGCCCGAGCGCACCTCGGCGCCGACCGGCAACAATCTGGTCAAGCCGACGGAATGATCGATCCTGTCGTCCGGGCGGGAACGCCCGCCACCAAGCGTGACGACGGCAAGCCCGATATCGCGTGTGGCAATGCCGGCCACAAAACCATTCTGTTCCGCTTTCACGGCCAGTTCGGCCGGCGCCGTCGGCAGGTGCTTTTCCGGGTTATCAACGAAATCGCCAGGACCGCCAAGCGCTACCACCATCCGCGCGAACACGGCCGCCGCCCGGCCGCCGGCAAGCGCTTCGGTGGCGCGCCTGATGCCGTCCTGGTTGGACGAGACGAGCCCCGCCGACTGCAGCATTTCGGCCGCCAGCGCCAGCGTCACGTCCTCCAGCCGGCGGTCGCGATAGCGGCCGGTGAGGAAATCGACCGCATTCTTCACCTCGACCGCGTTGCCGGCCGCCGAGGCCAGCGGCTCGTTCATGCCCGTCACCAGCGCGGAAGCGTTCAGGCCGGCGCCGTTGGCGACCTCGACAAGGCTGTTCGCCAGCGCGACCGCGTCTCGCGACTTTTCCATGAAGGCGCCGTTGCCGACCTTGACGTCGAGCACCAGCGAGCCCAAGCCCGCGGCAAGCTTCTTCGACAGGATCGAGGCGGTGATCAGCGGTATCGATTCGACGGTCCCCGTCACGTCGCGGATTGCGTAGAGCCTGCGGTCGGCAGGCGCGAGATCCCCGGTCTGGCCGATGATGGCGCATCCCGTTTCCAGCACCGTCTTGCGAAAGAGCGCCACGTCCGGCTGGCTGGTATAGCCGGGGATGGCATCCATCTTGTCCAGCGTGCCACCGGTGTGGCCGAGGCCGCGGCCCGAGATCATCGGCACATAGGCGCCGCAGGCGGCAACGATCGGCGCCAGCATCAGCGAGACATTGTCGCCGACGCCTCCCGTCGAATGCTTGTCGGTGACCGGGCCCGGCAGATCGGACCAGTCGAGCACGTCGCCGGAATCGCGCATGGCGATAGTCAGCGCCACCGCCTCCTCGCGGCTCATGCCGTTGAGGAAAACGGCCATGGCGAAAGCGCCGACCTGGCCCTCGGAGATCGTGCCGGCGGTCAGCCCCGCGACAAAGGCCGCGATCTCCTCGGCCGAGAGCTTGTGGCCGTCGCGCTTGCGGCGGATGATCTCCTGCGGCAGCATCAGTCGGGCAAGCCGTCCTGGAAGACGCGCCGCAGGATCGTCGCCAGCCGCGCGCCGCCGACCGGCGCCATGTCCTTGGTTTCCTGGTGCGAGAGTTCCGCTCCGGTCATGCCCGCCGCCAGGTTGGTGATGACCGAGCAGGCGGCGACCTTGAGCCCGAGGAAACGGGCGAGGATGACCTCCGGCACCGTCGACATGCCGACCGCGTTGGCGCCCATGATGCGCGCCATGCGGATTTCGGCCGGCGTCTCGAAGCAGGGTCCGGAGAACCACATATAGACGCCTTTGTGCAGCGCAGTCGCCGTTGCCTTGGCCGCCTTCTCGATCGCGCCGCGAAGGCCGGCATCGTATGCCTCGGTGAGGCCGACGAAGCGGCGGTCGCTCGGCTCGCCGATCAGCGGGTTGGAACCGGAGAAATTGATGTGGTCTGTGATCAGCATCACCGAGCCCGGCCCCATTTCCGGATCGACCGAGCCGGCGGCATTGGTGAGGATGAGATGCGAGATGCCGATGCCGGCAAGCACCTCCAGCGCCGGGCGCATCGCGGCGGCGTTGCCATGCTCATAATAATGCGCGCGGCCGGAGAGCATCAGAACGGGCGTGCCGGCGAAATGCCCGGCAACCACCTCGCCGGCATGGCCGGAAACACCGCTGCGGGGGAAGCCCGGCAATTCGGCATAGGAGATGCGCCTGGCATCCTTGACCTGGTCGACCAGTCCGCCGAGGCCCGACCCCAACACGAGCGCGGCCGTGGGCGCCAGCCCGTCCAGCTTCTCGACCAGATGATCCAGCGCTTCCATCATTTCAAGATATCGCCCCTGAAGCCGTAGGGCAGCATGTCGCCCATGGTCACGGTCTCGGCCACGCCGGTGTTGTCGCACAGATAGAGCTTCGTGTCCGGCTGGCAGAATTCCGCAAGCCGCTGCCGGCAGCCGCCGCAGGGCGAGCATTTGGCCATCCGTTCGGCAATCACCGCGATCTCCACGATCCTGCCGCCGCCGCCCATGATATAGTGGCCGAGCGCGGTCGTCTCGGCGCACCAGCCTTCCGGATAGGACGCCACCTCGACATTGGCGCCGGCGAAGACGCGCCCGTCCTCGGTGCGAAGAGCCGCACCTACCGGGAATTTCGAATAGGGCGCGTAGGCCTTGGCCATCGCCGTCTTCGCCGCCTCGAACAGATCATGCGACATCCGGTTCTTCTCTCCCGCGATGGTGTTCAAATGCCGGCCGCCGCCGGACGGAAACATCGCCTCAGCGTTCCCCCGACATCAGCGTTCCTTGACATAGGGTACGCCGCCGGCGCGCGGCGGAATGGCCTTGCCGATGAAGCCCGCCAACAGGATGACGGTCAGCACATAAGGCAGCGCCTGCATGAATTGCGCCGGCACCTTGCCGACGACAGGAAGCGGCGAGCCCTGCAGGCGGATCGAAGCCGCGTCGAGAAAGCCGAACAGAAGGCAGGCGAACATGGCGTTGACCGGCTTCCACTTCGCGAAGATCAGCGCTGCCAGCGCGATATAGCCCTTGCCCGCCGTCATGTCCTTCACGAAGCCGCCATTCTGCACCATCGACAGATAGGCGCCAGCGACACCGGTCAGGATACCGGTGCAGATCAGCGCGCGATAGCGCAGCCACGCGACCGAGATGCCGGCGGTGTCGACGGCGGCCGGGTTCTCGCCGACCGCGCGCATCCTGAGCCCGAAGCGGGTGCGAAACAGCACCCACCAGGTGAACGGCACCATGGCAAAGGCGAAATAGACCAGGATCGAATGCCCTGAGATCAGTTCGGCGTAGATCGGGCCGATGATCGGCACGTCCCTGATCGCATCGGCGCCGGGCCAGATGATCGCTTCGAAGCGTTCGCCCGGCTGCAGCGCCGGCGTGCGCCCGCCCTGCTGGAACCAGGCCTGGCCGAGGATGATGGTCGATCCGGCGGCGATGAAATTGATCGCCACCCCGGACACGATCTGGTTGCCGCGATGCGTGATCGAGGCGAAGCCGTGCACCAGGGCGAAAGCGACCGAGATCAGCACCGCCGTGCCGAGACCGATCAGCGCCGAATGGAAGACGGCGGCGGCGGAAGCGCCGGCAAAGGCGCCGACCAGCATCTTGCCTTCAAGCCCGATGTCGAAGATGCCTGCCCGTTCCGAATAAAGGCCCGCCAGGCAGGCGAGCAGCAGCGGCACCGAAAGGCGGATGGTCGAGTCCAGCACCTGGATGATCGCGTTGAAAATGTCCATCTCAGGCCCCCGTCCCCTTGACCGCCTGCATGCCGACCGACTTCGGACTGACCGAGGCGAAAAGCGCCTGGATGTAAGGCCTGAACATATGTTCCAGCGCGCCGGCGAAGAGGATGACCAGGCCCTGGATGATGACGATCATGTCGCGGCTGATCGCCGGCATCTCGAAGGCAAGCTCGGCGCCGCCCTGGTAGAGCATGCCGAACAGGATGGCCGCCAGCACGATGCCGACCGGGTGCAGCCGGCCCATCAGCGCCACCGCGATGCCGACATAGCCGGCGCCGGAAACGAAATCGATCGCGACATTGTGCTGGTCGCCCATCACCGGATTGAGCGCCATCATGCCGGCCAATGCCCCGGAGATCATCATCGCGGTGATGATGATGCGGGTTTCCGAGATGCCGGCGTAGCGCGCCGCCTTCGGGCTGTGGCCATAGGTGCGCATCTCATAGCCGAGCCTGGTGCGCCAGATCAGAAGCCAGACCAGGAACGCCATGACCAACGCCAGCAGGAAGCAGATGTTGAGGGGCGCCGAGCGGATCTTCGCGCCGAACAATTCGATCACCCAGTTGAGCTTCGGCAGTTCCGCGCCGGCAAGGAAATTGCGCGTCTGTGGCGCCTGCGAGCCGGCCGGCTTCAACGGACCGACAAGCAGATAGACCATCGTCGATGCGGCGATGAAGTTGAACATGATGGTGGTGATGACGATGTGCGAGCCGCGCTTGGCCTGCAGATAGGCCGGGATCAGGCCCCAGAGAGCGCCGAACGCCGCCGCGGCCACGATCGCCATAGGAAAGATCGCCCACCAGGGCAGTACGCTGTCGAAGCTCAGGCAAATGAGCGCGATGCCGAGGCCGCCTATATAGGCCTGGCCCTCGGTGCCGATGTTGAACAGGCTGCAATGCGCCGCCACCGCCACCGACAGTCCGGTGAAGATGAAGGTCGTGGCATAGAACAGGGTGAACGCGATGCCCGTGCCCTTGCCGAAGGCGCCCTCGACCAGGATGACTGCGGCGCGGAAAGGATTTTCGCCGACCAGCATGACGACGAAGCCGGCGACGATGAAGGCGACCGACAGGTTGATCAGCGGGATCAACCCATAATCGGCCCAGGCCGGCAGCTTGGCGTAAGGCGTGCTCATTGCGCGGCCTCCTGGTGCTCGACGCCGGCCATCAGCAGGCCAAGCTCGCCTTCGGTCGCGTCCGGGCCGCGCTCGCCGACGACACGGCCGGCGAACATCACCAGGATGCGGTCGGAAAGCGAGCGGATCTCGTCGAGCTCGACCGAGACCACCAGCACCGCCTTGCCCTGGTCGCGCATGGCGATCAGCCGCTTGTGGATGAATTCGATGGCGCCGACATCGACGCCTCGCGTCGGCTGGCCGACGATCAGCACGCCGGGGTCCTGTTCCATCTCGCGCGCCAACACGATCTTCTGCTGGTTGCCGCCGGAGAAATTGGCTGTCTTGAGACGCGGATTGGCGGGGCGGATGTCGTATTTCTCGATCTTGTCCTTGGCGTCTGCCATGATGGCATCGATGTCGAGGAACGGCCCCTTCAAATAGCGCTCGTCGTCATGGTAGCCGAGGATCGAATTCTCGTTCTCCTCGAAGGCGAGCACCAGCCCGACATGGTGGCGGTCCTCGGGCACGTGGGCGAGCCCGCGGTCGCGCAACTCGCCGGGATCGGCCTTGCCGGTGAGATCGATCGGCTTGCCGTCGAGCATCACCTCGCCGGAAACCGCATGCCGGATGCCGGAGATCGCCTCCAGCAGCTCGGACTGGCCATTGCCAGCGACGCCGGCGATGCCGACGATCTCGCCGCCCCGCACGTCGAAGGAGACGTTGTCGACCATGGTGACGCCGCGCTGGTCCTTCACCGTCAGGTTCTTGACCGAGAGTTTCACCGCGCCGGCTTCCGATTGGCCCTTCTCGACCCGCAGGAGAACGCGCCGGCCGACCATCAGCTCGGCCAGTTCGCCGACCGTGGTTTCCTTCGTCACCCGGGTCGCCACCATCGTGCCCTGGCGCATCACCGAAACCGTGTCGGTGATCGCCATGATCTCGCGCAGCTTGTGCGTGATGAGCACGATCGTTTTGCCCTGCTCCTTCAATTGCTTGAGGATGCGGAAAAGGTGATCCGCCTCGGCCGGCGTCAAAACGCCCGTCGGCTCGTCGAGGATCAGGATCTCGGCGCCGCGATAGAGCGCCTTGAGGATTTCGACGCGCTGCTGCAGGCCGACCGGCAGTTCCTCGATGATGGCGTCGGGATCGACCTCCAGGCCGTATTCGCGCTCCAGCCGGTCGAGCTCCGAGCGCGCCTTGGCGATGCTGCTCTTCAGCAGCGCATCGTTCTCGGCCCCCAGTATGATGTTCTCCAGCACGGTGAAATTGTCGACCAGCATGAAATGCTGGTGCACCATGCCGATACCGAGCGCGATGGCGTCGTTCGAGGTGTGGATCGACGCAGGCTTGCCGCCGACGCGGATCTCGCCGCTGTCGGCCTGGTAGAAGCCGTAAAGGATCGACATCAGCGTCGACTTGCCGGCGCCGTTCTCGCCAACGATGCCGTGGATGGTGCCGCGCGCGACTTCCAGGTTGATGTCGCGGTTGGCGCGCACCGCGCCAAAGCTCTTGTTGATGCCTACGAGCTCGATTGCGGCTTGCGCCATGCAGCCTGTCCCACTCAGTTTTTTTATCGCTTGGTCAAAATGCCTAGCATGATGCCCAGCCCGTGCCAATCGGCCTTTCACTCTCGACAAATCCCCGCGCCCTTGTCAATTTCGAACCTGGGCAGGGTCCGCAAAAGTGTCCCACGGTTTTGCGATCAGAACCTGCGAGAACCAACAGAGCATAGGCAGATGTTTGTGGGGCATCCCAGGAATATCCGCCTGGGTAGGGGCTTCATATTCGCAAGGGTTGGTTTGCATGGCCTTGCCTGATGATCGGCTGACGACGCTGGAAATCCGCGCCGCCGAGCAGGAAAAGACAATCGAGGAACTGTCCGGCCAGATCGCCGAGCAGTGGAAGGTGATCGAGCGCATGGAGCGCAAGCTCGCCGCCCTGACCGACCGGTTCCTGGAGTTGGAGGAGCAGACCGCCCCCGACGTGCCGGTGACCAAGCCGCCGCACTGGTGAGAGCATGGGAAAAGACGGCCATGTCCAGTGAAAGCGACCGCGTCGCCCGGGCCGGCGACTATGTCTTTGGCCTGATGAACGACAGGGAACGCGCCCGCGCCGAGCGCGACCTCGAGATCGATCCCGCCTTTCGCGACACGGTGCTGCGGTTCGCGGAGCGCTTGCGCGCGCTTGATCCCGCGGCGCCTGGAGGAGACGGCAACCGCTGGGAACTGGTCACGCAACGCCTTGCCGAACTACCCCAGATGCAGGCGCGGCTCGCCGGCCTTGCCCCTCCCGAATCTGAACCGCCGCCGGCGATGATCCACCGGCTCGAGCGCAAGCCCTACGGGGTCGGCCTGCATTCGCTTGGCGGCAGGCTTGGTTTCGTCATTGCGCTTGCCCTGCTGACAGCGTTCGCGCTCGGATATGTCGTCGGCACGCTATAGATCACGCGACATCAGAAGCATCGGGCCGCCATCCTGCTCGAAAGTCCCGACTGCCGACCAGCCAAGCGCTTCGTAGAATCCGCGCGCTTGCCATGTGTAGAGATAGAGCGTGCCGACACCGGCCGACGCGGCATGCGCCTCGACGGTCCGGACCAGCGCCGTGCCGATGCCGCCGCCTCGATGCGCTTCCTCCACGATCAGCCCGGCCAGCCATGGCGTCAGATCGTGCGGCGAGTCGATCTCGTCGCGGACGAGCAGGCAGCTCCCGACAGGCTGGCCCCTGTCGCGAGCGACGAAGGCCGCCTCGAACCCATCGCGGGCGATCAATCCGCGCAGCCCGGCCATGTCCTCTTCGAGTGTCCGGCCGGTGCCTTCGAAGAAGGCCTCCAGGCGAAGCCGCGCGATCACCTCGACGTCGCCTTCAGCCATGGCTTCGATCGTCGGCCGCATCGTCCCGTCTCCAAAACGAAACCGCCGGGCATTCGCCCGGCGGTCAAAACCTAAACTCGGCTGCCGATCAGGACGGGCAGGCCCAATCAATAGGGGCAGGCATTGTCGACGGTATAGTCATGCACCTGGACCTTGCCCGAAATGATGTCAGCCTTGGCCTTTTCGACCGCGGCCTTCATCTCGTCGGTGACCAGCGCCTTGTTGTTGTCGTCCATGGCGTAGTCGACGCCGCCTTCCTTGAGGCCGAGATTCTGGAGGCCGCCCTTGAAGGTGCCGTTCTTCCCATCCATGAAGGCGTTGTAGACGGCGACGTCGACGCGCTTCATCATCGAGGTCAGCACCTTGCCGGGCTGCAGGCCGTTCTGGTTGGAATCGACGCCGATGCCGAGCTTGCCGGCATCCGCCGCCGCCTGCAACACGCCGACGCCGGTGCCGCCGGCAGCCGCGTAGACCACGTCGGCGCCCTGGTCGATCTGCGTCTTGGCGATCTCGCCGCCCTTGGCCGGGTCGTTCCAGGCGGCCGGCGTGTCGCCGGTCATGTTCTGGATGACATCGGTGGCGCCGGCCGACTTGGCGCCGCCGACATAGCCGCATTCGAACTTGCGGATCAGCGGGATGTCCATGCCGCCGATGAAGCCGACTTTCTTGGACTTCGACGCCATCGCCGCAAGGATGCCGACGAGATAGGAGCCTTCGTTCTCCTTGAAGACCAGCGAGCGGACATTGGGCATGTCGACAGCGTCGTCGATGATGGCGAAATTCAGGTCGGGATAATCCTTCGCGACCGCTTTCAGGGCGTCCTCCCAGGCAAAGCCGGCCATGACGATCGGGTTGCGGCCGTCCTCGGCGAAGCGGCGCAG
>RXJA01000084.1 GCA_003963455.1 Hyphomicrobiales bacterium
CGCCGCGGCGCGGCGCTCTAGCCTTCGAGGTCGGCGAGGCTGTTATCGCTGGACCTTCAAGCCGAGATAGACGCTGTTGGCCGTTTAGTCGCGGCCGAGCAGGTTGCTGGTCAGCTTCTCGGTCCTGACGCGGGTGGTAATCCCGGCATAGCGATTGAGCCACCATGTCAGTCCAGCCTCGGCGCTCAGGATCAGATCGTGGCCGTCGGAGCCGGTGTAGTCGCGCCAATCGAGGCCAAGCGCCGAGTTCGCCGTCAGGTTGGCGCGGATCTGGCGCTCGCCGGTCAGACGGCCGGAGTAGAGGATATCGCCGCTCTCGCCGGCCGTCGTGGTGGTCTCCACTTCGGTTTTTCCGGTGAGCCCGATGGTGGTGCCGCGTTCGGGCGACCATTTGAGGTCGGCATTGATGCTCGGGCCGGCCACCGCCGGCAGGCGGCTGTCGTCGATCGCTTCGCGCAGCCAGCCGACGGAAAATTCGCCGGACAGCTTCTCGCCCATGTCGAGCTCCAGGCCGGCGCGCGCGCCAAGCCTGGTCGAGGATCGCTGGAAGCCATCGGTGTCGGTGCGCAGGTCATAGACGCGCCGCCCGGCCTCGACCTCCGTGAAGGGTGTCAGCGCGGGCGAAATCTGGTAACCGGTTCGCAAGGTCGCGGTGTAGAGCGTGGAATCGCGATCCTTCTGCGACACGGTGGTGCCGTTGGAGAGCTCGGCATCGCCGTAGAAATCATGGCTGACCGCGCCGGTCAGCGCATAGCGCATCTTGCCGACGCTTTTTTCGATGCCGAGGCTGCCGTCCACGGTCTGGCGCAGCGGCTGTTGGGTGACACCGGCGATCGCGTCCGGCGAGGAGGCCGATTCGGGCGCCGCCTCGTAGCCAAGCTTGGCGATGGCGCGCAGCTCGTTGTCGAGATCGACGTTGAGCTGGCCGTCGATGCGGCCCTGCGCATCGTTGATCTTCTCGCCGGAAACGGTGTTGCGGAACAGGCCGTAGCCGGTGATCAAAGCCGAATTGTCGCGCCAGTCGGAGGTCGCCGTGAAACGCAGCGCCGTCTCGGACAGGACGGCCGATTTGCCGGTGCTGCTGGAATCGGCGTTGGACGTCGCGGTGAATCCCTGCTCGAGCGACGGCCGGAAGAGAAAGGTGCCGACCTTCACGCCGGGAGCGGCGAAGGGATCGTCCTCCGGCTTGACCTTCCGGCCTTCGATGGACGCCGTGCGCTCCGCGCCGGGGTCGAGCTTCTGCCTGTCGACGCTGTCGACGGTGACCGCGCGGCGGTTGCTGCCGTCATTGTCATCAATGGCGGCGCCCTCGGCCTGGCTGCCTGTGCCGGCGGTGGAAGCCGTGGTCGTGTTGTCCGTCGCCTCGCCAGCCTTCTTCCTGGCCTTCTTCTTGTCGGCGGCCTTGGTGCCGGCCTTGGTGTCTTGAGCGCGCTGCTTCGCCGTCGAGGGCCGGCGCGGTTTTACCGGCGTCGTCGTGGCGGCCAACGGATCGTCGGTTGCCTGTGGCTGGTCGAAGATGCTGTCCGACGCACCCGCCGCCTGGTTGTCATCAGGAACGGCGCCGGGGCTTGCCGGCTGATAGGTCGTCGATGCGGTGTCCTGAGCGGCCGCGACCGCGGGCGCATTCTGACCCTGCGACCCCTGCGCCCGCAACTGCCTGGCCTTGCGCTGCTGGTCGGCGAGTATGGCCGATTCGGAAACCTCGCCACGCAGTTCGGTTTCCTGGGAAAACGCCGGCGCCGGGCGCAGCAAGCTGAGCGCGCTTGCCGTCAGCAGCAGCGCCGCGACGGCAATGCACTTTCGACCGATCTTCGTTTCAGGCTGGCCCCCGGACATCGTCACCACTGCTTGCGCGGCGCGGTTGCGCCATACTTACCGAACCGTAAATGCGGATGGTTAACGGAGGGTTGAGAGAGCCGCCTTGCAGCAACCCGATCGGCAGGCCCAGGGCAATTCTGTTGGACAGGGGCGCGGCAAAGCGCTAATCGCTTGCGCCATGCATGCGGGGTCCCCAGAACGAAGGCAGCCGGACAGGCAGGCTGCGATCGAATCGGCGCTGAGAACGGTGGCGACGGAGCAGGCCGGTGTGGCGGCGCTGGCCGCCGCGCTCGAGAACGGGTTGGCGGCGCCTTTTGCGGCCGCCATCGACCTGATTTCGCGGATCGACGGCCGCGTCATCGTCACTGGCGTCGGCAAGAGCGGCCATATCGGTTCCAAGATAGCCGCCACGCTTGCCTCGACCGGCACGTCCGCCTTTTTCGTCCATCCGGCCGAGGCCAATCACGGCGATCTCGGCATGATCGCCCGGGATGATGCCATTATCGCCATGTCCTGGTCGGGCGAGAGCAAGGAATTGATGGGCATCGTCGCCTATTCCAGGCGCTTTTCCATCCCACTGATCGCCATCACCTCGGGCGAGAACTCGGCGCTGGCGCGCGCCGCCGACGTCGTGCTGCTCTTGCCGGCCGTGCCTGAGGCCTGTCCGCATGGGCTGGCGCCCACGACGTCCGCCTTGCTGCAGCTCGTCATGGGCGATGCGCTGGCCATCGCGCTGCTCGAGGCACGCGGTTTCACGCCGGACCATTTCCGCACCTTCCATCCGGGCGGCCAGCTCGGCGCCAACCTGATGCAATTGCGCGAGATCATGCATGTGGGCGAAAGGCTGCCGCTGGTGCCGTCGGGCACCGGCATGCAGGAGGCGATCCTGGAATTGTCGCGCAAGGGCTTCGGCTGCGTGGCGATCACCGGCGCCGACGGCGCGCTGGTCGGCATCATCACCGACGGCGATATCCGCCGCCACATCGCCAGCGACCTGCTTTCCATGAGCGTCGATCAGGTGATGACGGGAAAGCCGAAGACCGCAAGCCCGGACACGCTTGTGGCGACGGCGCTGCAGACCATCAACACCTCCGCCATCACCAGCCTGATGGTCGTCGAGGGCGGACGCCCGGTCGGGCTGGTGCATCTGCACGACCTGCTGCGCATCGGCGCCGCCTGAGAAGACTCAGACCGCCTCGACCGTCAGCTCCAGATCGGTATCGGCCGCCCCGGTCACCCGCACCTGCGTGCCGACCGGCAGGTCGGGACCCGATACTCGCCAGAGCGTGTCGCCGAGCTTGATGCGGCCGCGACCATTCTTGATCGGCTCCGAAAGAGTTGCCATCTTGCCGATCATCTGTTCGCCGCGGCGGTTGAGAAGAGGCTGATCCGTGGGGTCATGCCGTCCGCCGACCAGTTTCTTGCCGACATAAGCCGACACCAACGAGAGCATGAGGAAGGCAAGAACCTGGATCTGCCAGGTCCAGAAGCTTGCGTCCCAGATCAGCAGGGACACAGCGCCGATGATCAGGGCGGCGATGCCGATCCACAGCATGAAGACGCCCGGCGCGATGATCTCCATGACGAGGAGGATGAAGCCCAGGACCATCCAGTTCCATGGGCCGAGCTCGGAAATGATACGGTCAATCATGGGAGAAAGTCCCTATGATCTCAATTTTCGGTCGGACGAACGATTGGCGGGCGCGCCGCCTGCCGCTGAGCACCGTTCGAGCCCTCGCTACGAAAGACCTCCTTGGCAATCTCGCCGATGCCTCCGAGTGTGCCGATCAGAGATGAGGCCTCCAGAGGCATCAGCACGACCTTGCTGTTGGTGGCAGAACCGATCCTTGTCAGCGCCTCGGTGTATTTCTGGGCGACGAAATAGTTCAGCGCCTGGACGTCGCCTTTGGCAATGGCTTCCGAGACGACCTGCGTGGCGCGGGCTTCTGCCTCGGCCGAGCGTTCGCGCGCTTCGGCATCGCGGAACGCGGCTTCCTTGCGGCCTTCGGCTTCCAGGATTTGAGATTGCTTGAGACCCTCGGCGGCAAGGATCTGCGCGCGCTTGTTGCGTTCGGCGGTCATCTGCCGCCCCATCGATTCGATGAGATTGGCCGGCGGGTTGATGTCCTTTATCTCGACGCGGGTGATCTTGATGCCCCAGGGGTGCGCGGCTTCGTCGACGACTCGCAGGAGGCGCTCGTTGATCGCGTCGCGGTTGGAGAGCAGCTCATCAAGGTCCATCGAACCCATGACGGTACGGATGTTGGTCATCGTCAGGTTGAGAATCGCGTTCTGCAGGCCGGAAACCTGGTAGGCAGCCTGCGCCGCGTTGAGGATCTGGAAGAAGGCGATGCCGTCGACGCCAACAATGGCGTTATCGCGGGTGATGATCTCCTGGCTTGGAACGTCGAGCACCTGCTCCATCATGTTCATCTTGGCGCCGATACGATCGACGAAGGGCGTGATGATGTTGAGACCTGGGCTCAGCGTCCTGGTGTAACGGCCAAATCGTTCAACGGTATAATTGTAGCCTTGCGGAACTGTCTTGATACCTTTGAACAGCACCAGCACGACAAGCGCGACAAGAACAATGACGGCAATATCGAAACCGCTAAAATCCATTTGGCTCTCCCTCAGAAGCGGGCCGCGAGAGCCATTCCCGCGCGGCCGACCTCACCAAAGACTTAAGTGTGTTTCAGGAGCGTTACAATCAGTTGATGATCGATTGTTTGCGGGCCTGCACTCACCGGTTGAAGGCGAACAGCTCCGCATCCGTGTCAGTCATCCCTTTGATCGAAGCCGGAATAATTTCGGACGCGATGCGCGAGAAGGTGATGCCGTTGCCGCCGTAGCCCATGACCGCGTGGATGCGCGGACGCCCGGGGATGGCGCCGATATAGGGCAGGCCGGTGCTTGTTGTGCCGAAGGAGCCCGTCCAGGCGAATTCAGGCCTGACATCGAGATGCGGAAACAGCCGACGCAGCTTGTCGGCGATGCGGGCACTCTTGGCAGTGATCAGCTCGTCGCGCCGCGTCTCGTCGACAAAATCCTCGTCCTCGCCACCGCAGATGACTCTGCCGTCGTGCGTCGCGCGGATGTAGAGATACGGGTCTGACGCCTCCCAGATAAACGCTGGACCCGGCCAGAGTTTTCGCGGTTGCGGGCGTGTCGCGATCGCCCAGGTCGAGATGATCTGGTGGGCGGCTGCCGGCACGACGTCAACCAGTTCATAGCCGGTGGCCAGCACAACATGCTGTGCCGTGACGGTCGGGCCGTCCTTTGTCGTCACGACCACCTCGTCGGCACTGTCCTCTATCGTCGTCGCCTCGACGGGTGCATGGAGGCGTGCCTTGCGCTCCAGCGCCTTGAGCAGCAAGCCGGCTGTCAGCTTGCGCGGGTCGAGAGCGATGTTGCCATGGCTGAGGATGGCGCCGCCGCGATCGATGCCGAAAGTCTCCTCCAGCGGCTGGGGCGTCAGATACGTGGCTGCAATGCCGGCCTGCCGCCGAGCGTCGGCTTCATCGTGCAGTTCCGATGGCCCGAGCACGCTGCCGGCTAGATAAAGCGACTGGGTGCGGCGCAGGCGACAGTCGATTGCGAGATCCTCTATACGCCCGGCCAGATTGGAAACGGCGAGCCGCGAGCGGCGCCAGGCCTGCTGCGCCTTGGTCTTGCCAATCATATTCGAGAGGGTTGAAAGCGGCTGGTCGATTTCGAACTGTACCAGCGCCGTGGTTGCCGCGGTCGAGCCCTTCAGCGGCCCGCGACGGTCGATGCAGATCACCTGATGACCGTCCGCCGTCAGCGCCTCGGCCATCATGGCGCCGCTGATGCCCATGCCGATGATCAGCACATCGGTCTTGGCGTCCCGGGTCAGCGCCGAGGTCCGCACGGCAGGCGCGCGATAGGCCGACCAGACGGGCCGGCCAGTTCTGAGGTCGAGTTTGCGGGGCATCGAATTCTCCGGAAGGTGCCGCTCAACGCCCCGGAGCGCGTGTTGTTCCGGTGTCACACCCAGCCGGAGAGTTCGCGCCGCACCATCGCTTCGATCACCGCCATGCCTTCGACGCTGTCGTTAAGGCAAGGGATGTGAGCGAAGTTCTTGCCGCCGGCGTGGTGGAAGGTCTCGGACGCCTCGCGGCCGATTTCGTCCAGCGTCTCGATGCAGTCGACGGAAAAGCCGGGATTGACGATGGCGATCGATTTCACGCCTTCCCTGGCCAGTTTCTCGACGGTAACGTCGGTGTAAGGCTGCAGCCATTCCTGCGCGCCGAAACGGGACTGGAAGGTGGTGATGAGCTTCTTCTCGTCCCAGCCCAGCCTCTCCCTCAGTAGCCTCGTCGTCTTCAGGCAATGGCAATGATAGGGATCGCCCTTCTCGAAATATGGCTTGGGGATTCCGTGGTAGGAGGCAATCACCACCTCCGGCACGAAATCGAGCACCGCCATATGCTGTTCGATCGAACGGGCAAGCGCCTCGATATAGACCGGCTCGTCGTAGTAGGGCGGCACGCTGCGGATCGCCGGCGCGTTCCTGATCTTCATCAGCGCGCGGAACAACTGGTCATTCGCGGTCGCCGTCGTCGTCGCCGAATATTGCGGATATACCGGGAAGGACAGGATGCGGTCGCAGCCCTGCTCGACCAGTCTTTGAACGACGCTTGCCGTCGAAGGATTGCCGTAGCGCATCGCCCAATCGACCACGACGTTCGAGTGATCGGCGAGGGCACCGGCGAGCTTCTCTGCCTGCGACCGGGTGAAGGTGCGCAGAGGCGACTCGTTCTTTTCCCTGTTCCATATCCTGGCGTAGTTGGCTCCTGATTTTTTCGGCCGGGTGGTGAGCACCAGTCCGTAAAGGATCGGATACCAGATCGCCTTGTTGAGCTCGATGACGCGAGGATCGGAGAGGAATTCCCTGAGATATCGCCACATCGGCGCGAACTCGATTCCGTCCGGTGTGCCGAGATTGATCAGCATGACGCCGACTTTACCCTGTTTCACGGGCGGGTGGCCGGCGGGCAGCGGACCGATCGCCTTGGCGGCATTGGCGTCGGTGGGACTAGTAGGCGTCATCAACAATCTCCGGTGGCGCGCCGCGAAACTAGCGATGCTCCGCCGGGTTTCAATGCTGCGTCTGGCCGCACCTTATCGTGTTACGGGCTGAAAAAGGAACACCGGCCCGGGCAACCGGGCGGGTGTTATGATTCCGGATGGTCGATTATTTCGCCGCCGGCGGAATGGTCAGCGTCGCGCCGAGCGGCAGGCGACGCGGCCTGTAGTCTTTGTTGGCCTCGGAGATGAGCTTCCATTTGGTGGCGTCGCCATAGGCTTTCTTGGCCAGGTCCCAATAGGTATCGCCGGCGGCGATAACGTGGCTGGTCTCAGCGGGCTTTGCTTCCGCCGGTGTTGCTTGCGCCGGTTCGGCGGCAGGGGTCGCGGGAGCGGTCTCGGCAGGCTTTGCCGGTTCCGCAGCCGGCGCCGCTGGCGCGGTTTCGGCCGGAACGGCCGGCGGCGTGCCGGCGATGTCGCTGGAGCCGGAAGGCAAAGCGGGCATTGCTGGCTCACTGTTCGCCGGTGCGGTCTCTGCCGGTTTGGCTGCCTCGGTCGCCGGCGCCTGGGTGGCGGCGGGAGCGTTCTCGGCAGGCTTCGCCGGTTCCGCAGGCTTGGCAGGCTCCGCTGCCGCCGTCGTCGCCGCCATCTCGGTGATGCGGCCGTCGAGCTTGGGCGTATAGGGTCCGTGCGCGCCCAGATAATCGGCCACCACCTGTTCGAGGCCGGGACCGTAATCATAGGCATCCGTGGCCTTGTCGGCGAAGACCTTGTAGCCATCGCCACCCTGGCGGACATAGTTGTTGGTGGCGATGAGATACTGCTTGTCCGGGCTGATCGGCGTCCAGGCGCCGTTCTCCATCACCTCGACCGATTTGACGCGGCCGGCATTGGGCGCGACCGACTTGTCGAAGGCGTATCTGAGGCCGGCGACCTGCGGGAAGCGGCCGGCACCGTCCTCGATCTGGCTGAGGCCGTTTTCGAGGCCCGCGACAAGGTCCTTGCCCGAGATCTTGAAGGTCGCCAGCGTGTTCTGGAACGGCAGCACGGTCAGCACCTCGCCCATGGTCACCGTGCCCTGGTCGATGGAAGCGCGCAGGCCGCCGCCGTTCGAGATGGCGATTTCGACGCCCTGGCCCTTAACGCGGTCGAGGATGGCGTCGGAGACGAGGTCGCCCATCTCGCATTCGCGCGCGCGGCAATTCTCGCGGCTGCCGTCGATCGCCTTGGTGGTCTCCGCCACCTGCTTGTTCTTCAGCGCCTCGATCGGCGCGCCGAGTTCCTTGATGCGGGCAAGCACGGCTGGATCAGGCGTGATCGACTTGTCGAGGTAGATCGGAGCGCCGCTCGCTTCCTTGACGATGCCGTTGTCGTCGAACACCACCTTGAACTCGCCGAGATATTTCGAGTAGGACGCCGCCTGGACAACCGGCACCTTGTAGCCGTCCGGATTGTCGACCATCGTCGGATAAGGCCCTGCCGCCTTCGGATCGGTGTTGGACAGAAGGGTATGGCTGTGACCGCCGACCACCACGTCGATGCCCGGAATCTTGGCGATCACGTCGCGTTCGCGGTTGTAGCCGATATGGGTCACCGCGATGATCTTGTTGATGCCTTGAGCCTTGAGCTTTTCGACCTCAGCCGTGATCGACTTGACGTCGTCGGCGATGGCGATGTTCGGGCCGGGCGAGGCGAGTTCCGGCGTGTCGTTGGTGACCGCGCCGACGATGCCGATCTTCTGGCCGCCGACCTCGACCACGATCGACGGCTTGATCTTGCCCGCCGCGCCGGACTTGTCGTTGGGCACGACATTGGCGCTGATGACCGGGAATTTCGCCTTGTCGAGGTAAGGCACAAGTGCTGTCTCGCCATCGTCGAATTCGTGGTTGCCGAGCGTCACCGCGTCGGGCTTCATCTGGTTGAGGAATTCCTCCTCAACGGCGCCCTTGTAAGTGGTGTAGAACAGCGATCCCTGGAAGCTGTCGCCGGCATTGAGCAGCAGCACGTTCTGGCCTTCGAGCTTCTTGCGCTCCTCAACGATCGCGGTGATCAGCCTGCCGGCGCCGCCGATGCATTCGCCCTTGGTCTCCTCGTCGGCCGAGCAGGTGGACTCGTATTTGTTGTTGCCTTCGATGCGGCTGTGCCAATCATTGAAATGCAGGATGTTCAGCGTGTAGTCGGCAAAAGATACGCCGGCCGACAGGCCAAGCGCGGAGGCGGACAGGGCTAGAATGGCGGCGATCTTCTTCATCTTCGTCTCCCGGATGAGCTGACCTCGAAGGTGCTTAATGCCTTCGCTTGACTGGAAAATTACAGTCAGCCCCGGCCATGTTCACATCGGGTTCCGGCCGACGCAAGCCCAAATCAGGGAGATGTTCGCCGGCGAAAAAAGGACGGCGGCTTGCGCCGCCGTCCTTGTCAGGTGAAGATCTGCGGCCCTCAGGCCCGGCGCGTCAGCACGAAATTCTGGCCGCTGGCGCTGGTGCAATTGAGCTGGCTGGTGGAGACCATCAGGCAGTTGAAGCTGACCGGCGTCTGGCGGATCAGCGAGGTCCCATGAATCTCGACCGAGGTCGCTCCGGTCATGGTGTAGCTGCCTTCGGACAGCTTCTGGCCGGTGTCGGTGGCGACGGTGGTGAACTTGCCGGCCGCGAAGGTCGACAGGCCGGTGCCCTTGGCGTCGATCCAGTTGCCCTCTACACCCTTGGGGGCCGCCATGGGCGGGGGTTCCGAGGGACCGGTGGTTGTGCAGGCGGCCGCAGCCAGAAGGCTTGCCGCGGCGCCTGCCGAAAGCAGTTTGCGCGCAATGGTCATTCTGAAAATCCTCTCCTCAGTCCGCCGATACTCAATCGCCCGATTTCCGGGCGATTGCAAGGCGCTGGCGCTGGTCAGTCCCAGCGCTATCGGACCAGAATGTTGCGGAACTGCCACGGGTCGTCCTTGTCCAGATCCTCCGGGAAGAGGCCAGGGCGGTTGTCCAGCGGCGTCCAGTCGGTGTAGTAGCCCCTGACCGGCCCGAGATAAGGCGACTGCACCTCGAGGCAGCGCCGGTAGTCCATCTCGTCGGCTTCCACGATGCCGGCCGCCGGGTTCTCCAGCGCCCAGACCATGCCGGCGAGCACCGCCGAGCTGACCTGGAGGCCGGTGGCGTTCTGGTAGGGAGCGAGCTTGCGCGCTTCGGCCAGAGAAAGCTGCGAGCCGTACCAGTAGGCGTTCTTGTCGTGGCCGTAGAGCAGCACGCCAAGCTCGTCGACACCGTCGACCAGCTCGTTCTCGTCGAGCACGTGGTGAACCGGCTGCGGCTTGCCGGCGGCGCCGAACATCTCGTCCAGCGACAGCAGGGCGTCGTTGCAGGGATGGTAGGCGTAGTGGCAGGTCGGACGGTATTGAACCTTGCCCTTTTTGGAACGCACGGTGAAGAAGTCGGCGATCGAGATCGCCTCGTTATGCGTCACCAGCAGGCCGTATTGCGCGCCCGGCGTCGGGCACCAACTGCGCACGCGCGTGTTGGCGCCCGGCTGTTCCAGATAGATCGCCGCCTTGGAGCCGTGCTTGTGCTTCTTGCCGTTCTTGGGCATCCAGTTTTCGTGCGTGCCCCAGCCCAGCTCGGCCGGCTGCAGGCCTTCCGAAATGAAGCCTTCGACCGACCAGGTGTTCCAGAACACGTTCATCGGCTTCGGCTTCTTGGTGCGCTGGGTGTCGCGCTCGGCGATGTGGATTCCCTTGACGCCGGCCTTCTTCATCAGCCTGGCCCAGGCCTCGCGGTCTTCCTGCGCGGGCTCCGAAAACTCGAGACCAAGATCGGTGGCGAGGTTGACCAGCGCCTTCTTGACGAACCACGAGACCATGCCGGGATTGGCGCCGCAGGTGGAAACCGCCGTCGCGCCGCCCGGCTTGTCGTGCTTTTCCTTGATCATCGCCTCGCGCAGCGCGTAGTTGGTGCGGCTGGCATTGTCGGCCTCGGCGTCGAAATAGAAGCCGAGCCACGGCTCGACGACGGTGTCGATGTAGAGCACGCCGAGCTTGCGGCACAATCTCATCAGGTCGACCGAACCGGTGTCGACCGACAGGTTCACGCAAAAGCCCTGGCCGCCGCCATTGGTCAGAAGCGGGGTGAGCAGCTTCTTGTAATTCTTCTCGGTCACCGCTTCGTGGACGAAGGCGATGCCGCGCTCGTCGAGCAGCTTGCGGTCGGTGTCGCGCGGGTCGACGACCGTCATGCGCGACTTGTCGAACTTGAAATGGCGCTCGATCAGCGGCAGCGTTCCCCGCCCGATCGAGCCGAAGCCGATCATCACGACAGGACCGGTGATTTCACC
The DNA here is from genome assembly GCA_003963455.1 of Hyphomicrobiales bacterium. Lineage (GTDB taxonomy): Bacteria > Pseudomonadota > Alphaproteobacteria > Rhizobiales > Rhizobiaceae > Mesorhizobium. The sequence continues at coordinate 11,187 of RXJA01000084.1, forward strand.
GTAAACGGGCCAGTTTTCATTCGCCATTTTTTCGCACACTCCTTCAAACACGCACAAAACCGGGCGCCTTTCGCCCGACGGCCAAGCGCTACATCACAGATCATTGTCATAAACCAGCGAAAAGCGCCAATCGCCGGCCAAGCCGTCTTGGCGTGTGGTTAAGCCGATCCGGCCATGCGGTCGAGCAATGCAACAAGGCGGTCGCGGTCGGCGGTCAGGCCCTTGTAGTCGAGCTGTTGCTCGTCGAGGGCCTGGAGCTGCTCCGCGAAGGATGCAGCCAGCGTTGCCCGGTCCGGATGCGCATCGAGCACCTTAAGCGGATCGAGGTGGATGCGGATGGTGAAGAGGATATCGCGCGACACCGGCAGCTTGCGCAGCGTCTGGCGTTCGACGCGGATGAAGGCATGGGCGTCGACATCGCCGTCGGGGAAACGGCTCGGGCGGTTCGTGGCGCGGTCGATGCGCTCGACGTTGGAGAGCGGATGATAGAGTGCGTCATTGGCCTGGATCGACCAGTTGAAGCGCTCGACCGCCTGGCCCTGCAGGCCGTCGAACATGCGGTTGATGAGCTCGGCCGGCCGCGTGCCGGGTCCGAAGCCCGGCACCGGTTGGTGTATCTCCTGCAGCGGCTTGCCGAATTTCTCCTGAAGCGACCAGGACGAAGGGAAGCACAGCGAGCCGGCCGCCAGCCGCCAGCCGCGCTCGTCGCGGCGCATCAGGATCAGGTCTTCCTGGACGAGCAGCGAAGCCTTTGCCAGCGGCGCCTCGCGCAGGGCAGGAGGCAGCCTCCCGATCGTCCCCTCGAAACCCAATGGCTCGACGTCAATTCCCCGGCGGCGGTGCGTGCCGGGATGCGCGGCTTCGAGATGCGCGACGAGCAGGTCCAGCACCTCGCGCTGAGCGTCGTGTGTGCCGTCTTCCTCGACAAAGACCTTTTCAGGGATCTCCGCGTACAGCCGCTGCTTTTCGGCGAGATGCGGCAGCAGGAACTCGTCGACCTCGATCCAGCGATCGAATTCGAGCGGCTTCAGCCCGATGGTGAAGAGTTTCGAGGACCCGTCATAGGGCGTGTGGGTCGGCTGGCGAATGGTCATGCCTTTTGGGTGCTATCCAGTTTATATCTCCGGCGCGGTCAGCCGAGCCGCGCCGGGATCAGCCCACGCAGCGAGTTGCCGACGAAGATCGCCTTCGCCGCTTTCAGATCCTCGAAGCTGTAGATCGCTTCCACGGCGCGGCCTTCGTCCAGAAGCTGGCCGCGCAATATTCCAGGCAAAAGGCCGCAGTCGAGGCGGGGCGTGGCCAGAGGGCCGTCGCCGAAGTCGGCGAAGAGATTGGTGATCGTGCCTTCGCAGACCTCGCCGCGCTCGTTGGCCAGCAGCACCTCGTCGGCGCGGGTCACGAGATATTCCGCGCGAGCCTGCGTGTAGACCTGGCGCAGGCTTGTCTTGTGGCGCAGCAGCGTGTTGGCGGAATCGAGCCGGGCCCGCGCCAGTTGCAGCCGCCAGACCTTATCCGCTGGCAGCGGTTGGTAGACTTGAGCGGCGGCCGTGGCCTCGCCGCCGCGCTGCAAGGCAAGGCGGACGCGCAAGGCAGTTCCTTGTCCGTCGATGGTGCTCGTAAGCACTTCGCCGATCCGCTCCGGATCGCAGGCGAAGCCCAGTTCGGCGGCGGACGCATAAAGCCTGGCAAGGTGGCGCTCGAAGCGCAGGAAGCCCGAACCAGGCTCCCACCGCATGGTCTCGATCAGCTCGAAACCGGCGTCGTCCCCGTCGCGAAGCGCGCTTTCAACAGACACTCCCGATACTCCTCCTCGGCGGTCGAATCGAAGACGACGCCGCCGCCGACATTGTAGACGGCTTCGCCGTCGGCGAAGAGCGAGATGGTGCGGATCGCCACCGAGAAGCGCATCCTGCCGCCCGGCGCGATCCAGCCGATGGCGCCGCAATAGACGTCGCGCGGTGCGCCTTCCAGCTCACGCAGGATCTCCATGGCGCGGATTTTCGGCGCACCGGTGATCGAGCCGCAGGGGAAGAGCGCGGCGAAAATCCGGCGGATGCCGACGCCGGGCGACAGTTTCGCCCGCACGCGGCTCACCATCTGGTGCACCGTCGGATAGGTCTCGATGCGGAACAGTTCCGGCACGTCCAGCGTGCCGACCTCGCTGATCAGCGAGATGTCGTTGCGCAAAAGGTCGACGATCATCCGGTTCTCGGCCTGGTTCTTCTCGTCGTTGCGCAGGAAGGCCTTCAGCCGCGCGTCCTCGGCCCTGGTCGCGCCGCGCGGCGCGGTGCCCTTCATCGGATGCGTCTCGATGATGCCGTCGGCATCGATCTCGAAGAACAATTCGGGTGAGCGCGACAGGACGATCGGATCGCCGAGCGAGACCAGCGCGCCATATTTGACCGGCTGGCGCCCGGTCAGCGCGTCGAAGGCCGCGAGCGGATCGCCGGACCATTGCGCGCGGATCGGGAAGGTGAGGTTGCCCTGGTAGCAATCGCCCTTGCGGATGTGGTCGTGAAGGCGCGCGAAGCGGGCGGCATAATCCTCGGCTGACCATGTCGCCCTGGCATCGAAGATCGGACCGTTGCTCGCGACCCTGGTGCTTTGCGGCACCGCCTGGTCGGCCGGTGCGTCGAACACGCCGACGCAGATCAGCGGCGCGCGGCGGCTTTCGGGCAGCAGCGGCACCAGCTTTGGCTCGAGCAGGTAACCCGCTTCATAGGAGAAATAGCCGGCCAGCCATTTGCCGGAGTCGGAGGCGGCCTGCGCTCTCTCAAGCGCGGGCAGGAACCCGTCCGCGTCATGCGCGACGATGATCTCGCGCGGACGATCGAAGACCAGCTGGCGAGCGGTCGCGTCGTTGCGGAAAATGGCTGAGGGCAGGGACATGAGCCTCGGAAGCGGATAATTCAGTCGACCGCTCTATATGGGGGCCTGCCGAGGCGCAATCGAGGGAGCGGCGTCGGGCGACGCAAAGCCGGTTGTTGGTCCAAAACGAAGGCGGCGCCCGTCGAGGACGCCGCCTGCTGCCAATAAGCCAGGTATTCAGGTGTTGCTGGCGGTTCCGGCCGTCGGAAACTGCTTGGCGAATTCCGCTTCGTTGCCGGAGGCAAGGAGCTTGGCCTGTTCGATCCATTTTTCGCGCGCGATGCGACCGTCGAAATTGAGCACTTCCTCGATGCGCTTGACGTCGGCCTCGGTCCAGGCGGCGATCTGGGCGTAGGTGGTGACCCCTTGCCCCTTGAGCAGCCTCTCATTCACCGGACCGATGCCGATGAGGCGGCGCAGATTGTCGGCCTTGCCGGTCGCTGCACCCGGGGCAGTTGCCTTCTTGGCGGCGGGTGCCGCCGCTTTCTTCGCCGCCGGCTTGGGAGCGGCGGTTTTGGCGGCCGGCTTTGGCGCGGACGCCGTCTTGGCCGCTGCGGGCTTTTTGGCCGGAGCAGCCTTCGCTGCCGGTTTGGCCGCGGCGGAAGCAGGGACCGAGGATGTCGACATCAGTGGCGCCGACGCCGGCGCGGAGGCCTTGCCAGCTCCGGTTCCGGAGGTTGCCGCCGGCGCATCGCGCAGCCGGGCCTCGAGGTCGGCGCGGGCGCGGCCGCAGGCATCGAGATCGCTGCGCGCCTTGTCGCGCTCGCTTCGCGTGCGGTCGAGGTCGCCGCGCAGGCTGTCGAGCTCGCCGCGCAGGCGGCCCCAGATGAACCAGCCAACCAGGATACCCACAACGAACGCCAGGAGCATGTAGAAGAAAGTGCTCATTTCTCTCTCCAGTCCGATCTGTCGGCCCAGGCCCGGAAAGGCGAGCTCACGCCAAGGATCGTCAAAGGTTCCGTGGTCAGTGGAACCGCCGGCTTCAATCGAGCCATCGGCGTTCGGCCTTGTCCGCGGGGCCGACGGCCATCATCGCATTCGCCGAAGCGCCGCGGCCGGCCATCTCTGGCCTGCGCGATGCGTCCGGCTGAGCTTGAGGCCGGACGCTATCATATGGCTTGTCGAAAGCCAGTTGAAAATGCGCCGGAGAGTTATTCAAGAACAGCTATTTAGAGCAAGAATAGATTCTTGCTAATATGCGTCCCGGCTAACTATCGCGGCCGATGCCCGCTTTGTAGTTGCCCTCACTTGTCGAGCGCCTCCAACTCGTCGATCAGCGAACCGATCACGCCAAGGCCGATCTGCCAGAAAGCCGGATCGGTAGCGTCAAGGCCGAAGGGCGCCAGGAGTTCGGAGTGATGTTTGGTGCCGCCGGCGCGCAGCATCTCGAAATACTTGTCCTGAAACCCGCGCTCGGCA
>RXJA01000501.1 GCA_003963455.1 Hyphomicrobiales bacterium
TTGTCTTAATGCCGGCGCATGAAACGCAGATGTCAGGAGGGTTCGCGCCAGGGCGCGGGCTTCCGCGCGCCCTGCTTTTCGCGCTCGTCTGCTCGACCGTGCTGGCCGGTGAGGCACGACCCGCGGCGGCTTTCGAGATCTTCGGCATCAAGCTCTGGGGCCCGTCGAAGAACGAGGACGCCGACATCGTCGATCCGCTGCGCTATTCGGTGACCATCGATGCGCCCGAGGCGGACAAGGACCTGGTCAAGAGGCTCGAAAGCGCCTCGGCGCTGAAGAGCGACGAGGATCATCCGGTGTCCGGATCGCTCGGCCTGATGGCTAAGGCGCGCAACGACCGCGAACAACTGGTAGCGGCGCTCTATGCCGATGCCCGCTATGAAGGCGTGGTCACCATAACGATCGACGGCAAGTCCATCGACGAGTTGCCGCCGGATGCCGAATTCAAGGGACCGCAGCCCATTCCGGTCGTCGTCAGCGTCGCGCCTGGGGCGAAATTCACATTGGGTAACATCCGGCTGAAGGGCGATGCCGCCGGGCTGGCGAGCGCCGATTTCGGGCTGATCGCCGGCGGCGATGCCGGATCCGGCGCCGTGCTCAAGGCCGAAGCCCTGATCGTGCGGGCGCTGAAGGACGAAGGCAGGCCGCTGGCAAAGGTGACGGACCGCGAGATCGTCGCCGAGCACACCAGCTCGACGCTGGACGTGACGCTGACGGTGGCGGCCGGCCCGGTGGCCGGCTATGGCGACACGACTGTCGAGGGCACGGAAAAGGTCGATCGCGACTTCACCGAATACATGACCGGGCTGAAACGGGGTCAGCAATACTCGCCGCAGGAAATCGACGATGCCCGCGACCGCTTGCTCGGGCTGGAAGTCTTCAACAGCGTGACCATCAAGGAAGGCGACAGCCTCGACGCCAACGGCAACATCCCGATCGATGTCCAGGTCAGCGAGCGCAAGCCGCGCTATTTCGGCCTCGGCGGCACCTTCTCCAACACCGAAGGCCTGGGGCTCGAAGGTTACTGGGGGCATCGCAACCTGTTCGGACATGCCGAGAAGCTGCGTATCGACGGCTCCATCAGCGGCATCGGCAGCAACAGCATCTCCGCGCTCAACTACAATGCCGGGGTCATGTTCGAGAAGCCGGGCGTGCTCGGGCCGACGTCGAAATTCTTCGCCGGCGTCAAGACGGTGTTCGAACATCCCGATGCCTACGATCATTTCTCGATCAAGGGCGACGCGGGCGTTTCCTACGACCTTGACAAGAGGCAGCGGGTCTCGGCCGAATTCGACCTGGATTATTCCAGGATCACCGACGCCTTCGGCAAGCATACCTATCTGATTGCCAGCGTGCCGCTGCAATATGTCTACGACAACCGCGACAACAAGCTCAACCCGACCAGGGGATTCCGCTTCCTCGCCTATGCCGAGCCGAGCTACGACATCTTGAACGGCGCGACCTTCCTGAAGCTGAAGGGCGAGGGCTACACCTACCAGTCGCTCGACACGGCAAGCAGGTTCGTGCTCGCCGAACGCGTGGCACTCGGTTCGATCGTCGGCACCGGGCTGCAGAACGTGCCGGCCGACCGGCGCTTCTATTCCGGCGGCGGCGGCTCGGTGCGCGGCTATTCCTACCAGGGCATCGGCCCGAAGGACATCGACGGCCAGCCGATCGGCGGCCTCTCCTTCTTCGAAACCTCGGTGGAGATGCGCATCGGCGTCACCGACACGATCGGCATCGTTCCGTTCATCGATGCCGGCACCGTCTCGACCAGATCCGCCCCTGATTTCTCGAATGTGAAGGTCGGCGCTGGCGTCGGCCTGCGCTACATAACGCCATTCGGACCGCTGCGCATCGACGCGGCCGTGCCGCTCAACCGCGATCCGGGCGATCCGCGTTTCGGCATCTATGCCGGCATCGGCCAGGCGTTCTGACGATGAAGACAGTCTGGCGCATCCTCCGCATCTTCATCTACACGCTGCTTGCCCTGCTGGTGGTGGCGATCGGAGCGCTCGTCGTCCTGACCGGCACCGAAGGCGGCCGCCAGAACCTCGCCGGGCTGATTTCGAAGATGGCTTCGAACGAGGACCGCAAGGTGACGGTCAGCGGCATCGAGGGCATATGGTCGGGCGCGCTGAGACTCGATCATGTGGTGCTGGAAGACCGCACAGGCCCCTGGATGGTGGCGCGCAAGGTGGCGCTCGACTGGTCGCCGTCGGCGCTGCTCTCCAGAAATTTCATTGCCGACCGCTTCGCCGCCGAGCGGATCGAACTGGCGCGGCTGCCGCAGCCGAGCCAGCAGTCATCGCAGAGTGGCTCGACCAGCCTGCCGGTGTCGATCGACGTCAAGGAGATCGACCTGCCGGAGATCGCGCTCGGCCAGGAGCTTGCCGGCAGCGGCATTGCCGAACTGGCCGCCAAGGGCTCGCTCAAGGCCGATCCGTCGCCGCTGGCGATCGAGAGTGCGTTCAATGTGAGCCGCCATGACGGCAGGGAGGGCAATGTCGACGCCAAGATCCATTTCGCGCCGGCCGACGACAAGCTCGACCTCGACCTCAAGGCATCGGAGCCGGCCGGCGGGATAATCGCCAATCTGCTGAAGCTGCCCGATGCGCCGCCTGTCAACATCGTCGTGTCGGGCAGCGGACCTTTGGCAAATTGGAGCGGCGTCGGCACCTTCATGGTCGACGGCCGGATCGTCAGCCAACTGACCGGCCGGCATCAACTCACCGACAAGGGCCATCGCATCGAGGCCAAGGGCGACGGCCAGTTCGAAGGGTTCCTGCCGGAGAAGATAAAGTCGCTGTTTGCCGGCAAGACGAGCTTCGACGTTGCCGGAACGGCGACCACATCGGGCGGCGTCGAGATCGAGCGCGCCACCATAGAGAGCGATACCGTGCACGCCACCGCGACCGGCAATGTCGATCCGAAGGGCGCCAGCGACCTGGCCGTCGAGCTCGCCGCCAAGGACAAGCCGGTCACCATCGATGTCGGCAACAGCGCTGTGCCTATCCTGATTGCGGTCGAGAAGGCCACCGCGCGCGCCTTCGGCGACGGCAAGGCGCCGATGGTCGATATCGGCACGTCGCTCACCTCGGTGGCCGTCGGAGGCACGCAGCTCAACAACGTGACGGCCGCGATCCACTCCGACGGCTTCGAGGTGGAGAACCGCAGCGGCCCGGTCAGCGTCAACCTCGCCGCCGCCGGCCTGAAGACGGATGTGGCGACGCTGGCGCCACTGGTGACCGGCAAGCTCGCCGCCGACCTTTCCGGCACGATCAGCCGCGATGCCGTGACCATCGACAAGGGCACCTTGCGCAGCGACGCGCTCAACGCCGCGCTGACGGCCAGCGTGTCGCTCGCCGATCTGTCGATGACGCTGAAGATGAATGCCGACGCCGTCTCGAAGGCATTGCCGCCGCAGATCAGCTCGCTGCTCGGCGAGCGGGTGAAGTTTTCCGCGACCGCGACACGCGATCCACAGGGCGCGTTCGCCGCCAATTCGCTGGAGCTTACCTCCGGTTCTCTCAGCGCCAGCGGCACCGGCAGCATGCAAGGGACGGATATCCAGGCCGATGTGAAGGGCACTCTGGGCGACGTCTCTTCACTGTCGTCGCTCGCCGGCACGCCGCTCGCGGGCGGGATCAACTTCGCGCTGACCGCGAGCGGCCCGCGCCTGGCGCCGGATTTCTCCGTTTCGGCCGACAGCGCCAGCCTGACGGCGGCCGGCCGCACGGTGAAGGACATCAAACTCTCGGCCAAAGGAAAGGCCGACATCGCCAATCCGTCGGCCGACGTTTCGCTCACCGGCAGCGCCGAAGGACAGGCGCTCAACATCGGCGCTTCACTGGTCACGGCCGACGGCAAGCGCTCGATCAAGGGGCTGAGCCTGGCGCTCGGCGACAACAAGGTTTCCGGCGATCTTGCGCTCGACGACAACTTCCTGCCGCTCGGCACGCTGACGCTTGCGGTGCCCGATATCGGGCCGCTTGCCGCTCTGGCAAATCAGACAGCGACCGGCGATATCAACGGCACGATCGCCTTCGCCAAGGAGGGCGAGGCGCCGACCGTCACCATCAACGCGGCCAGCGCGTCGATCGCGCGGGGCGACCTGGCGGCGAAAACGATCACCGTCAACGCGTTGATCGCCAACTATCTGAAAGGGCCGGCGATCTCGGGCACGATCAAGGCCGACAGCGTGACTTCGGGCAGCACGGTGATCAGCGGCATCGGCATCGATCTGAAGCGCGACGGCGACTGGACCAACTTTGCCGGCGGCGCGACTGTGTCGGGTATCCCGGCGACGGCCACCGGGCGCGTGAAGATCGCCAACGGCACCACAAATGTGGAAATCGCTTCCGGCGAAGCGACTGTGCGCGGCATTAAGGCGGCGATCGCCGAACCATCGAGCCTCTCCATCGCCAATGGCGTGACCTCCGTGGAGAAACTCGTCCTCGATCTCGATGGCGGTTCGGCGACGGTTTCCGGCAGCGCCGGCCAGACGCTCGACCTGACGGCCAACCTCGCCAACTTGCCGGCGGCGCTGGCCAATGGTTTCGTGCCCGGTCTCGACGCGGCCGGCTCGCTGGCCGGCACCGCGCATGTCACGGGTGCTTCCTCCAGCCCCGACATCCAGTTCAACGCCCGGCTTACCGGCGCAGAGACAAGCCAGACCCGGCAGGCGGGGCTCGGGCCGCTCGATCTCGCCGCCGCCGGCAGCGCTTCGACTGCGGGCGGCCTCGTCATCGAGCAGGCGACGCTCTCCGGCGAGAAAATCTCGGGCAAGGCGGCCGGCACCATCAATCCGAACGGCGCCAGCGATTTCTCGGCCGACCTCACCTCCAACGGGCCCAGCCTGCCGCTCAAGGTCGGCTCCCCTCAAAGCCCTGTCGATCTCGAACTGCAGTCCGTGTCGGTGAAGGCCGTCGGACAGGGCACCGCGCCGCGGCTCGACATCTCGGCGACGCTGCCGTCGGCAACAGCCAACCACGTGAAGCTCGAGGGCCTGGCGCTGGCGCTCCTTTCCGACGGCTTTGATCTCAAGACGAGGACCGGCCCCATCTCGGGGACCGTCACGGCGGACAAGATCGATCTCGACAATCCGACCGTCGCGCCGCTGGTCGCCGGCAAGGTCACGGCCAAGGTCGCCGGCAATCTGTCCGCCGACGCCCTCACCATCTCCAGCGGTTCGGCGACGACCGGCGCGGTGGACGGCGCCTTCAACGGCCGCGTGTCGTTCGCCGACGGCTCCCTCGACTTCACGGTCAAGGCGGATGTGCTTTCGGCGGCGTTGCCGGCCGCGGTGCGCGGGGTGCTCGCCGAACGCACCCAGCTCAGCGCCGCGACGCAACGCGATGCCAAGGGCAATGTCAGCCTCGGTCCGGTCAAGATAGCCTCGGGCGCGTTCACCGCGGACGGGCAGGCAAGCATCGCCGATAACAAGCTCAGCGCCGACGTCAAAGGCGGCTTGGCGGATATGTCGCTGCTGTCGAAGGATGCCAAGGGCGCGATAAGCTTCGCTCTCCAGGCGCAAGGCGCTCCGACCGCGCCCGATCTTTCGCTCACCGTCAACAGCGACCGGCTTTCGGTGGCGGCACGTGAGATCACCGGGCTGAAGCTGACGGCCACCGGCAAGGCCGACGCCGCCAATCCGGCGGCCAATGTGCAACTCACCGGCAACGTCGCCGGGCAGAATTTGCAGGGTAGCGCGGTGCTTGCCACGACCAATGGCAGCCGCGCGATCAACGGGCTTCTGCTGTCGCTCGGCCCGAACAGGATTTCGGGCGATCTCACGCTCGACGATGCCTTCGTGCCGGTGGGCACCGTTTCGCTCGACCTGCCCGATATCGGGCCGCTCGCCGCGCTCGCGCTGGAAAAGGCCGAGGGCAATGTGCGCGGCACGATCGCCTTCACCAAGGCGGCCAACGGGCCGAACGTCGCGATCAAGGCGAACACCTCGGAGATCAAGCGCGGCGACCTCTCCGCCAGGAATGTCGCGATCGACGCGCAGATCGCGAACTACATGGCGGCTCCCGTCATCGCCGGCACGGTGCGTGCCGAGAGCGTCATTTCAGGCGGCACCACCGTCACCGGCATCAATGTCGATCTCAAGCGTGACGGGGACTGGACCGGTTTTTCCGGCGGCGCCACGGTCAAGAACATACCGGCTCAAGCCGCCGGCCGGGTCAAGGTGGCGAACGGCACCACGACCATCGAGCTCGCGTCGGGCCAGGCGACCGTGCAGGGCATCAAGGCCGCGATCGCGCAAGCCTCGACCGTGACCATTGCAAACGGGGTGACGACGCTCGACCGGCTGGTGCTCAACCTTGGCGGCGGCACGGCGACGGTGACGGGCAAGGTCGCGCAGGCGCTCGACATCAACGCCAACCTGGCGCGGGTGCCGATATCGCTCGCCAACAGTTTTTCGCCGGGTCTCGACGCGGCCGGCTCGATCTCGGGCACTGTCAAGGTGACCGGCCAGCCTTCGAGCCCGTCGGTCGCCTTCAACATCGATGCTTCGGGCGTGCAGACCTCGCAGACGCGCGGCGCCGGCCTTGGCGGCATGAATGTGTCGTCGTCGGGAACTTTTGCCGGCAACAAACTCGCCTTCGACGCCAACATCAGCGACGGCGCCGGCCTCGCCCTCAAGGGCGGCGGCTCCGTGACGACGGCGGGCACGCCGGCCCTCGTGCTCGACTTCAACGGCAAGGTGCCGTTCTCCTTCCTTGCCTCGAAGCTCGCCGCGCAAGGGCTGGGGCTGACCGGAACCGCCAATGTCAACGTGCAGGTGCGCGGCCCGGCGTCGTCGCCGGTGATCGCCGGAACGGTGAGCACTTCCGGCGCCCGGCTGGTCGATGCCCGCTCCGGCCTTGCGGTCAACGACATCGCCGCCGACGTCTCGATCGGCGGCGGCGTAGCCAGGATCAACAGGCTTACCGGCACGCTGTCGACGCGCGGAAAGCTGTCTGCGAGCGGCACGGTCGGCATCAATCCGGCGCAGGGCTTCCCGGCTGACTTGTCGATCAAGCTCACCGACGGCCGCTACACCGACGGCCGGGTGGTGACCGCCAATCTCGGCGGTGACCTGACCGTCAAGGGGCCGCTCGTCTCCACGCCGGTGATCGCCGGCACCGTCAACCTGGCGAGGACTGTCATCACGGTGCCTGAGAAATTGCCGGCTTCGCTTTCGGCCCTGGATGTGAAGCACAAGAACGCGCCGGCGTCCGTACGGGCGCAGGACAAGGCGCTGCGCCCGGCGACCTCCAGCGGCAGCAGCAATAGCGGCGGCGGCCTGACGCTCGACGTAACGGTCAATGCGCCGAACCAGATCTTCATCCAGGGCAGGGGCGTCGACGCCGAACTCGGCGGCTCGCTCAAGCTGACGGGCCCGGCCTCGGCGCCGCACGCGGTCGGCACCTTCACCCTGCAGCGCGGGCGGCTGATCATCCTCTCCAAGCGGCTGACCTTCACCGAGGGCACGATCGGTTTCCAGGGCTCGCTGGTGCCCTACCTCAACATGACGGCGACCACGACGACGAGCAGCGCCACGGTCACGATCCTCGTGTCGGGCGAGGCGACCAATCCGAAATTCACCTTCTCCTCCGTGCCGGCGCTGCCTCAGGATGAGATCCTGGCGCAGCTGATCTTCGGTCAATCCATGTCCAAGCTGTCACCGCTGCAGATCGCGCAACTCGCGAGCGCCGCCGCGCAACTGGCAGGCGTCGGCGGTTCGACCTCGCTGCTGGAGAACCTGCAAAGCGCCATCGGCGTCGACGATCTCGACGTGACGACCGACGAGAAGGGCGGCACCGCCGTTTCGGCCGGCAAATACCTCAACGATCGCACTTATGTGACCATACAGAAGGGCGACAAACCAGGCTCTGGCAAGGCGACCATAGATCTCAATGTCGGCCGCGGCGTGAAGCTGCGCGGGGAAGCCAACGACGCCGGCGAGGCAAAGGGCGGCGTCTTCTACGAACGCGAATATTGAGGCGGCGCGGGCCTTCCCCGGCCGGCCGAACAGGCTGCCGGCCGCCGATGCCAGGCCCCGATCGTCATAAAATGCATTGGTTTAGTCGCCCGCGCCGATTTTTTGGGAAATCCGCGCCGCGATAACAATTTTGCGTCAAGACTGTCGCTATCGCGCGAACCGGGTTGCACTCAAACATGCACATTCCCTAGCATGTTCCCACTCCACGCCGTCTTTTGACAACGCGGTCTGGATGCGGAATGTTAAAAGGCGGAAAGCCAACAATGGGAGTAAGTCATGGCAATCTATAAAAGCAATGGTGATCGCGTTCCCGATCACATCCTGAAAATGGCCGAAGAAGCCAAATCAGGCGGCGTCGACCGCCGCGAATTTCTGGCTTTGGCCAGCGTCTTCGGCGCCTCGACGGCAATGGCCTACGGCATGCTCGGCCTCGCCGCTCCGACCCCGGCCAGGGCCGAGGACGTGCAGGGCAAGAAGGGCGGCGTGATCAAGGTCGCGATGTCGATCAAGGATCCCAAGGATCCGCGCACCGCCGACTGGTCCGAAATCTCCAACGCCGAGCGCCAGGCGCTCGAGCCGCTGGTGAAATACACGAAGGAATACACCTTCGCGCCGTACCTGCTGGCAAGCTGGGACATCAATGACGACGCCACCGAATACACGCTGCATGTGCGGCCGGGTGTCGAATGGAACAACGGCGACAAGTTCACCGCCGACGACGTGATCTACAATTTCACCCGCTGGGCCGACAAGAGCGCCGAGGGCAACTCGATGCCGGGCCGCCTCGGCAGCCTCGTCGACGAGACGACCAAGAAGCTGCGCGAGGGCTCTGTCGTCAAGGTCGACGACATGACGGTCAAGCTCAAGCTGACCAAGCCGGATATCGCCATCATCCCGAACCTGTGCGACTATCCGGGCCTCATCGTCCACAAGACATTCGACGAGAAGGGCGCCAACTTCAAGAATTGCCCGATCGGCACCGGGCCGTTCGAACTCGTGTCCTACGACGTAGGCCAGAAGGTGGTCTACAAGCGGCGCGAAACCGGCAAGTGGTGGCAGGGCGAGGCCTTCCTCGACGGCGTCGAGTTCATTGACTACGGCACCGATCCGGCCGCGACCGTCTCGGCCTTCGAGTCCGGCGAGGTCCATACCAACCACGAGACCACTGCCGACTACGTCAAGATCATAGCGGATGTCGGCGCTCCGGCTTCGGAAGTGGTGACCGCCGCCACCGTGGTGTCGCGCTTCAACGTCACCAAGAAGCCGTATGACGACCAGAAGGTTCGTCAGGCAATGTTGCTTGCCGTCGACAACGCCACGGTGCTGCAGCTCGGCTACGGCAATGCCGGCACGCCGGCCGAAAACCACCATGTCGCGCCGATCCATCCGGAGTATGTCAAGCTGCCGGAGGTCAAGCGCGACATCGCCAAGGCCAAGCAGATGCTGACGGAAGCCGGCGTGATCGATTTCGAGCACGAGCTGATCAGCAACGACGAGGACTATCACAAGAACACCACGGACGCGATCGCGGCCCAGCTGCGCGAAGCCGGCATCAAGGTGAAGCGCACCGTGCTGCCGAGCTCGACCTTCTGGAACGACTGGACGAAGTATCCGTTCTCGGAAACCAACTGGAACATGCGCCCGCTGGGCATCCAGGTCATCGCCA
>RXJA01000358.1 GCA_003963455.1 Hyphomicrobiales bacterium
CGTGGCTGCTCGGCATCGCCCGCTTCAAGGCGCTGTCGATGCTGCGCAAGAAGAAGGAAGACTGGATCGACGACGACGACGCGGCGCAGGTTCCAGACAGCGCCGATACGCCGGAAGTCGTCACCATGAAGGAGGACAAGGCCGCCGCCTTGCGCCGCATGATCGACGCGCTGCCGGAAGAACACCGCACGGTGATCGACCTTGCCTATTACCACGGGCAGTCGGTGAGCGAGATCGGCGAGGTGCTCGATATTCCGATCGCCACCGTCAAGACGAGGATGTTCTACGCCCGCAAGAAACTCGGCGAGGCCCTAAAGGCCGCCGGTTACGACAGGGGGTGGCCATGAGCGCCGCTGAAAAGATGTCGCGCCGCGACGAGATGGAAACGCTGCTGCCGTTCTACCTGAATGGTTCGCTGGAAGGCGCCGAACTGGAAGCCGTCGAGGAATGGCTCGCATCCGATCCGGCGGCGATGGCCGCGCTTGGCGAGGCGGAGGCGGAGTTCTCCGGCGCCGCCGCCGCCAATGAGGCGATCCGCCCGCCCGCCGACGCGCTGTCCCGTTTCGCCAGGGCGCTCGATGCCGAAGCGGGTCCGGCGCGCACGCCGGCCGGCCAGTCCTGGCTCGCCAAGCTCTTCGGCCGGGTGACGGCCATGCCGGCCGGCGTCGCCTGGGCGGCGGCCGCGGCGCTGCTTGCGCTGGTCCTGGTGCAGTCCTTCGAACGGCCGGGCGGCAAGGGCAACGACTTCGAGGTGGCCGGCACTGAGGACGATCTGGCGAAGCTGCCTTTCGCGCTGGTCAAGTTCAAGCCTGACGCGAAGATGGCCGACATCGCCGCCTTCCTCGGCCAGAACAGGTTGAAGATCGCCGGCGGCCCTACCGCCGACGGCGTATTCCACCTGACGATCCCGGCCAGCACGGCGGCCGATTACGACCGGCTCGTCGGCCTTATTGCCGCCCAGCCTTTCGCGGATGCTGTGATGCAGGGAAGGAAACCGGTCGATGGCGGCTAAGGCGGTCATTCTTCACGCGGTGATCCTCGCGGCGGCCCTTGTCGCCGCGCCTGCGTTTGCACAGACCAATGACCCCAACCTGACGCAACAGCAGGTCGATTGCCTTAACCGCACGACGGCGGCCGGCGCCGCCTGCGACAAGGACGGCGGAGCCAAGAATGGCGAAGGAACGCCGGGCGCGGCCGTGGGAGGCGCAGTGTTCCTGCCAGCGCTGATCGTCGATCTGTTCCCGAACCCGCCGGCGAGCGCGGCGCCACAAACGCCCGCACCGTCCAACGGGACATCGTCGTCGAACGGCTCCGGCAACACGCCGCCGCCCGCTCCGAGCGGACCCGTCACGGTGCCGCAAGGCCTCAACCTTGCCGAACCGCCGCGCGCGATTGCCGGCGAATTCGTGCCCGACGAAGTGCTGGTGACGGTCGACGGCGATGCCGGCGTGGTGCAGCAGATCGCCAATTCCTTCGGGCTCCAGGTGCGCTCGCAGCGCCAGTCGCGGCTGCTCGGCTCGACGCTGGTGCGCTTCGGCATCACCGACGGGCGGCCGGTCGGCGTGGTGCTGGCGCAGCTTGCCGCCGATGGCCGCACGCAGCGGCGCGAGCCGAACCATATCTACACGCTGCAACAGGCGGCCGGCATCGTGAACTATGCCTTCGACCGCATCGCGCTGGATTCCAAGCAAGCGAGCGGCGAGAATGTGCGTGTCGCGGTCATCGACACTGGCATCGACGACACCAATCCGGCGCTGAAGGGCGTCATCGCCGAGCAATACGATGCCATGCCCAATGTGCCGATCGAGAAGCGCGATCACGGCACCTCGGTCGACGGGCTTATTGCCGGCGTCGGTCCGCTGGAAGGCATGGCGCCGGGCGCGAAGATCTATCACGCACGCGCCTTCGAGGGCGGCAAGTCGACGATGGACGTCATCCTGTCGGCGCTCGACTGGGCGGCGGAACAGGACGTGCGTATCATCAATATGAGCTTCGTCGGTCCGAAGAACGACCTGCTCGGCACCGCCTGCCGCAATGCGCGCGCGCTTGGCACGGTGCTGGTCGCGGCCGCCGGCAACAACGGCCCAAAGGCGCCCTATGGCTACCCGGCCGCCTTCGACGGCGTGATCGCAGTCACCGCCACCGACGCCAGGGACGGGCTGATGCCGCAAGCCAATCGCGGCGCATATGTCTTCATCTCGGCGCCGGGCGTCGAGATGGTGGCGCCGAGCGGCGCCGGCTCGGATGTGGTGACCGGAACCTCGTTTGCCGCCGCCATCGTTTCGGGCGCCATCGCCAATCTCATCCATGCCGCGCCCGACCGCACGGCCGACGAGATCGAGAAGGCGCTGGCGGCGACGGCCAAGGATCTCGGGCCGAAAGGGCGGGACAATGATTTCGGCTATGGGCTGATCGACACGAAGGCGGCTGAGGCCGCGAAGTAGTATTCGCCGAGATAGACCTGGGTTCAAACTCGATAGACGTGTCAGCCGGGATGGACATCGTCGCCGGCGTCCTGCCTGCCGGGCGACTGCCGTTGCCGCCAGGCTCCGGGCGGGCACCGGTGATGGCGCCGGAAGGCGGCGGCAAACGCATAGGGCGAGCCGTAGCCGGTCAGGTCGGCGATCTCGGCCAGGTCCATATCGCAGTTGCGCAGGTGGTCGCGGGCCAGGGCCATTCGCCAATCCGTCAGATACTGCATTGGAGTCTGACCAAGCGCGTCGCCGAACGCCCGTGCGAAAGCGGCGCGTGACAACCCGCTGATCCTGGCAAGTTCGGGTACCGACCATGGACGTCCGGGGGCCTCGTGCATCCCCTGCAACGCCGCTTTCAGCCGGGGATCGGCCGCGGCCCGGTACCAGCGCGGCGTGGCGCCGCCCTGGCGGAAGCTGGCGCGGATTGCGAGAACCAGAAGTATGTCGAGGAGCCGGTCGAGCACGGTGTTCTGGCCGGGCTCGGAGGAAGCCAATTCGCGCGACAGCAAGCTGGTCACGTCGCGCAACGGATCACCGATCGGCGGCGAGAGCGGCATGACCTGGGGCAACGCGTTGAGCAGGCCGCTGCCGATGTCCCCCGAGAAACGATAGGCGCCGCACAGGAATACCGTTGCCTGCGGGTCGTCCGAGACGTGTCCCGCTCCATGGCGCGCCCGGAACTCCCCGGGCTCGAGGCAATCGGCGCCGGGCTCATGGCCGATATAGTGGTCGGGTCCGCCGCGAACGAGCGTCACATCGCCCGGCGAAAGCTGCATCGGACCCTGCGAGGGATCGTCAAGCCACAACCATCCCCGCCCCTGGGCGACGGCATGCACCGCGAGCTGGATGGAGCCGCCGAGCCGCAGCCCCCAGGGCGGCCGGGCAACGGTGCGGGCAAAGACCGCGCCTGAGGCGCGCGCCCTCGTCAGATGGTCCACGAGCAGATCCATGTTTCCAACCACTAAGCAGGACGATCGCTTTCGTCAACCATGTGAGCGTTTCGATTAAAAAACTGAGATGATCGCGCATTGATCCGCTCGCCGTTGGTTCGCATCATGCATTCACAACCTGCAACGGAGAACGACAGATGACTACCTCACGACGGAAGGCACTTGTGCTCGGCGGGACCGGGCGAACCGGAGCGCTCGTGGCGCGAAAACTCCTCGCGCGGGGCCTGGAGGCGCGCACGGCCTCGCGGCGTGGCGCCGATGTGACGTTCGACTGGGACGAGCCGGCGACCTATGCTCCGGCGCTGAATGGCGTCGATCGTGTCTATCTCGTCACCCCAACCATGCGGATCAAGTTCGCCAGTCAGGTCGCGGGCTTCCTCGATCTGGCCGCCGCCACCGGGGTTCGCCACGTGACCTATCTCAGCACCTACGGCAGCGACCGCGCGCCTCCGGAAGTCGATATCCGGGCGGTCGAGCTCGACCTCGCGCGCCGGGGAAACCTCACCCATTCCATATTGCGTCCGGCATGGGTGATGCAGAATTTCAGCGACGAGCATTTGCCCCTCATCGGCGGCGCGATCACCGTGCCGACCGGCGGCGGGGCGGAAGCCTTCGTCGATGCCGGGGATATGCGGCGGTCGCGGTCGAGACACTGGTCGATCCCGAGACCCATGCCGGCGCGCAATACGCGCCGACCGGCCCACAATCGCTCACGGTCGGCGAGGTCGCAGACATCATTGCCGGCATCACCGGCCGGCCCGTCACCCATAACGACATCGATCCGGACATTTGGATCGGCGGCGCAGTCAAGGCCGGCATCGTCCCCGCCGATTATGCGACCATGCTTCGCTGGCTGACCGGAACGATCATCGCCGGCAACGGGTCACGGCCGAACGACGATATCGAAAAGGTCATCGGCCGGCCGGCAACCAGCTTCCAGGACTTCGCCCGCCGGAACGCGGCCGCGTGGGCTGCGGAAGCGGTCGGCTGACCACGCCGCTGATGGCCGTCATCGGACGTTTTGCGTATCAGGGACGGGGGCGGAACCATCCCCCGACGGCGGCACGTGGAAAGTGAAATGCAACTCGTGGAGAAAACAGAATGCCAGGCACGAAATACTCCGCCTATGCGGGCGCCGCACCCTATTTCGATCTCGTCCGAAGGGCGCTGGGGGACCTCGTCGACGGAGAGCACTTCTTCGACATCCTCGCCGACGACATCGCTTACGAGGTCCGTTACGAGCTGGGCTGGCCTCGTCTGGTGCGGGGACGTGCCAAGCTGATGGAGCAGTTCGGGGGATATGTCGGCTCCATCAGGCTCCGGTCCGCCGACAGGTTGATCGTCAACCAGGCGGACAATGGCAGGGTCGTCATTCTCGAATACGAAGTCCATGGGACGATCCTCGCGACGGGCGCCGACTACCAGAACCGGTTCTGTTCGATCGTCGAGCTTGAAAATCGGAGAATCGCCCGCTGGCGGGACTACATGGACTCGCATGCAGCCTGGAAGGCGCTGACGGCCGGCGCCGCCTGATCGCGGCACTCCCAAAAAAGCGATCGACGGCGCAGCTCAAGCCTGTGCCTGGCGCGAGCGCGACCAGTTCAAAGCGCCGGCCCCAGCCGGACCGGGCTTCCATCATGGAAGCGCGGCAGCCGAAAGCGGCTGAGGTCGTGCCCGGTGTCGTTCCCCTGGATCATGTCGGAAACGACGCGGCCCATGCCGGGCCCGATGCCGAAGCCGTGGCCGCTCATTCCGGTCGCGACGAAAAGACCGCCGACCGCCTGGACCTGATCCACGACGGGGACGACATCGGGCATGGCGTCGATCATGCCGCCCCAGCCGACCTTCAAGCGAACTTTATCGAATTGCGGGAAAAGCCGTTTGAAATTGCGCTCGATCGAACGAAGCTTGGCCGGTTCAGGGGCTGGGTTGAGCACTCGCATTCTCTCGAAAGGACTCTGGCTATCCGGCGCCCAGTCGCGCGGCGTCGACCAGCCATCGGGATAGCCTGATGGAGCGAACGGAAAATAGCGAGCTCCGAACGGATCGTTCCTGAGCGCGGGAATATACTTGGTGGCGTGCCGGAACGCGTCGGGTCCCAGGTAAAGCAGGTGGCTGCCGCCCGCGGCGAGCGTGTATCCGCCATCCTGCCTGCGCCGGAAAGCGATGTGATTGTCGGCGGCTGCGCCCGCATAGACTTGAGGCAAGGGTTCCGTTGCGGCCACGGTCACCCGGACGCTGAGTTGAGGGATGGAGACGCCGTGCCTTTTCAGGAACAGGGACGACCAGGCGCCGCCCGCGACCAGCACGGTAGAGGTCTCGATATATCCCGCCTCGGTCCATACGCCCTTGATCCTGCCGGCCGCGATGTCCAGGCCTCGCGCCGCGCAATTCTCGACGATCCTGGCGCCTTTTCGCACGGCAAGCCGCGCCAGCGCCGGCACCGCCAACCAGGGTTCCGCGCGCATGTCGGAGGGCGTCGTCATCGCGCCCACGAATCTGCGCGACATGCCGGTGATAAGGTTTGCGGTCTCGTTCGCGTCCAGGAGGCGCGTGTCGAGCCCGTGAAGCGCGGCGATCTTCATGAACGTTTCGAAGCCGGCCATGTCCTTGTCGGCATTCGCCAGATAGGTCACGCCCGTCTGGGTGAGCCCGATGTCTTCGCCGCACTCCTCGGCCAGTTGCCGCCACAGGCGAATGGCCTCGATGACAATCGGCAGCTCGTCCGCGTCCCGTCCCTGCTTTCTGATCCAGCCCCAGTTGCGGGAGGACTGCTCGGCGGCGACGCGGCCCTTTTCCAGCACCGTCACCGGGATGTTCCGGGAGGCAAGGAAGAGCGCCGTGGTCACGCCGATAATGCCCCCGCCGACAATCACCACCTGCGACGTCTTCGGCGGCGGCCCAGGATGTTGGATCGGATCCCTTAGGGAGAAGGGGAACGTCGGCAAATGGCGCACTCTGAAGGACTGGTTGACGGTTCCGGCTTACCGGTTGCCACGCTCCAAGATCAGGAGCAGACGCAGGCAGACCGTTGTCCCACGACGGCAAAGGCAGCCCGAAAGGAAGCGGCCAGCGAAGCCGTCGGTACAGTGCTGTGCCGAGTCGGCTTGCCTAGTGAGTGTCGCAGAATGCTCAACTGCGAATGCAACCCCGACCCTGCCTCCGACGCGTGCTACTGTCGTGACTTCTCTCGCAGGCGAACCAAGGCCGTTGGAAGAGAGTGCAGCAACAAAACCAGGCAAACACAAAGAAGCACTATGTCTTTGTAGAGAAATTCTCCAGCCAGATTCCATGCAATGGGGTCGGTGGAAATGCTCCACACTACAACTCCCGGGGTTGTAAAGAAAAATGACCAAGTGATGAGAAACGTCCCCACGCCGAGCAATGCACCCAGTGCAGACAAGATCGGCACAAAAGCCCCCAGGGCCAAAAGGGCAGCCGTCGCCAACTCGACGCAGCCCAGAAGATAGGCCTCGCCTCTAATTCCGAAAATCTGGAGCCAAGAAACGAACGGACTGTTCGAGATAAATAGAGCGATCCCCTGCGCTGACTGCGGTGTGAACTTCTGGATTCCGAACGACACGAAAATCAACACCATCACCCACCTGAGGATGGCGAGGGGCCAATACGAGCCGAAGCCGGTCTCAGCGATATTGAACTCTCTATTCATGCTATGTCCTTTGCCGGAAGCGATATGCCATACCAAGGCAGCCGCAGCCGGCAGTGGGTTTAGCAAAGCTGCAGGCTCTCGGAGGCCGTCCAGCTTACTTCGTCGGCAGAGAGATTTCGTTACATTCCCAAACCGGTAGAGTGGGGTCCGCCCGATCGACATCATGGCGCCCCTCGCGGTCGCTGCTCGGCTGCCGCTCGCAGTTTGGGGGAGATGCCTGCTTACTGCCTCACTCGGAGCGTTCGAATTTACTCGCTATGCCGGCGCCCCCGCCACCGATCCCCGCACCACCAGATCGACCGGCCAGACCTCGCCGCGCGCGCCCTCCTCCAATCCCGATATCCGCGCCGCCAGGCGCTCGGCGACGCGGGCGCCTGCGAGGCGGATGGAGGAGCGGGTCGTCGACAGCGGCACCGGAAAATTCTCCGGCCGCAGCCAAGGGAAGACATCGTCATGGGCAACCAGCGACAAGTCGCCCGGAATGGTAAGGCCAAGGTCGCGCACGGCGCGCACGACGCCCAGCGCCATGATCAGGCTGGAGCAGACGATCGCCGTCGGCGGCTCGGCTTCCTCGAGAAGGCGGCGGGCGGCGCGGTAGCCGTTCTCCTCGGTCATGGTGACCGAGCGGATATGGCGCTCGCCGAGCGTCAGCCCGCTCGCGGCAAGCGCCCGGCGCATGCCGCGCTCGCGGTGGATGGCGAAGGTCTCGCGCTCATTGCCGTTGATCAGCGCCAGGCGCTTGTGGCCGAGCTGGATCAAGAGCCGCGCCGCTTCGTGGAAGGCGCCTTCATTGTCGATGTCGAGATAGGGATAGTCGAAGTCGAAGCCTTCGCTGCGGCCATGGACGATGAAGGGAATGCCCAACGTGTTGACCAGCGCCAGCCGCTTGTCGGCCGGACGCGGCGAGGAAAGGTATACGGCGTCGACCTGGCGATTGGCGACGATGCGCCGGTAGGTCGTTTCCTCGTCGTCGGCGTCCGCCGGCGAAAGCACAAGGTCAAGCTCGTGCGCGCGGGCATAATCACCGAGGCCGGAGAGGAATTCGACGAAATGCGGATCGATGTCGACGGAGGCACCCGTCGGCAGCACGTAGCCGATCATGCCCGACTTGCCGGTGGCCAGCCGCCGCGCGCTGGGGTTCGGCCGGTAGCCATGGCGCTTGGCGGCGTCCATCACCCGGCGCCGGGTTTCCTCGCTGACCTCGGGATAGCCGTTCAGCGCCCGGCTCACGGTGGTCTGAGAGAGCGACAGCATATGCGAGAGTTGCTTGAGGTTCATCGGAGGCCTCCAGCCTCAAAGCGCTTTCAATTTGAATCGATCCGATGATGGCCGGGCTATCGCCGCGCCAATCTGACCTTAGAGGCGCATCCATTCGGTTTGAAGTATTTTTTGCTGTTGCAACGCCAAAAAAGCATGCTGCACCGCACTTTGCGAGCGTATCAGCATTTTTTCAATCGATTAGCTTCTCAGACCTCTTGACTTCGGGACAATTCAATGGCGAGATCGGTTCAGCCAAAGCGCTTTGGAACACTCTTCGAAAGGTTGCGGTTGCCTTCTCGCTGAGTCACAGTTCCGTGGGCGTCGGCGGACGGGATAGGAGGTCTCGTCCCAACTGTTTCACCACTGGGAGGATTGCGATGAAGAAAATGCTTCTCTTGGGTGCGGCGTTCGCGGCACTCACCCTCAGCCTGCCGGCACATGCCGAACTGAAGTTCAAGCCAGGCGAGGATCCGAAGTTCCACTGGGCGAACTACGACGACCTCAAGAAAGTCGACCTCAAGGGCGAGACGCTGACGATCTTCGGTCCGTGGCGCGGCGAGGACGAGACGCTTGTGCGTTCGGTCCTCGACTATTTCCAGGAAGCGACCGGCGCCGAGGTCAAATATTCCTCGTCCGAAAATTACGAGCAGCAGATCGTCATCGACACCCAGGCCGGCAGCCCGCCCAACATCGCCGTCCTGCCGCAGCCCGGCCTGATCCAGGATCTCGCTTCCAAGGGCGTGCTGACACCGCTGGGCGACGACGTCGCCACCTGGATCAAGGAAAACTACGCCGCCGGCGACTCCTGGGCGAAGCTCGGCACCTATAATGGCAAGGACGGCAAGCCGGGCTTCTACGCCTTCCCCTACAAGATCGACGTGAAGGGGCTGGTCTGGTACTCGCCCGACAATTTCGACGAGGCCGGCTACAAGGTGCCGAAGACCCAGGAAGAGCTCGCCGATCTCGAAAAGAAGATCGTCGCCGACGGCGGCAAGCCCTGGTGCATAGGGCTCGGTTCCGGCGGCGCCACCGGCTGGCCGGCGACCGACTGGGTCGAGGACATCATGCTGCGCACGCAGCCGCCGGAAGTCTATGACAAGTGGGTCAAGAACGAGATCCCGTTCACCGACCCGGCCGTGGTCAACGCCATCGACATCTTCGGCAAGATCGCCACCGACGACAAGATGGTGGACGGCGGCGCCAAGGCGGTCGCGGCGACCGACTTCCGCGACAGCCCGAA
>RXJA01000007.1 GCA_003963455.1 Hyphomicrobiales bacterium
CGGCATCGCCAAGGGCCCGGACCGCGATGCCGGCCGCGAGCGCTTCTTCGTCAAGGGCAGGGACTCCTTCATGCTGCCGGTGCGCGATCCGGTGCTCTACTTCGTCCAGCGCCTGCGCGACGAGGTGCACCGTTTCGCCATTGGCTCGCACCGCGCCCGCCGCAAGAAGGAAATGGTCAAGAGCCCGCTCGACGAGATCGCCGGCATCGGCCCCGGCCGCAAGCGTGCCCTGCTGCTGGCCTTCGGCACCGCCAAGGCGGTCAGCCGCGCCGCGGTCGAGGACCTGATCAAGGTCGACGGCATTTCCGAGCATGTCGCGAAGCTGGTCTACAATCATTTTCATGATAGCTGAGGCGGGTCCCGCGGGGAGACGTCCCGAGGGGCCCCTTCACACCGGCCTTCACGCCATTTTTCACTGTCCAATCGAATCTCGGCTGTTGACCCCCTACATTGGCTTCTGATTTGAGTACGTCTGGCGAGGAGATTTCCCGAGACGACATGGCAAAGCGCGCGTTCAACCTGCCGAACATCCTCACCTATGCCCGCATCGTCGCGGTGCCGCTGGTGGTGCTGTGCTTTTTCCTCGAGGGCCATCTGAAGTCGTCCGACTTCGCCCGCTGGTCGGCGCTGGTCATTTTCCTGCTTGCCTCGATAACCGATTACTTTGACGGCTATCTGGCGCGAGCCTGGCAGCAGACCTCCAACATCGGCAAGATGCTGGATCCGATCGCCGACAAATTGCTGGTCGCCACCTGCCTGCTTTTGCTTGCCGCCGACACCGACCGCCATGCCGGCATCGCCGGCTGGTCGCTGTGGGCGGCCATCATCATCCTGTGCCGCGAGATCCTGGTTTCCGGCCTGCGCGAATATCTGGCCGCCTTGAAAGTCTCGGTGCCGGTGACCCAGCTCGCCAAATGGAAGACCACCATCCAGATGGTCGCCATCGCCTTCCTGCTGGTCGGCCCGGCCGGCGACAAGATATTTCCGCTGACCACCCAGATCGGCCTGGTGCTGCTGTGGGTCGCGGCGCTCGTCACCCTCTACACCGGCTATGATTACTTCCGCGCCGGCCTCAAGCACATCATGGACGAGTGAAGACAATGTCCACGAAGCTCATCTATTTCGCCTGGGTTCGCGAGCGGATCGGCAAGCCGGAAGAGGACGTCGAACTGCCTTCCGGCATCGAGACGGTCGCCGATCTGCTGCGCTGGCTGAAGTCGCGCGGCGAGGAGTATGAGAACGCGCTGCAATATCCCGACGTCATCCGCGTCGCCATCAACCAGGAACATGTCGGCCACCGCGAGAAGATCGCGGGCGCGCGCGAGATCGCGCTGTTTCCGCCGATGACCGGGGGTTGAGATGGCCGGCGCGGTCGTGCCCGCCATCCGCATCCAGCGCGAGGATTTCGACGTCGCCGCCGAGATCGCCGGCCTGACCGAGGGCAGGGCCGACATCGGCGCCGTCGTCACCTTCTCCGGCCTTTGCCGCGACGAGCAGGGCGCGCTGTCGGCGCTCGAGCTCGAGCATTATCCCGGCATGGCCGAAGCCGAGATCGGCCGCATCGCGCTTGAAGCCCTCGAGCGCTGGCCGCTGCAGGGGCTCACAATCATCCATCGCCATGGCAAGATCGCGCCGGGCGAGAACATCGTGCTGGTGGTCGCGGCCTCGTCGCACCGCCAGGCGGCCTTCGAGGCGGCGAATTTCCTGATGGACTACCTGAAGTCGCGCGCGCCCTTCTGGAAGAAGGAACATCATGCCGACGGTTCGGAGGGCGGCTGGGTCGAAGCCAAGGAAGCCGACGATCGCGCGGCGGACCGCTGGACGAAACCGGGCGGATAATGCATGTCGCCCAGAAGTGTGCAGCGGTTCTGGGGCAACGACATGCATCAGAAAAAACTCCCGTTCGGCCATCGAACCACCGCAATCCTTCCCAAGCTTGCCACCGGTTTGATTTGCTTTGGCGGAGCAGGGTCATGCTGGACCGCGTCGCGGAATTCTTCATCTTCGGGCTGGTGCCGCTGGTCGTCGGCGTGTTCGCCGTGCCGGAAATGACCAGTGCCGCCGAAACGACGGTGGCGGGCGAAGTGGTCTATCGCGAGCGCATTGCCCTGCCGCCCGATGCCGTGCTGGTGGTCGAACTCGCCGACGTCTCGCTGGCTGACGCGCCGGCGACCGTGATCGCCAAGCGCCGGATAGCGCCGGCCGGCCAGGTGCCGATCAAATTCGAGATCGGCTTCGACCCCAAGGCGATCCAGAAAGGCCGGACCTATGCGCTGCAGGCGCGCATCACGGTCGGCGAGCGGCTGATGTTCACCACCGACACAAGCCATCGGCTCGATCCGCTGGCCGGCAAGCCGCAGACGATTTTGGTGAAGACGGCGCGCTGATGGCGCACCGGCCTGGCTGAGAATGCCGGCAGGCCGGGTCAATCTTCACGCGATCGGCAGCCGCGAAGTACCGGTTATGCACTGACGTTAATTGTCGCCGGTCGTGACGAAATGGAAACCCAGTTGACAAGATATCGATTTCTAATAGTCTGAAATCGATATCTGAGCGAGGTTGACGTGAAGAACACGATTTCCCAGGATATTCACGATCCGGCTTTTCTCTCGGGCAGGCCGAGGCCTCTGGGGCGGGGCAAACGCGCCATCGTGACCGCAATCGTGGTCGGGGTCGTATTGGCCCTGGCGCTGCGCGTCGTCGCCAGCGGAGCCATCAACTGGCCGATCACCTTCGGCTTCTTCCTGCATCCGGCGATCCTCGACGGCCTGGTCATGACGCTCGAATTGACGGCGCTGTCGATGATCGTCGGCGTCCTGCTCGGCATCGCATTGGCCGTCATGGCGATCTCGCGTTATCCGGCGGTATCGGCAGCGTCGGCGCTTTATGTCTGGATATTCCGTGGCACGCCGCTGCTCGTGCAACTGATCTTCTGGTTCAACATCGCGCTGGTGTTCCCGGTGGTCGGCATCGGCGCCTGGCAGGTGTCGATCAACAGTCTCGTCACGCCGTTCGCGGCGGCCTTGCTGGGATTGGGCCTCAACGAGGCCGCCTATATGGCCGAGATCGTGCGCGCCGGCATCAAGTCGGTCGACAGCGGTCAGGGAGAGGCGGCCGTCAGCGTCGGCCTCAACCAGCGCCAGGCCATGAACAGCGTGATCCTGCCGCAGGCGCTCAAGGTCATCATTCCTCCGACCGCCAACCAGACGATCGGCATGCTCAAGAACACCTCGCTGGTCTCCGTCATCGGCGCGCAGGAACTGCTCACCAAGACCGAGGACATCTATGCCCGCAACTTCCAGGTCATCGAACTGCTGATCGTGGCCTCGCTTTGGTATCTCGTGCTGACCACGGTCGCCTCCGCCTTCCAGTTCTGGCTCGAACGACGCTTTGGGGACAGCCGCGCCGTCGAGGTCATCGCGGGTGTCCAGCCATGACCGTCCCCATGCCGATGCGTTCGAAGGAAACCGGCGCGCCGAGGCCCACGCTGAGTGCGCGCCATATCGGCAAGGCCTTCGGCGCCCATGTCGTGCTCAAGGACGTTTCGCTCGACGTCGAGCGCGGTGAGGTCGTCTGCATCATCGGCCCGTCGGGTTCGGGAAAGAGCACGTTCCTGCGCTGCATCAATTTCCTCGAAGTGCCCGATGCCGGCGGCGTCTGGGTCGATGGCGAGCGCATCGGCTGCCAGGAGGTGGACGGCGTGCTGTGGGAGGTTCCGTCGGCTGTCCTTACTCGCCAGCGCGCCGCCATGGGCATGGTCTTTCAGCGCTTCAACCTCTTCGGCCACCTGACGGCGGTGGACAACGTCGCGCTCGCCCTGCGGCTGGTCAAGCGCATGTCGCGGCCAGCGGCGCGCGAACGGGCGCTCTCGGTGCTTGCCTCCGTCGGCATGGAGCGCTTCGCCGGCCACCGCCCGGCCCAGCTTTCCGGCGGCCAGCAGCAGCGCGTCGCCATCGCGCGGGCGGTGGCGATGGACCCCAAGGTGCTTCTGTTCGACGAGCCGACCTCGGCGCTCGACCCGGAGCTGGTCCACGAGGTGCTTTCGGTGATGGGCAGCCTGGCCGGACAGGGGATGACGATGGTCGTCGTCACCCATGAGATCGGCTTCGCCCGCGAGGTCAGCAACCGCACCGTCTTCATGGACGGCGGCTCGATCGTCGAGCAGGGGTCGTCGGCTCAGGTTCTGGGCCAGCCGTCGGAACCGCGCACCAGGGCATTTCTGTCGAAGATTAAATGAGGAGCAGCCCGCATCGCGGGCTGAGCAGGGAATGAAGGCCAGGAAGAAGATCGCTATCGTCGGTGTCGGCGCCATGGGCAGCATGGCGCTGTGGCAACTGGCCAGGCGAGGGCATGACGTCGTCGGATTCGACCGCATGGGCGTGCCGCACGACACCAGCGCGCATGGCGCCGAGTCCCGCATCTTCCGGCTCGCCTACCGCGAGGGCAAGGAATACATCCCCCTGCTCAAACGCTCGCTGGAACTGTGGCGGGAATTGCAGTCGACCTCCGACCGCAAGTTCCATTTCCCGATCGGCTGCCTCTATATCGGCGAACGCGGCGCGGGCTGGCTCACCGGCACCATCGAAGGCGCCCGCGAGCACGATGTCCGCCACGAGGTGCTCGACGAGCAGGCGCTTCGCCGGCGCTTTCCCCAGCACAGGCTGGACGGCGGCGAGTTTGCCCTTCTCGACACCGACGGGGCCCTGCTGCGCCCTGAGCTCGGCGTGAGGGCCGCGGTCAGGGCGGCGCGGGCGGCCGGCGCCACCTTGCACGAGGGCTGCGCGGTCGAGCGCGTCGCGCCGGATGCCGACGGCGTCGCGATCACCGTCGGCGGCAAGACCGAGCATTTCGACGCCGCGGTCGTCACCTGCGGCGCCTGGGGCACGCGCGCGATCGAGGGACCATCGCCGCAATTCATCGCCCGGCGCCTCGTCGGCACCTGGTTCGGCGTCGACGACGTCGCGGCCTATCTCCCGGAACGCTTCCCGGTCTGTATCCGGCGCACGTCAGAAATCGATTACTCAGGCTTCCCGTCGATGGATGGCTGGACGATCAAGGTCATGCCGCCGGTCAATTTCCTCAGCAACATCGATCCCTCCCGCGTCGACCGGACGGTCTCCTACGAGGACACCGCGATCATGCGCCGCGTGGCGCGGACCCTGCTTGAAGGGGTCGATCCGGAGCCGGTGCGCTCCGGTGTCTATCTCGACGGCTTCACCACCGACAACCATCCGATCATCGACCATCACCCCGCAAGCGAGCGGATCGTGATCGCGGCCGGCTTTTCCGGCCATGGCTACAAGATGGCGCCGGCGGTCGGCGTCGCCGTGGCCGACCTCATCGACAGCGGCGGAGACAACTACATCCGCCATCATTTCTCGGCCCGCCGCCCGACCCTTCAGGTGGCGTGACCAGGCAATTCAAAACCGGCCGCCAGGCCGGGCAACCGACCGCGTCAAGCGGCAAACAGAGGAGAACTGAAATGAGCATTCTCACCACGGCCGGACGGGCGATCGCCCTTGCCTCCGCGCTTCTGGGCGGCACCTATGCGGTGCTCGCCGCGGACCTGAAGATCGGTCCCAATGGCACGCCTCTTTCGGTCGGCGCCTCGGCCGACCTGGCGGGCAAGGTCCCGGACGCCTTCAAGGGCGGCACGCTGAAGATCGCGACGGATCCGAGCTCGCCCCCCTACACCTATTACCAGGCGGACGGTCAGACGCTCATCGGCGCCGATATCGATCTCGGCAATGCGGTCGCCGCCAAGCTCGGCCTCAAGGCCGAATGGTCGGCCGTGAAATTCCCCGGCATCATCGCCGCCATCGAGGCCAAGCGCTTCGACACCGCGCTCACCGGCATGGGCGACACGCCCGCCCGCGAGCAGAAGCTGGACTTCGTCGACTACTCCACCGACGGCAACGCCATCGTCGTCCTGAAGGGCAATCCGCTGGCGATCAAGACCATCGCCGACCTGTGCGGCAAGCATGTCGCCGTGCTGCAGGGCTCGGTCATGCAGGGCCTTGTCGAGAAGCAGGACGGCAAATGCACCGACAAGAAGATCGACATCCAGGTCTTCCAGGACATCAACCAGGCGCTGCTCCAGGTCCGCACCAAGCGCGCCGACGCCACGATGTACCAGTATGGCGTCGCGGCCTACGTGATCCAGACCTCGCCGGATGCCGCCGGTCTAGAGGTGCTCGCCTTCGAGCAATACGGCACCGGCTACAACGCAATGCCCTTCCGCAAATCCGATAGTGCCCTGCGTGACGCCGTGCAGGCCGCGCTGAGCGAGATGAAGGCGGACGGCAGTTACGAAAAGATCCTCACCGCATGGGGCATGCAGGCCAACGGCCTCGAAAAGATCACCGTCAATGACGGGCTGCGCTTCAACCAGCCGAGCAATTGAAGGCTCGCCGAATACCGCAAGGAGAAAGTAAAATGGCAGTTCGAGTTCTATATTGTGGGGACACCCAGGCCGAAACGCTGATCACGGCGAAAGGCATGGACACGTTCATCCACAATTACTACCGGGATTCGGCGCGCGTGCTGCGGGAGGCGCTGAGCCCACGGCCCGGCATCGAACTCACCCACATGCCCGCCGACAAGATACGCGCCGAGTTTCCCATGACGCCCGAGCAGTTTGCCGAGTGGGACGTCATCATCCTCAGCGATGTGGGCTACAACAACTTCGCGCTGCTGCCGGGCAATCGCGAACGCCTGGTGCCGATGGGGCCGGACCGCATCGGCAATTTCCGCAAATGGGTCGAGGGCGGCGGCGGTCTCATCATGGCCGGCGGCTACACCACTTTCTCCGGCATCGAAGGCAAGGGCATCTGGGGCGGCACGCCGATCGAGGCCGTGCTGCCCGTCACCATCATGCGCGGCATAGACGACCGCATCGAGGTTCCCGAGGGCGCCACCCTGGATGTGGCGGTGGCCGATCATCCAATACTGAAGGATGTCAAATTCGACGAGGACCGCATCATCCTCGGTTACAATCAGGTGACCGCCAAATCCGATGCCAAGGTGCTGATGAAAGTGCGCGGCGACGTCTTCATGGCGGTGGCCGAAGTCGGCAAGGGGCGTTCGATTGCTTACACGACCGACCCTGTATATCACTGGTGCGGCAATCTTCACGAATGGGAAGCTTATGGCTTGATGTGGGAGCGCATGGCCAAGTGGGCGGCACGCGAAATCTAGGATTTGACTTGTCGACGGAATCGCATTGCCGCTGTTTCGAACTTTGTTCCAGACATAGCAGCAACAATCGATCTGCCTTTGCTGCCGTGAAGGTTTCATAACTTATGCCTCGGCCGGCTATTGCCGGTTCGGCCGAGGCTCAACATCACCGTCTTTGGAAAACGATTTGACCGCAACCATCTACGATGTAGCCCGTCACGCCGGGGTTTCGGCCGCCACGGTCTCGCGCGTCGTCAACGGCCTCAAGGTGCGCGAGGACCTCGCGGAGCGGGTCAAGGCGTCGGTGGCGCAGCTCGGATACCGGCCGAGCCGCACGGCGCAACGGATGCGCACCTCGGCATCGCATCTTTGGGCGTTGATCGTTCCCGATTTCGAGAACACCTTCTTCACGCGCCTGGCGCGCGGCCTCGAGCAGGTTTGCCGGCCGCGCGACACCTGCGTTTTCATAGGCAGCTCGGATGACGATCCGCAGAAGGAGGGGCATTACCTCGATGTCGCCCTGGCCGAGCGGGTAGGCGGTGTCGTGATCGCGCCGTCGTCGGACGCGACCGACCTGACGAAGGTTGCGGAGGCCGGAATTCCGCTGGTCATCGTCGACCGGGCCCTGCCGGGCAACGCCTACGACACCATCTTGACCAACAATCTGTCGGGTGGCGCGCTCGCGGCCGGGCATCTCGATGGGCTGGGCTTTCGCAAGGCCGTTTGCATTGCCGGCCCGCTGAATCCGACCAGCGACGCGCGCCTGCAAGGCTTTGTCGAGGCGGCGAAACAGAAGCGGGACCTGGACATCGTCCGTATCGAGCACGCGAACAACCGCATCGACGGCGGCTACCTCGCCATGCGGCGCATCCTGGAGGAGCGGACGGCGTTCGATTGCCTTTTCGTCACCAACAATTTGATGGCCGTCGGCTCGATCAAGGCGCTTGAGGACGCCGCCCCGGGGCGCAAGGACGAGATCGGCATCATCGGCTTCGATCTCAAGGAGATTCCGCTGCTGAGCGGCCAGCACATAGCCTCGATCGATCAGGATCCGCATGAGATAGGCCGCATCGCCGGCGAGCGGATCCTGAAGCAGCGGCAGGATGGATCGGGTCCCGGCTGCTGGATCGAACTGCCGCCGACGCTCGCGACATTCGATGCGAATCCACCCCTGGTCGTGCCCCGATATTCCTCCGGCACATAAACGCTCCATTCCAATTGACCCCATCGCGACAACCGCCTAGGCTCGCGCGAAAATGGGGATGGGGTTCCCCCGAAACCGCCCTTCTGGGCTGATGACTCCTGCCAGGCGTGCTCTCTCTCGCGGCAGGATTTGTTTTTCCCGCTCGCATCATGCCTGATCTCATGAAGTGATTCCGATGCGGAATCGCGTTTGGAAAGGCATTGAAGCGATGACCCTTGCGGCCTGCGCCCTGGTCCTTATCGGCGGTTTCCTCGGCGGCATTTCCCGGTTCTTCCTGTCGGGCGTGGTCGGCCGTGGCGTCGGCGAGACCTTTCCCTGGGGCACGTTGGCGGTCAACGTCTCCGGCGCCCTAGCCATCGGCGCCTTCGCCGGCGCGGCGCGGGCGGTGGGCGGCGTCTTCGCCAGCGATCTCGTGCGCGACCTGATCGTCGTCGGCCTGTTCGGCGGCTACACAACGGTGTCGTCCTTCTGCCTGCAGACGCTCAACCTCGCGCTCGACGGGGAGGGGCGGCTCGCCGCCTTCAACGTCGTCGCCTCGTCGGTGCTGTGTGTGCTGTTCGTCGCCCTCGGCTTCTGGGCCGTTGTCTGGGCGGCTGAGTCAGCCACCTGGGTGGCTGGTCCCGCAGCGGGAACGGCGGGCTGAGCGATGACGGATAGGCGGGCGGCAACGCGGCTTTATCTGGCGGTCGGCTGCGGCGCGGCGATCGGCTCGCTGGCCCGCTTCCTGTCGGGTTATCTCATCGTCTCTCTGCTCGGCCTGGACGCGCTTTGGTCGACCGCGTTCGTCAATGTCGTCGGCTCGTGGATCATCACGGCCTTCGCCACGCTGACCGGACCGGACGGCCGCATGATGGTCGGTCCGGCCGCCCGCAATTTCGTCATGGCCGGCTTCTGCGGCGGGCTCACCACGTTTTCGGCGATGAGCCTCGATACGTTCATCCTGCTGTTCGAGGGCGACTTGCCGCTGGCCGCGACCTATCTCATCAGTGTGGTCGCGCTGTCGCTCGCCGCCGCGTGGCTGGGCTATCTCACGGCGTCCAGGCTCAATCGCTTGCCGGTCGACAGTGACCAGGCCAACAGGTGACCAGGGAGGAAAACATGGAACTTCCCGCGCAATGCGCGCTGCTCAGGATCTTCTTCGGCGAGGACGACAGGGCGGCCGACGGCAAGCCGCTGCACGA
>RXJA01000465.1 GCA_003963455.1 Hyphomicrobiales bacterium
AACAGGATGGTTGCGGCAAGCGCTGACGCGATACGCGATCTGGATGTCATGGTCCCCGGCTCCCGAGATTGGCGCCAGCCGCGAACGCGAGCGCCGTTTCAAGGAGCCATTGTTAACTATAGTGGTTAAGTGGCGGTTAAGGATAACGCTCCGTTACCGAATTGATTTTGATCGTATTTTACGGACGGCTCACAAAGCGCAAGCCGCCCGGCTGATGCCGGGCGGCTGGCGAATTCAAGAATATTTGGCGAATTCGAAAATATTGGAAGCGGTTATTTCGTGTAGACCGGTTCCGGCTCCGGCACGTAGGGCTCCGGCGGCGGAGCGCAGTCGGACTGGCCGCCGAACTGGTAGCGCAGGCCGCCGCGCACTTCATGCACGTTGATGCCACGGTCGTAGCCAGGGCCGACATTGCTGTCCGAAGCGTATTCGAACATCTTGCCGCCATTAATGTGGCTGTAGCGATAGCCGACGTCCAGCTTGACGCGGTCCGTCAGGCAGTAGGAGGCGCCGGCCATGAGGGCATAGGCGAACCGCCAGCCCTTGCCGCCCTGATGGAAAAAGTCGCCGTCGAGATCGCTGTTGTGCAGCGTGTCCCACTTGACCCAGGCGCCACCGATGCCCGCGCCGACATAAGGCGTAACGCCGTGCCAAGTGCCGATATCGATGTAGGCATTGGCCAGAAGCAGCAGCGCCGAATAGGAGGAGGTGTCGACGGAAGTACAGGGCACGCCGCCGCCGCAGAAGCCGACGGTCGAGCCGCGGAAGTTAGACTTGCTCATCCAGTCGGCGGTGAGATCGGTGCGGAAATACTGGTTCACCTGGTAGCCGATGCCGGCGCCCGCCGACAGGGCGCCCTTCAGGGAACCGCTGGCGAAGCTGCCTTGAGTCTGGGGCGCGGCGCCGTAGGTGATGTAGTCGGCGCCGCCGAAGCGCGACCAGTGATAATCGAGATCGCCGCGGATGTACCAGCCGCCGACGTCGACGGGCTGGGCCTCTACGACAGGCGGCGGCGCCTCTTCAACCTGCGGCGCGGGAAGGTCGGCGGCGAGAGCCGACCCGGCCATCCCTCCGAACAGCGCGGCAAGCAATGCCATTCTTGCTGTCTTGAACATTCTGTCACCCCTAAGAAGCCTCGGGACGACACCGCCCGAAGTTGATTGACCTCGGGTTTGGATAATGAATTGCAAAGGTTAAAGGCCGTTTAACCGTACCGATTAACCACGAATCTATACAATTTGTAATGGTAGGCCGTTGCCGGTCGCGCATGAAAAAGCCCGCCATGTGGCGGGCTGGTCGATCCGTCTTGCGGACCAGGTGAGTTTGAGTTTCAGGTCAGGCCGAGGCGGAGTCGAAGACGGGCGCGAAGCGACCAAACTGGGTGGCTTTCGAGAGCCGGCCTACGCCGACCGTAGCCTTCATAGAGGGAAGGCGGTTGCGAGAGCTTCGGCCGGCGAAGGCCGGAACGGAGCGGACATCCGGTCCGCGAGCACGGGAAGCGCAGAAAGCCGCCATTTGCAGACCGGCATCACCTGAATATCGGCTCGCCCTAGGCGGCACTGCGGGTTTCCTGAAGGATGCCGACGATGTCGTTGACGACCGCCTCGACCAGTTGCGGATCGTCGCCCTCGGCCATGACGCGGATGAGCGGCTCGGTGCCGGAGGGCCGGATGACGAGGCGGCCGGACTTGCCGAGCCGGTTGCGCCCTTCTTCAATGGCCGCCTTGACCGGCGCCTCCTCCAGCGGCTTGCCGCCGGAAATGCGGACGTTCTTGAGAAGTTGCGGCACCGGCTCGAACTTCTTCGACAACTCGCTGACCGGCCGGTTCTGCCGCTTGATGCAGGCCAGCACCTGCAGCGCCGAGACCAGGCCGTCGCCGGTGGTCGAGAAATCGGACAGCACGATGTGGCCGGACTGCTCGCCGCCGACATTCAAGCCATGCTCGCGCATATGCTCCACGACATAGCGATCGCCCACCTTGGTGCGGTGCAGCTGCAGCTTCATGTCGCCCAGGAAGCGCTCCAGGCCGAGATTGGACATCACGGTGGAAACGACACCGCCGCCGGCCAGCCGTCCGCTCTGGTGCCAGGATTCGGCGATGAGCCCCATGATCTGGTCGCCATCGACGATCGCTCCGTTCTCGTCGACAATGACGACGCGGTCCGCGTCGCCGTCGAGTGCGATGCCGATATCGGCGCGCACCTCGTGCACCTTCTTCTGCAGGCCGGCCGGATGGGTCGAGCCGCATTCCTTGTTGATGTTGAAGCCGTTCGGCTCGACATTGATCGCCACCACCTCGGCGCCGAGTTCCCACAGGGCCTCGGGCGCCACCTTGTAGGAGGCGCCGTTCGCGCAATCGACGACGATCCTCAGGCCCGAGAGCGACATCGAGCGCGGCAGTGTGCGCTTGGCGAATTCGATATAGCGGTCATGCACGCCGTCGACGCGCTTGGCGCGCCCGAGCCCGTCCGAATCGGCGAGCGCCAGTTCGATGTCCTTGTCCAGCATGCCTTCGATGCGCTCCTCGATCTCGTCGGAGAGCTTGTAGCCGTCGGGTCCGAACAACTTGATGCCGTTGTCGTAATAAGGATTGTGCGAGGCCGAGATCATCACGCCGATGTCGGCGCGCAGCGAGCGCACCAGCATGGCGACGGCAGGTGTCGGTATGGGGCCGAGCAGGAAGACGTCCATGCCGGCGGCGCACAGGCCCGCCACCATGGCGTTCTCGATCATGTAGCCGGAAAGCCGCGTGTCCTTGCCGAGCACGACGCGGTGACGATGGTTGCCGCGATGGAATGAAAGCCCGGCGGCCATGCCGACGCGCATGGCGATCTCGGCCGTCATCGGAAATTTGTTGGCGCGTCCGCGGATACCGTCCGTGCCGAAATACTGAGCTGCCATGTCCCTACAGTCCCCGTCGGTTTTCAGCGGCCGTATTGCCACAATTGGGCCGCATCCGATCATCAAATTTCGTGATTATATATTACCAATCCTTAGAAAAACATTGTCGCGGACAATGCAAGTGATCCCACAGTATGCCGGGCGGGGGCAGATTTTCGTCACGCGTTCGGATGGAGAACCTTGGCGGCGCAGCGGCTTTGCCGGGCAGTCCATCACCTTATCGGGAGCAACACACTTTGTGACGGCGCTCATGCCGGAAGCATCTGGCGCAACCGGACATTGAGCGTTATTGATCTGGCATAGGGACACTTATTGGCGGCAGCAAGGGAGAAAACGCCATGCTTATTCATAGACTTGCAGCTTTGACGGGTATCGCCGTCGCAACCTTGTTCCTGGCGGCGCCGGCCAACGCGCTGACCATGGCCGAGTGCAGCACCAAGTATAACGCGGCCAAGGATGCGGGAACGCTCGCCGGCCAGACCTGGAACCAGTTCCGCAAGGCGCAGTGCGGCAGCGATGCATCCGCGGCGACCGACACCAAGGCGGCGACCGATACGAAAGCCGCCGACACCAAGCCCGCCAAGAAGACCAAGACCGCTGCCGCCGCCGACGACGCGGCCAAGGGCCTGAGCTCCAAGGAATGCAGCGCCAAGTACCAGGCCGCCAAATCCGCCGGCACGCTGAACGGCATGAAGTGGAACGACTTCCGCAAGGCCGAGTGCGGCCCTGGCGCAACCGCCGCGGCTGCCGCGGCGCCAGCCGCGACCACCAAAACCTCGACCGCGGCTGCTGATGGCGGCAAGGGCCTGAGCATGGCTGAGTGCAGCACCAAGTACCAGGCCGCGAAGACCGCCAACAAGCTCAACGGCATGAAGTGGAATGACTTCCGCAAGGCCGAATGCGGCGCCGCCGCTGCCGAGGACGACACCGTGCCTGCCCCGACGGAAGCGACCTATACCAGCGAGCCCGAGAAGCCGACCGCGACCGCGCCGAAGGGCGTGAAGTTCCCGAAGGCGATCTCGCCGAAATTCGCCACCGAGACCCCGGCGAAGGGCCGCATGCACACCTGCCTCGAGCAGTACTACGCCAACAAGGACGCCAACACGCTGAACGGCCTGAAGTGGATCCAGAAGGGCGGCGGCTTCTACAGCCTGTGCAACGCCAAGCTGAAGAGCTGATTCGCCTAATTACTCGAAGACAAAAGGCCCGCGCGTCGCAAGATGCGCGGGCTTTTTGCTGCACGCGACGACGCCCGCGGCATTGACTGCTTACGCCAAGCCTGTCCGCAGCATCGATCGGCCATCCAGCCAGCTCTATAGCCAGGATGGCCGGAGTCGCAAAGATTCCGATTGAACATATAGGGAACAAACAGTATACAAAAGACGTGGGAAATCTTCAGTCAGGAGGGTCTTGATGTTCAGTTTGAAATTCGCGGCGTTGGCTGCGACGGCAATGGTCGCTTGGAGTGCCTCACCTGCGAGCGCAATGACGATGAAGGAATGCGGCCAGACCTATAAGGCAGCTAAGGAAGCTGGCACCCTGAACGGCATGGACTGGGCCGCTTTCCGCAAGGAGAAATGTGCGACCTCCGCCGCAGAGAGTGTCAGCGCGGACCCGCCCCAACCCGCGGATCAGCAGAAACAGGACACCAGCGCGGCAGTCGACGCCACTGTAGCGCCAGCGGGAGTAACATTCCCAACTACCCTCGCCGCCGAGTTCAAGACCGAAAAGCCCGCGAAGGCCCGGATGAAGACCTGCCTGCAGGGTTACCATGACAACAAGGAAGCGGGTACGTTGAACGGCCTTCGATGGATCCAAAAGGGCGGCGGCTACTACAGCCTCTGCAATGCCCGGCTGAAAGCTGAATCATAAATCGATTGCGGCGGACAAAGGTGGGTGCCACTGGTTTTCCGCAGACGTTGAGCCATCATCCTCGGGCGTGTCCGAGGATCTGCTATCGGGCAGGAAGCCCTGCCTTGGTGTTCAATACCCAAACAAAAACGCCGCGGACCAAGCCGCGGCGTTTCTCGATAGGTCTTCGCGCGCCACTCAGCTTGACGGCTGCGGTTCCATGCCGCCCTCGGGCTCCGGGCCTTTCTTGCGGCGGCCGCCGGTGCCGGCCTTCGGCACGGCCGAGCCGCGGCTGGGCGGCGTGTCGTCGCCGAGATCCCGAGCGGGCTTCTGGCCGGCGATCAGTTGCTTGATCTCCTCGCCCGACAGCGTCTCGTATTCGAGCAGCCCTTCGGCCAGCGCGATCCATTCCTTCTTCTTCTTGGTCAGAATGGCCTTGGCGGTCGAATAAGCATCGTCGATCAGGCGCCGCACCTCGGCGTCGATGATCTGTGCCGTCTCTTCCGAGATGTTCTGCGTGCGCGCCACCGAATGGCCGAGGAAGACCTCTTCCTGGTTGTCGCCATAGGCGACATGGCCGAGCTTGTCGGAGAAGCCCCAGCGCGTGACCATGGCGCGCGCCAGCTTGGTGGCCTGCTCGATATCGGAGGAGGCGCCGGAGGTGATGTTCTCCTTGCCGAACTTGAACTCCTCGGCGACGCGGCCGCCCATCATGATCGCGAGCCGCGAGATCATGTATTTGTAGCTCATCGAATAGCGGTCGCCTTCGGGCAGCTGCATGACCATGCCGAGCGCGCGGCCGCGCGGGATGATGGTCGCCTTGTGCAGCGGGTCGGCCGTCGGCACGTTGAGCGCCAGGATGGCGTGGCCGGCCTCGTGATAGGCGGTCAGCTCCTTCTCGGCCTGCGTCATCGCCGACGAGCGGCGCTCGGCGCCCATCATGATCTTGTCCTTGGCGTCCTCGAACTCAGCCATGGTGACGAGCCGCTTGTTGCGGCGCGCCGCCATCAGCGCGGATTCGTTGACGAGGTTCATCAGGTCGGCGCCGGAAAAGCCCGGCGTGCCGCGCGCGATGACCTTGAGGTCGACATTGGGCGCCAGCGGCACGTTGCGCACATGCACCTTGAGGATCTTCTCGCGGCCGACGATGTCGGGATTCGGCACCACGACCTGGCGGTCGAAACGGCCGGGCCTCAGCAGCGCCGGATCGAGCACATCGGGCCGGTTGGTGGCGGCGATCAGGATGATCGACTCGTTGGACTCGAAGCCGTCCATCTCGACCAGCAGCTGGTTCAGCGTCTGCTCGCGCTCGTCATTGCCGCCGCCGAGACCGGCGCCGCGATGGCGGCCGACCGCGTCGATTTCGTCGATGAAGATGATGCAGGGCGCGTTCTTCTTGGCCTGGTCGAACATGTCGCGCACGCGGCTCGCGCCGACGCCGACGAACATCTCTACGAAGTCCGAGCCGGAGATGGTGAAGAACGGCACGTTGGCTTCACCCGCGACCGAACGGGCGAGCAGCGTCTTGCCGGTGCCGGGCGGGCCGACCAGCAGCACGCCGCGCGGAATCTTGCCGCCGAGGCGCTGGAACTTCTGCGGATCGCGCAGGAACTCGACGATCTCCTCCAGATCCTCCTTGGCCTCGTCGACGCCGGCGACATCCTGGAAGGTGACGCGGCCATGTGCCTCCGTCAGAAGCTTGGCCTTCGACTTGCCGAAGCCCATGGCGCGGCCGGAGCCGGACTGCATCTGGCGCATGAAGAATATCCACACGCCGAGGATCAGGATCATCGGCAGCCACGAGATCAGGTAGCCGAACAGCGAGTTGGAGCCGTCGGTCTCTGGCTTGGCGGTGATGGTGACGTTCTTGTCCTGCAGCCTGGAAACCAGGGACGGGTCGCCGGGCGAATAGGTCTGGAAGCCGTTGGCGTTGTCCGTGTAGTTGCCGAAGATACGGGCGCCGGCGATCGTCACGCTCTTGACCCGGCCGGAGGCGACGTCCTGCAGGAACTGCGAATAGGCGATATCCGTCGTGGCCCCTCGCGTCTGCGGCGTCTGGAAAAGATTGAACAGGGCTATGAGCAGGACCGCTATGATCGCCCAGAGCGCGAGGTTGCGATAATTCGGATTCATCTATTGTCCCGTTGGCGTCCGCGCGCGGACCCACAATGATGGAGAAGCTTGGCCTAACATAGGGAGAGCGCCACCCCTTGCCAAGCAGAACAGCACGTATCGGTTAAGCTTTCGCCCATGCCAGGCCGCCATCATGGGTGTTGAACGGCGGCGCCGGCGGCGGCGGTGCGCCAACCAGCGCCGCAACGGCGGTGGCGGGTTGGAGGTCGAAGGACGGCAGGAAGCGCGCGAAAGGGGCTACCGCCGGAACGATCGAGACCGGTTGCCGGCCAGCCTCGCCGCCAGCAAAATCAAGGCGTTTGCCGCCCGACCACAGCGCGGGCTCCGCGGCAAGCGCGGCGCGCGAGAGGCTTTGCGGGATATCCTCGTCCAAGGATGCCTGCCTGGCAGCGGCCGCCCCCAGCGGCGCGATCACCAAGTCGCCCGGCCCGTCTTGCAAAGTGATGCGTCGGCGGTTGTCCCAAAGCCGATTGTCCGCCGGCGGGGCGGGGGCGGGCAGATTGCGGTTTTCGCGGCGAAGGAAAATGCCGGTCCGGCGCGCGTCGACCACCGTCCGCGACAATGTGGCGCAAAGCGGTTCGGACCGCAGGCGGGAAAACAGTGTCGCGCAGCGCGCTTCATCGGCGAGAAACGATACGCCGCCGACGGTGGCCAGCAGGATGCGCAGCGCATAGATGGCGGCCCGGCTGTCCTCATGGGCGGCAAAATCGCGGTTGAGGCGGATGAGCC
Source organism: Hyphomicrobiales bacterium (assembly GCA_003963455.1). GTDB lineage: Bacteria > Pseudomonadota > Alphaproteobacteria > Rhizobiales > Rhizobiaceae > Mesorhizobium. The sequence goes on from RXJA01000465.1 coordinate 7,616, forward strand.
CCGGAGCTGGCCTGCTGGCGAGGGCATCGACGAGGAGGGCGGCGCGGCAGCCGATGTCCTGACGCTCGCGGGCCGCCTGGGCCGAGAGAGCCAGCGCTTCCTCGACGCGCCGTTCGCCCTCGCCTCGCGCGAGCGCTGCGCGCATGCGCGGCCGCTCGAACCGGACATCAACATTGGTTGGGTCCTCGATCCAGCCGATCTCGCGGCGACGCAGCACTTCGCGCAGCGACGCGCGCCTTGTGCCGAGCAGCGGCCGGACGATCCACGTCCGCCAGTCGTGCAGCGTCGCTGGCGCCATGCCGGCAAGGCCGCGGCCGTCATCGTCGCGCGCCTGCCGCATCAGCACGGTCTCCGCCTGATCGTCGGCGGTGTGGCCGGTCAGGATGAGCTTGATGCCTTCGGCGCCGGCTGCAGCGGCAAGCAGCCTGTAGCGCGCCTCGCGCGCGGCGGCGGGCAGACCGCTCGCGGGCTTGTCGCCGCTCCAGGCGAGAATGCGGTGCTCAATGCCGCGCTCCGCGCAGAAACGGGCGACGAGCCGGGCTTCTGCGGCGGAGTCGGGTCGCAAGCCATGATCGACAGTCACCGCGAGCAGCCTGACGGCCGGCGCGGTCCGGTCGAGGTGATTTTTGAGGAGGAGGAGAAGGGCGGTCGAGTCGCTGCCGCCGGACACGGCCGCAACAGCGCCGTTCGAAAAGTCCAGGTCACAGAAAAGGCAGTCTGAAAGGCGATCGTTGGTATCGGGCGTCAGCACGCCGCCAGCGCCTTTTCCTGCTTGATGCGTTCCTTGAGCGCGCCTGAGACGTCGGGATAGCGCTTGCCGATTTCGTTGAAGGTGGCGCAGGCCACGTCGTTCTGCTTCAGGCCGACCAGCGAAACGCCGAGCTTGAGCAGCATGTCGGGCGCCTTCTTGGCCTTCGGATAGTCCTTGCTGGCGGCGAGGAAGACTTCGGCTGCGTCGCGGTATTTCTGCTGGCCGAGCAGCGACTCGCCCAGCCAGTAATGCGCGTCGGCCGCCTTGGCGTCCTTGGGGAAGCGGGAAATGTGGTCGCGGAAGCCCTGTTCGGCGGTCGGATAATCGCCCGACAGGATGAACTGGTAGGAATTGCGATAGAGTTCGTCAGGGTTGTCGGTCGACGGCAGGGCCGCGACCTCGGTGCCGCCGGACTTGCTCTTCCTGGCCGGCGTTTCGGCGGCGGGTGCGTTTGCGGTGGCCGCGGGAGCCTGCGCCTGCGTGTCGGTCTCGGCATTGACGACATTGCCGTTCTTGTCGACGGTGATGGTGCCGAACGTCTTCGGCGGCGCGCCGGTGATCAGCTTGCCGGGGTCACCGGTCTGCGATTCCACGATGACGTCGCCAACGGTCTTGCTGCCGCCGTTCTGGCCGCCGCCGTTCTGGCCGCCGGTGTCGGCCGGCGCCTGTGTCGCCGGGGCCGCGGCGACGCTATCATCGGTTCCGGCATCGCCGGTGCCGGATTGACCGGCGCCGGCGTCGCCCAGTGTGGTGCTGCCGTCGTTGTTGTTTCCGTCCTGGGGCGCGGCTTCCGATTTCTTCTGCCCCGCGGGCTTGGCGCCGCCTTGCGAACCGCCCTCGAGCTGCTGGAAACGGAACTCATTGTCTTCCTGCTGCTTTCGGATCTGTTCCTGCATCTGCAGGATCTGGAAATTCATCTCCTCGATCTTGCCGTTCAGCTGGCGCAGTTGGTCTTCCAGACCCGTCACGCCACCGCTGTTGTCCTGCGCGACCTGCGCCTGTTCCGGCTTCTTCTTGTCGCCGAAGATGCCGAGTGTCGGCAGGTGGAAGGTGAACCCGCTGTCGGACGCCTGCCCGGCGCTGGCGGCCGGAGCGGCAAGGCTCGGGAGGCTTGATACGAGCAGCAGCGCAAGCGTGCCGCTCAGGACCGTTCTGAAATGCATTCTGTCTCTCGCGGTGGGTGTTGGCCT
>RXJA01000239.1 GCA_003963455.1 Hyphomicrobiales bacterium
CGCGACCAGTTCCGGATCGCCCTTGCGCACGATGACGCCGGAATAGTCGGCATTCTCTTCCTGCGCGGCGATCTTCACATTGGCGTCGGGCTTGTGCTTCTTGAAGTCGAGGAAGGACAGGCTGTCGTTGATGGTTGCGTCGGCGCGGCCGGTGATCAGAAGCTGGATCGACTGATCGAAACCGTCGGTGCCCACAAGTTCCGCGCCATTGGACTCGGCGAGCTTGCCGAAATTTGAGGTCAGCGACTGCGCCGACTTCTTGCCCTTGAGGTCGGCGAAGGTCTTGATGTCGGTGTTGTCGCCGCGCACGATCAGCACCGCCTTGGAGGCGATGTAGGGATCGGAGAAGTCATACTTGGCCTTGCGCGCATCGGTGATGCCGACCTCGTTGATGACGGCATCGTAGCGGTTGGCGTCGAGGCCAGCGATCAGCCCGTCCCACTTGCCTTCGAGGAACTCGGCCTTGACGCCGAGCTTGTCGGCGATGGCCTTGGCGATCTCGACGTCGAAGCCGACCAGCGCGCCGGATTCGTCATGATAGGTGAAAGGCGCGTAGGTGCCTTCGGTGCCGACCTTGAGCACGCCGGCCTGCTTGATCTGGTCGAGATTGGCGCCGGCATGACCGGCGGTGACCGCCAGAACCTGCAGCGTTCCGGCGACGAGGAGCGATTTGAGCCATTTCATTTTTCTGTGATCCCGTTTTGACCGGTGCCCCGGCCCGATTGTGAGAGCCGGAAACTGACAGATGGAAGGCCTCGAAATAAGGAACCAGATTTCAAAAAAAGGCCCTTTCGGAAATCTGATTCTCAAAATTGCCGGGAACCGGCCAAGCGGCATTTTCCGGGCCGATAACGAAATGGTCCCGCGGGGCAGCACCCGCCCCTTCGGGCGGCGGAACCATCCATGCGCCTGACACGTTGCATGGCTGTTGTAGGGCGCGGCGGTGTCTTTTCAACCGCCTGAGCGCAATCACCGCCAAAAGGAGCCGGCATGATCGAGGACGCGGCAGGACGGACACTGGTCCGGGCGGCAATGAGGGCTCCCTATCTCGAGCGCGAGGAGGAGCATGTTCTCGCGCTCCGCTGGAAGGAAGAGAACGACCAGCACGCGCTGCACAGGATTACCGTCGCCCATATGCGCCTGGTCATCTCCATGGCCTCGAAATTCCGCCACTACGGCTTGCCGCTCGGCGACCTTATCCAGGAAGGCCATGTCGGCCTGCTGGAGGCGGCGGCCCGTTTCGAGCCCGCGCGCGAAGTGCGCTTCTCGACCTACGCGACCTGGTGGATCCGCGCCTCGATGCAGGACTACATCCTGCGCAACTGGTCCATCGTGCGCGGCGGCACCAGTTCGGCGCAGAAGGCGCTGTTCTTCAATCTGAGGCGTCTGCGCGCCCGCCTTGCCAACGGTGCCGAGCCGCTCTCCAATGCCTCGCTCTATCGTGAGGTCTCGGCGGCGCTCGGTGTGCCGGAGGCCGACGTGGCGATGATGGATTCGCGCCTGTCCTCACCCGACAGTTCGCTCAACGCGCCTCTGGCCGACGAGAACGGAGCCGCCGAACGGATGGACTTCCTGGTTTCCGAGGATCCGCTGCCTGACGAGATCGTCGGCGACAGGATCGACATCCAGCGCCGGGCCGTCTGGCTGAAAAGCGCGCTCGGCGCGCTAAACGCCCGCGAGCTGCGCATCATCGAGGAGCGCCGGCTGAGCGATGACGGCGCCACGCTGGAAGCGCTTGGCGAACAGCTCGGCATCTCCAAGGAGCGCGTCCGCCAGATCGAGGCCCGCGCCATGGAAAAGCTGAAGCTGGCGCTGGTGAAGCAGAACCCCGAATTCCAGGCGGAGGCGGCCTGAAGGAGAGTAGAAGGTTCTCCATTCCGGATATAGAAATTGAATAAATAGATATATACCGCTGTCGCGGAAGATTTTCTCCCTAGTATCTACAAAATGTGAGTTTTTTAACATACTATCGTGGCGCAATCAGTCTTACTGAAGCCTCCAGAACATAGCGAATGGGGGATTTGCCATGCTGCGGTGCTGCGTGTTCCTGGCAGCCTTGACGCTCGTGGGTCTCATGACCTTCGATGCGCATGCCGATCGAAGGGTAGCCCTTGTCATCGGCAATTCCGAATACCGCGAAATCCCGGCGCTCAAGAATCCGGACAAGGACGCCGAGGACGTGTCGAACACGTTCCGGCTGGCCGGCTTCGAGGTGTTCGCCGCCAAGGACCTCACCAGGCTTCAATTCGAAGAGCGGTTCCGCAACTATCTGTCGGCGGCGGACGGCGCCGACCTGGCGGTCGTCTACTATTCCGGCCACGGCTTTCAGATCGGCGGCGAGAATTTCCTGATCCCGGTCGATGCATCGCTCAAGGATGCGGCCGACATGGAAATCCAGGCCATCAAGGTCGATGACATTTTGCGGCAGCTGCGTTCGAGATCGAAGATCCAGATGATCATCCTCGATGCCTGTCGCAACAACCCCTTCCCGCGCAAGGACTACTGGCTGCGCGACCAGTTGATCGTCGCCGGCGGCAGCGGGCTTGCGCAGGTCACAGGTTCGCAGAACACGCTCATTGCCTTTGCGACCGAACCGGGCGCCGTCGCCTATGACGGTTCCGGCGATCTCAGCCCGTTCTCGTCCGCCTTCTCCCGCCGCGCGCTGACGCCGAACCAGGAGATACGCTCGGTCATGGCCGCCGTTCGCCGCGACGTGGTCAAGGCGACCAACGGCAAGCAGGTTCCGTGGGAGAATTCCTCGCTGATGGACGATGTTGTGCTGATGCGCGGGCCGGAGCAACCGGCGCAGCCGCCGCCGGACGCGCAGCAGAACCAGCAGGCGGCGGAGCGCGGGATCCAGGTCGCCGATGCCGCCGGGGCAATTGGAAGTCGCGACATCCCCGTCCCGGTCGGCATCGGTCCGGTTCCGCTGAAACTGGAGCTTCCGGCCAGGGATGACGCGATCAGCCTCAAGCTTGCGAGCTATCCGGCGACCGGAACGCTGTCCCTGCCGGATCGCGTCCTGTCGCCGCAATCGAGCCTGATGGCCGGCGAGGTCGGCAATCTGCGCTACGAGCCGCAGATCGGTTCGGCCGCTCCCGTCGAGGTCGGCTTCGAGATCGGCGTGGGCAACGCCGCGAAGCAGGCGACGATGAAATTGTCGCCCAACGTGGACCCTTGCGACGAGGCCGCCGGCGAGCCTCTCGACCTGCAGGGCGTCGTCTCCGGCAAATTGCCGAGTGAGATCGATGGCGGGGCCGTCGAGTCCTGCGAGGCGGCCGTGAAGGCCTATCCCGGCATTGCGCGCTTCCGTTACGAACTGGGGCGGGCGTTGCTGGCGTCGGGCAGGATCGACGAAGCAAGGCAGGCGATTCAGGAAGCCGCGGACAAAGGGCACGTCCGCGCCGTGTACGAACTGGGCTACATAGCCGCCTCCGGAATTAGGGCGTCCCCGGATCTTATCAAAGCCAACGACCTCTATGCGCGGGCGTCGGACAAGGGAGATCCCTACGCAATGACCGCCTGGGGACGCGCCTTGTTCGATGGCGTCGGCGTCCAGCGCGATCCGGGCAAGGGATTGGACCTGCTGCTCAAGGCAGCGGCGATGGGCCATATCGATGCCATGAAGGACCTTGCTGTGATCTTCAAGGAAGGCCGCAACGGCGTCCCCGCCGACCCGGCTCGCGCCCTGGCCTTCCTGAGGGCCGGCATCGATCGCCAGGAAGCCTATTCGATGGGCATTCTCGGTCTTTCGCCCAGACGAACCGCCCTGGCGATCGCGGTGTGCAAGCCCAGGGTCGTGACGAAAATAGTCACTAAGACAAAGATCGTTCGCGCCCCTGCGCCCAAAACGCCGCCGCCAGTGACCATCATGCCAAGGCCCGCGGTGGTGCCAACCGAAACCGGATCACCTTGGCGAGGGGGTAACGGCGATCATGAACATCCGCAATCCCAGCGCGGAGACGGAGGCAGCGACAACAGCGATGGCTGATTAGACCGGCGACGGCAGCGGCGACAATCGCGGCGCTGCCGTCGCGGTCCGAAAGCAGGTAGCGGTCGCGATGGCCATTCCCGCCGCCTGAAGGCGGCTGCGACAACAGCGACCCGCCTGCGATCCTTACTTGTCGGTGACGATCTTGACCTTGTCCCCGGACGACACCGTCGCGCCGGGCGACATCGCGTTGAGCACACGGAAGAGATCGAGCTTGCGATCGACCCCGACCATCTGCGCGGCGAGCGAGCCCATCGTCTGGCCGGCCTGAACCGTGACGACCCGGATATGAAGCGGCTTCAGCGCCGCCTTCTCGGCCGGGCTCAGCACCCGGAAGGAGCCGCTGACCGAGCGCGCGACCGGGTCCAGCGCGGTGCTGGCCGAGGGCGCGGCTGTCAGCAACCTGTAGACCTGCCCGCCGGCGCGGATCACGGCGATGTCGAACTGCCAGCCCTGCGCGCTGGCATGCGCCATTGCCGCCTCGTTGCCGTTGATCGTGTCCTGTCGCACGCTGGCGTCTTCCAGCCCGGCCACCCAGCCGCTGCGGATATAGTCGGTCAGTGACACGGATTTGTCGATCGCCACGCCGTCGAAGCGGATGGCGATGTCGCCCGGCCCGGTCGCGGTGACGGCGGCCGCCGAATTGTCGATGACGAAACCATCCGGCACGGTGAAGGAGACGCCGAGATTGGGATGCATGAAGGTCTGGCCGCGCACATAGCCTTCTTCCGGCGTGTCGCCGTAAAGCAGGCCGTCTATGCCGGCGAGGAAGGCGTCGCGGTCGCGCGTGCCGACGCCGGGCGGGCCGAAATTGCGCGCGAGGCGCTGCGCCAACTCGATGCGCTGCGGCGTGTTGGGGTGCGTCGCCAGGAAGTCGAGGCTGGCGTCGGTGGCGCCGCTGACCGAGCGGAAATCGGTATAGGCCGACATCGACTGCAGGAAGCGGCCGGCGGCATAGGGATCGTAGCCCGCCTCGCCTATCGACTTGATGCCGATGGCGTCGGCCTGGAGTTCCTGGTTGCGCGAGAATTGCGCGAGCCTCAGCTTGCCTCGAATCAGCGCCGCCTTGGCGGTCGGGCTGTCGCCGAGCACGTCGGAGACCACCTTGGTCGCCAGGCCTTCCTCGGCCTCGAGCTGCTGCCGCTGCAGTCCGTGATTCGCGGTGACGTGGCCCATCTCATGCGCGATGACGGCGGCAAGCTCGGAGGAATCGTTGGCCAGCGCCAAGAGGCCGCGCGTCACATAGAGATAGCCGCCCGGCAGCGCGAAGGCGTTGACGTTGGGCGAGTTGAGAATGGTGATGCGATAGGTCTGGGTCGGGTTGGCCGACACCACCGTGAGATTGCCGACGACCTTTGCTACCATGCGTTCGAGCTTCGGATCGGAATATTCGCCGCCATAGGTGGCGAGAATCCGCGGATGCTGCGCTTTCGCCATTTCGGCGAGCTTGGCGTTGGCGACGACATTGTCGACGGTGATCGGCTTGTCGGAAGGCTGGAAGCCGCTTTCCTGCACATCCGGCGGCGTGAACATCTGGCAGCTCGCCAGCGCCACGGCAAAGCTCGCCAACGCGAAAAATCGCGCCAGCGGCCTCATCCACACCTTCTCAGCGCCGGTCGACAGATCGGCTTCCTTTCCAAAATGCACGGCAAATCACGGCCATAGCCGGATCGACATGGCCGGACCTAGCCATACTCCTCCGGTCAAGGCAAGCAAACGCCTGATCGCCCGCTGCCGGTTTGGCCGTAAATTATGTCCGCTTCCGGGCAATATGTCGTGAACCGGCACGCTTGCTCGTCTCGCCGATATAGCGCCGGAAGGCGTCCGGTCCAGATCGGCCGAAGAAATCGTCGGCCGGGCCGATCGCCGCGATCGCGCCTTCGTCGAGGAACGCGACGTCCTGGCCGATGCGGCGTGCATCTTCCGGCTGGTGCGTGACGAAGAGGATCGTCATCTTGCGCTCGGCATGGATGTCGGCCACGAGGTCGAGCATGTCGTCGCGCAGCGCCGGGCCGAGCGACGCGAAAGGTTCGTCGAGCAGCAAGACCGGCCGGTCGCGCAACAGCACCCGCGCCAGCGCCACGCGCTGCCGCTCGCCACCGGAAAGCTCGCGCGGCAGCCGCTTCTCCTTGCCGGCAAGACCGACACGCGCCAGCGCCTCGGCGACGGCGGCGCGATCCGCACCGCCGAGCTTCAGCGACGGCGAGCGGCCGAGCCCGACATTGGCTTCGACCGTAAGATGCGCGAACAGATTGTTTTCCTGGAACACCATCGAGACGGGCCGCGCCGAAGGCGGCGCGTTGCCGAGATCGATGCCGCCGATCAGCACCTTGCCGGCACCGGGCGATTCGAAGCCGGCTATCAGATTGAGCAGCGTCGACTTGCCGGAGCCGCTCGGCCCCATGATGGCGGTGATCCTGCCGGCCGCGAATTCGGCGTCGAAGCGGAAAGAGGACTCGCCGTAGCTGAACAACACGTCATCCAGCGCCACGGCAAGGCCCTTTTGCGCGGCTGCGCCATTGATGGTCGTCGTCATGGCTTTCCTTCCCGCCCCAGCCAGTCGGCGGCGACCACCAGCATCAGGCAGACGAGGCCGAGCAGCAAGGCAAGTCCCGCGGCGTCGGCTGTCCGGTAGCTGCCCATGCGCGCCAAAAGCAGGTAGGGCAAGGTCTGCACGGAATCGCTGCCGAACAGCGCGATCACGCCGAGATCGCCGAGCGACAGCGCCATGGCGAAGGCGAAACCGGTGGCCAGAGGCCGCCGGAGCGACGGCCAGTCGATCAGGCGGAGCCGGGTCCAGCCGGATATGCCGAGCGCCAGGCAAACCCGCTCATGGCGTTCGCTCGCCGCGTCATAGGCGGGGCGAATGGCCCGGATGGCGAAAGGCATCGCCATCACCGCGTTGACGGTGACGACCATGACCGGCGCGATGGCAAAGACATCGGTGACGCCGCGCAGCGCCAGGAACCAGCCGGCGCCAAGCACGATCGGCGGCACGACGAGGACGAAGCCGGCGCCGGTATCGGCGGCATGTTCGAGCAGGCTCATGGCGCCGCCTGCCCGGCGCTGCAGGGCCAGCGCGCGCCGCGCCGAAATCAGCGCCAGCGACAACGTCACGCTGAGCAGCGCCGCGAGCAGTGCAAGGCCCGCGCTGGTGAGCGTCGCGCGGCGCACCGCCTCTTCGCCCGCCAGCCGCCCGAGATCGGCTTCAAGGCCGGTGAGCACCGTCGCCGCCATGGGTCCGGCAACGAACAGCAGCGCAAGCACGATGAGGCCGGCATTCAGCCCGCTTTCGATCCGGCCCGCCGAAAGATAGCGGCGCGGCGCCACAGGCAGATTGGCGTCGCCGACCGTGTTGGCGCCGAGCCGCGTGAGTGCTGCGACCACGATGAAGGTCAGCGCGATCTGCAGCAGCGTCAGGACGACAGCGCGCGCGGGATCGAAGTCGAAACGGAGCGCCTGGTAGATGGCGACCTCCAGCGTCGTAGCGGCGGGACCGCCGCCCAGCGTCAGCACGATGGTGAAGGACGTGATGCAGAGCATGAAGACGAGCCCCGCTACCCCAGGCATCGCCGCGCGCAGGACCGGCCATTCGATCAGCCGGAAGGCCGGCCGGGCACCCATGCCGAGCTGGCTCGCCAGCCGCCACTGGTCGGCGGGAATGGTGCCCAGCGCCTCGAGGAAGAGGCGCGTGGCCAAGGGCAGGTTGAAGAAGACATGAGCGACGAGGATGCCGGAGAGGCCGTAGATGCCCGGCCATTCGCCGCCGCCAAGCCTGGCGAGGACGCCGGCAAAATATCCGGCCCGGCCATAGAGCGCCAATATGCCGAGCGCGGCGACGATCGCCGGCAAGGCCAGCGGCACGGCGAACAATTGCAGGATCAGGCGACGCCCAAGGAAGGTTGGATGTCTCGACAGGGCCCGCGCCACCAGCAGCGCCGGCGCGACCGACAGCAGCGTCGACAGAAGCGCCTGCCAGAGCGTGAAGCGGGCGACGCGCAGGAGATAGCCGTCGAAGGCTGCGGCAGCGCTGGAGACATCGTGCGCGCCTTCGAGGGCGAGACCCGCGAAGGCGCCGCCGATGAGCACGGCGATCGCCGCCAGGGCGACGATGCCGCCGGTGATGCGGGGGTCACGCCCGGAGTGCATGCTGCACTTGCAAGGTTCGAGTGAACGAACGCCGCGTTCCGTCGCGCCCCCCTCTGTCCTGCCGGACATCTCCCCCACTTGGGGGGAGATCAGATGCCGCGCCGGCTTTCGCCAATCGCCAATGTTGAAAATCGCCCGCCGCCGATGAAGCTGCCAATCTCCCCCCTCGTGGGGGAGATGTCCGGCAGGACAGAGGGGGGCGCCGTAGAGCGATCATCGCACGCGATTAGCCTGCAACCCTACTTGCTCATCACACCCAGCCACTCATCCACCCACGCCTTGCGGTTGGCGGCGACCTCCTCCGGGCTGAACAGCAAGGTCTTGGTCGGCTTCACCAATTTGTCGAAGGCCGGGTTGAGCGGCTTGTCGGTCTTGCCGGCCGGGAACATCCAGTTGGTCTCCGGGATGACGTCCTGGAATTTCGGCCCGGTCATGAAGGCGATGAATTTTTGCGCCAGCGGGTTCTTCGCGCCGGCCGTGGTGATGCCGGCAACCTCGATCTGCAGGTATTCGCCTTCCTCGAAGGAGGCCGCCTGGTAGCGCTCGGTGTTCTCGGCCACCATGTGGTAGGCCGGCGAGGTGGTGTAGGAGAGCACCATCGGCGCCTCGCCCTTGGTGAACAGGCCGTAGGCCTCGCTCCAGCCCGGCGTCACCGTCAGCACTTTCGACTTGAGCTTGGCCCAGGCCTCGGGCGCCTTGTCGCCATAGACGGACTTCACCCACAAGAGCAGGCCGAGGCCGGGCGTCGAGGTGCGCGGATCCTGGATGACGATCTTGTCCGTGCCGCTGCCCTCGACCAGGTCCTTCAGGCTCTTCGGGGGGACCTTCAGCTTCTGCGTGTCATAGACGACGGCGAAATAACCGTAGTCGAAGGGCACGAAAATGTCGTCGCTCCAGCCTCCGGGCACATTGATGCCGGAGACTTCGCCATGCGGCGCGAACAGGCCGCTCGCCTTGGCTTCCGCCGTCAGATTGGTGTCGAGGCCGAGCACGATATCGGCCTTGGTGCCGACGCCTTCCAGCTTGACGCGGTTAAGCAGGGCGACGCCGTCGGCGACCGAGACGAATTCGAGATCGCAGCCGCACTCGGCCTCGAATTCCTTCTTGACCGCCGGGCCGGGACCCCAATCGGCGGTGAAGCTCTCATAAGTATAGACGGTGAGCTTATCCTTGGCCTCTGCAGGCGCGACGCCGGCCAGAAGCGAGACAAAGCCTGTTGCCAAAACTAGACGGGACAGTATCGAGCGCATCGGCGCCTCCTTCGTTCGAGTGACAAGGAATTGAGGCGCCGGATGGTCCGAAACGTCTAATCCCTCCGCCGGTACAAACCGGA
>RXJA01000346.1 GCA_003963455.1 Hyphomicrobiales bacterium
GTTCTCCATCAGGAAGATCGTCACGCCCTGGCCGCTGAGGCTGCCGTTGCCGCCCGGCTTTATGACGACGTTGCGCATGATGTAGGTGCCCGGATTGAGGGTGATCTTCCCCGACAGGGTCTTGTCGCAATAGGTGCCCGGCGAGAGCGTCACGGTCTTGCCGTTGGGCACCGGCAGGCAAAGCGTGTAGGCCGGGGGAACGACGTCGGCCAGCGGATCGAACGAGGCATACTGGTTCTCATGCGGCGTGCCGCAGGAAAGGATGGCGCTGGGCGGCGTCAAGCCTTGCGTGCCGCCGACCGTGGAGACGCAAGCTGCGCTGACGACCGCCGAGCCGCCCCGGTTGACGGAGTCGGCGGCGTCCGAATTGGCCGCGATCACGCAGCCGCTCATCGCCACACTGGTCGAGCCCTGCAGGTTGACCGCGTTGTCGGCGTGCTGATCGAGCGCCAGCACGCAGGCCTGCGCGCCGGGCTTGACCTTGATCGAGGCGGTGCGTGTCGCCTGCCAGGCCGGCATCCCGCTGATCAGGGCCGGCCGGCTGATGCTCGACGACGCCGAAATGAAGTAGGCGCTCGGGTCGCCGCTGGCGGCGGCCTGGAAGGCGGAGAGGCTGCCCGATAGCTCCTGCGCGTCGGCGGCGCTCATATTGGCCGCGAAGAAGGTCTGGCCGAGTTGCTGCACATCGCTGGCCGACATGGTCGGCTGGTATTTCGTGCCGATCGCAAGGCCGGCCGCGTCCAGCGAGTTCTGCAACTGCGCGGCATCGTCGCTGGTGCCCGTCAGGTCGACCGAGGCCGCAAGGCCAAGCATCAGCGGCACCATGGCGACCGCCGTCGCGACCGCGAAATTGCCGCGCCTTGAAGCCCAAAACCGTCCGAACATGGATCCGCCCTCGCAGTGCATGCGAAAGTGATAGGCGCGCTCATCTCAACGAGCGATTTGCAAAAAAGATAAAATGCAGAAAGTGCTAAAAGATTAGTGTTTTCCTATACTTATGCCTTAAGTCTGAAGTTTTTTGGGCCTTAAGTCCTAGCGCGCGCGGCGCAAGGTTGGGGCGGCGGCCCGCTACGGTCTTACCAGCGCAAATCGAGCGAAATAATTAGGCATTCGTTCATAAGGCGATGGTGACGTGGCGGCTGGGATAGCTTGGGCGCGCTCGGCCATGGCCTCTTCGGGTCGTTTCTTCAGAAATCTTTTTTTCCGACGCGTCCCCCGGCGCTTTTGCGAGGGCAGGGGCGGCAACGTCGCCACCATCTTCGCGCTCACCCTGCCGGTCGTCGTCGGCGGCGCCGGGCTCGGCGTCGAGACCTCCTATTGGTACTATTCGAGCCTGAAGCTGCAGGCGATCGCCGACGCGGCCGCCTATGCCGGCGCGCTGGAAAAGATCGCGGGCTCAGACACCGCCGCCATCACCACCGCCGCCACGACATCGGCCGCCTCGAACGGGCTGGGCAGCGGCACCATCGTCGTCAACACGCCGCCCACCTCGGGGCCGAACACGGCCAAGAAGGCGGTGGAGGTCATCCTCAACCAGAACCTCGACCGGATGTTCACCTCCATCTTCACGCAGACAAAGGTGCCGGAACAGGCGAGGGCGGTGGCGCTGATCACCGACGCCTCGAAAGCCTGTGTGCTGGCGCTCAATCCCTCGGCATCGCAAGCCGCTCTGTTCTCCGGCAGCACCAGCGTCAAGCTCAACGGCTGCTCGGTCATGTCGGATTCGCTCGCCTCCGACGCCATCAAGATACAGGGCTCGGCCGCGGTCCAGGCCGACTGCCTGATCACGGTCGGCGGCGTCGTGCTGAATAATCCGCCGGCGATGGTCTGCAAGGCCCCGATCACCCAGGCGCTGCCGGCCGCCGATCCGTTCGCGAGCCTGCCCACCCCCGCGGCCTCCAACCCGTGCCAGAACGACAACAAGTCGACGCTGAAGCCGGGCACCTATTGCAGCGGCATGAGCCTCAGCGGCAATGTCGCGCTCGACCCCGGCGTCTATGTCGTGCAGGGCAATCTGAAGATAAACGCCAACGCCAACATCTCGGGCAGCGGCGTGACCATCTTCATGTCCGGCAGCTCGACCGTCAGCATCAACGGCAACGCCACCGTAACGCTGAGCGCGCCGACCTTGGGCACCTATTCGGGCGTGCTGTTCTACGGCGACAGGACGGGAACGGCGGCGCAGAGCACCTTCAACGGCACCGCGAGCTCGCTTTTCACCGGCGCCATCTATTTTCCCAGGCAGCAGGTCAATTATCTCGGCAATTTCTCGGGCAAGAACGGCTGCACCCAGGTGGTTGCCGACACCATCCAATGGTCGGGCAATTCGACCATCAACCAGGATTGCTCGAGCCTCGGGATGAAGGACATCCCGGCCGCCCAGTCAGTTGCGATCGCCGAGTAGCGGCGGTGGGGTTGTCGGTAATCAGATTCGGCAGGGACCGCGCCGGCATCGCCGCGGTGGAGCTCGCGCTGGTGATGCCGGTGCTGTGCGCCGTCCTTCTCGGCGTCGCGGACGGCTGGTCCTACGTCACCAGCTCGCTGGCGATGCGGGCAGGGGTGAAGACGGCCGCCAATCTGGTCATGGCGGGCGGAACCGACGACAGCGCCACCCAGGCGGCCGCGCTCGCCAGTTGGGAACAGAAGCCAGACGATGCGGCGGTCGTGGTCAGCCGCACCTACAAATGCGGAACCACCGTCGTCACCTCAACGACTATCTGCAGCGGACCGAAGGTGCCCACGGTCTTCGTCCAGATCCAGGCGTCTGGCACCTGGAAGCCGCCTTTCACCTTCGGTGTCTTCCCCCGCGACACGTCCATGGCCCATCTACAGGTGGTCCGTGTTCGCTAGCGCTATTCCCGGCAAGCGAGGGCTTCGGGCATTCGCCAGCAATGTCTCGGGCGGCGCCGGTCTCGAGTTCGCGCTGGTCGCGCCCTTCCTCGTCATGCTGCTGTTCGGCATCTTCGCGTTCGGCTGGTCGATGAACAACGCGTCCAGCGTGCGCTACGCGCTGGAGGCCTCCGCGCGCTCGCTGCAGCTCAACAACACGTTGACGCAGTCCGACATCCAGGCGGTCGCCACCAAGAAGCTGCAGGCGCTTGGCCTGCAGAACGTGAACGTCACCATCACCACCGATCCGGCGAGCGGCGGCTTCCGCATGGCCCATGTCAACGCCAGCTACGCCTTCGTCATCAGCTTCCCCTATTTCAGCGATTATCCGATCAACTACACGACCTCCGTGACCGTGCCGCTGGTCGGCGGCTAGAGCATGATCCCGAACCGGAGGTCAGCGCACGCAAGAAGTGGGAACCGGTTTTCGGACAAAGATCATGCTCCGGCGAAAGATCATGCTTCAGAGAAACAGCCGAAGCATGATGCCGAAAAGCGTGAAGCGCTTCTGGGACGGCATCACGGCTGCAGAGGCTCATCGCCGGTCGGCGCATCCGCTCGGCACGGAGGCTCCTGGTCATGGGTTCCCACGCAAGCCGGAGTGTCCTTGGGACCATGGTCCGGCGAGACGGGGGCCCTCATTGTTTCAAACGGCCCAGGGGTGCTCAGCCCTTTGTTTTTCCGTTTAATTTCAATGTGTTAAGGGAATATTTGGGGTAAATGGCCGGGCGCCGGCGGGCCTGCTCTCATTTCGCGACCGCAATTGCCTAAAGTTTATCCGACGCCATTAGGAAATTCTCATAAGAGGCTGCCTAGCGGTTGGGCCATAGTGACGATTCATCTGCGGAGAAGCACAATGACATTGCGAAAGACACTTCTGGCATCGCTTGCCGTTCTGGCGCTCGCGGCGGCCCCGGCGCTTGCCGGCAACGGCAATGGCGGCGGCAATGGCGGCAGCCACGGAAACGGCGGCGGCAACGGCAACGGAAACGGCGGCGGCAATGGCGGCGGCAACGGCAACAGCGGCGCCTCGCATGGCAATTCGGCCTCGGCCCCGGGCCACAACAAGAGCACCGACAGCGCGTCGGACGACAGTTCGGCCGACACCACCACGACCGACACCACGACGACCGCCGCCACGCCGAACGAGCAGAACATTCACGCCAAGCTCGGCCGGCTGAACTCGTTGCAGCGCAACATCAACGCCTACATGCACTCCAAGAGCAAGAAGTTCGCCGCCGTCCAGGCCTTCGTGACGCAGTCGGCCAAGGCCAAGGTCGCGCAGGCGGCGGCCGCTGCGGCGGCGGCCCAACTGGCCACCGACCAGGCGGCGCTGACCGACCTCAACAACCAGATGACCGCGTTGCAGCAGGCGAATCCGCCCGCGACGCAAGAACAGATCGACGCTTTGCAGGCTCAGATCGACGCCGCGACCGCGACGCTCGCCACCGACACCGCGGCTGCGGATGCGGCCGAGGCAGCGGCTGCCGCAGCCGCTGTCGGCACCGACGATGCGTCGCTCACCGCGGCGCTGACCACCATGTCCAACAAGCCGGTCGACGCCGACGTCACAGCCTGGGCCAAGGATACGCTGGCCGGAAAGATCGACCAGGAAGCCGCCGCGATGGGGACGACAACTCCATAAGGCCGGTCGAATCGACCAGAGGGTGGAACGAAAGCCGCCGGGCCTGGCCCGGCGGCTTTTTCGTCGAGTTGCCTTAATCTGCGTGATCGAGCAGGCGGGTAGCGTCGGGACGGTCCCGGCCCTGTTGGCCCCCGGCGTGATCGATGCCTTCGACCGTGATGGCGAACGTGCCGTTCTCCGTTCTGCCGATGAAGCCCTTCGCCTTGAGATACCACAGGTGAAATTCGAGGTGCTCGCGCGGGCAGCCCGACAGGCGTTCGAGCTCGTCGTCGCCGATGCCGGGATTGTTGACGTTCCGCCGGCGCCGCACATAGAGAAGCGACAGCAGATTGGCCTGGATGACGGCATCCCTCTCCATGCCGCCGCCGTTGCGCGCTCCCTCCGTGAGTTCATGGCGAAGGCCCAGATGCTCGCGGTAAAGGATGTCGTACTGAGCCCGCTTGACCGGATCCCGCAGCGTATTGTGGGCTTCGACGATCTCGCTGAAGCGCGATTCATTGCCTGTTTCCCGATTGTCGGGATGGTAACGCATGGCAAAATAGCGGAAAATCCGCTCGATTGTCTCAGAATTGGCGTTCGGGCTTATTTCCAGAAGTTCGTAGTAGTCAATGAACATGTAATCGTGCTTCCGAAATTACGGAAACCACTCCCCCAAATCCAAGCATTGCCCAAATACCACACGTATGCAAGGCGCGAGGCAGGCTTGGCGCCGGTCATGCGAAAAGCCGGGGCGATCCCGATCAAGGCTGGAGAACATTGCCGGATCGATCCGCTATTGCGGTGTAATAAACTCCGGCTACATTAGCTCACTTCGAAATTCAGGTGGCAACCTGGATGGGAGCCGACCTCAAGCCCGGCTCCCTTTTTCGGCTCGCTTCGAAAGAAGCGAGCCATTTTTTTGCAAAGCCCGCCGCCGGCCCGAACCACCTCCCGGCTTTGGCCTGAAGGTCGCGCCGACCCAAGTATGTGACCCAAGTATGTGATGGCTAATATCTATTTCGAGATATAGACTTGAGTCGGGTTTACAGAGGCATTGGGAGGACCAGCGGAATGCCACGGGTATCGGAGCTCTTCTTCAGGACGGCCATCATCTTTTTCCTTCTGGGCATCGCCATCGGGATCAAGATGGGCATTTCGGGCGATCACGGCGCCTTCCCGGCGCATGCGCATTTCAACCTTCTGGGCTGGGTCACCAGCGCCATCTTCGCCGGCTACTACGCGCTCAATCCGGCCAAGGCCGAGAAGCGTCTCGCCATGATCCACTACGGCCTCTACACGCTTGGCCTCGTGGTGATGCTGCCGCCGCTTTACCTGAAATACGCCTATGGAATGGATGCCGTCGAGCCGATCCTCGGCATTGGCTCGTTGATCGTCGCCGCCGGTGTGCTGGTCTTTGCCTTCATGGTGTTCTCGCCCGCGCAGCCGGTGCGCTCGCCCGCGTCGGCAACGGCTCGCTGATTCAGAGCAATTCCTGGCTCTTGCAGTCGGGCGGCCTTGCGCCGCTCGGCTTCCGGTGCCCGGCCATGTACGCGCGCTCGATGCCCTATGGTTTCCGAGCCCTAGGTTTCGGGTTCAGGGAAGCTTTGGAAACAGCCGCGACAGCAGCGCCTGGATAATGCCGTCCCGCTCGAACGGGCCCGGCAATTTGGCGGGCGCCGCCGAACCGTCGCTCGACGTGGCCTCGTCGGTCACGCGCGTCTCGCCGTGCACGAGCCACAGCACCACCGCGAAATAACCCGCCTGCAGGATGACAGCGGCAAGGAAAGTCCAGCCCAATGCCGCCCAAATCGATCCGGTGGACGCGAATGTCCAGCCGAGGATCACCAGAAGCGTTGCCGCCATTCCCACAAGAAACCGTGGAAAATACATTTGCCCAACCGAGCGCCGCGACCATGTCCAGCCGTCGACGATCTCGCCCATATCTCTACCCGATATGACCCATGCACCTTTTCCGAGTGGACCGCAAGCTTGAACGGTCTCCCGGCGGCCAGGTCGCACTTTCGTCCGGTCCAACAGGGACCAGGGACGCAGGACTTCCGGGCCGAAACCGGTGAATTGCACCGAGTCACGCGCATTCAGGCAACGCCTTATTGAGCCTCCGGGGTCTCTCGCGAGCACATCGCCGGCGCCATCACCGGGCGCCGGCATGCCCGACGAAGAAGGCCCGCATCGGCGGGCCTTCTTCTCTTCATGCTGGTCCTTGTCAGGTCAGGATCAGGACGATCTTGTAAGTATCGGGGTCGACGATGACGATGCGCCCGTCGGCCAGCACGAAATACTCGTAGGATTCATAAGCGGGCACGATCTTGACGATGCGGGCCGGCAGGCGGTGCAGCCGCACCTTATGCCGCGGCACTTCGATGCCGACCGAAATATCGAAGCTGATGTCGCGGACCGGTTCGACCTTCGTCTCGTGGATGATCTGGGTGACCTGCGTCTTCTGCTCGACCGTCACATTGTTGATAGAGGCCGTCTTGTTCTGGTCGGTCTCGACATTGGTCTTGCCCTGGGCGTTCTGTTCGGTCTTGGTCCCAGTCTTGGCTTGGGCGTTCTGCTCGGTCTGCATCTTGGTGTTGCCGCCCTGGGCGTTCTGTTCGGTGGTCGCGCCGGCCTTGCCCTGAGCCTGCTGCTTCTTCTTGAGCTGCGTGTTGTCCTGGGCATTCTGGTCGGTGCTGGTGCCGGTCTTGCCCTGGGCGTTCTGCTCGGTCTGCATCTTGGTGTTGCCGCCCTGGGCGTTCTGTTCGGTGGTCGCACCGGCCTTGCCCTGAGCCTGCTTCTTTTTCAGCTGCGTGTTGTCCTGGGCATTCTCGTCGGTATTGGCGCCGGCCTGGCCCTGGGCCTGCTCATCGGTCTTCATCTTCGCCTTGCCCTGGGCGTTCATCTCGGTCTTCGATTTCGTCTCGCCCTGGGCCTGCCCGCCTGCCTTGCCGCCGGTCTTGCAGTCGGCCTGGCCCGAGGCGCAGTTGGCGCCGCCGCTGGGCTGCACGGATTCGGTCTGCGCCATCGCGGCGCCGCAGCCGACGCCGAGCGCGATCATGCTCGTGATAAGCAGATGTTTCATGGGATTTCTCCTCGGAAAAGTCGGTCCCTTCGGATTGGGTAACCCGGGCCGAAACGCATTGTTCCGAAATTGCAGCGCCACGTCGGTGATGACTGGCGGAAAACCCGGCGTCGGTTTTTTGCCGGAACAAGGCTTGCCAAATGGCGTTACGTCCAATGCCTACCGGCTGTGTGATCGCAGGCGCAGCGTGAGAGGCAATCGATCCAAACAGGAGAAGATCATGAAAATGCACCTCACAACCGCTGCCGCGGGCCTGCTCCTTCTGACCGGTATCGGCGCCGCCGCCGCTCAGGACGTCATCATCCAGCCCGAACAGGAAACGGTCATTCGCGAATATGTGCACAAGCAGCCGCTGGCCTCGGTCGAGGTTCCCGGCGTCAAGCTCAGCGTCGGCGGCGTCCTTCCCGACACCGTCGAACTGCACGAGGTCCCCAACGTCAAATACCGTTACGTCGTCGTCGACAACCAGACGGTCATCGTCGATCCCGGCACGCGCAAGATCGTCCAGGTCCTCCAATAAGGTCCATTCACGGTTGAGTTGACGGCCCGCCGCCGGCGTGGCGGCCGTTAACCAGTATTAATTCGTTACCATCCGCTAATGGAACCTTCGTTCCGGCGCCGCGTTGGCGAAACTGTGTTCGCGATCTGCCTCATAGAGAACACAAGCGTGCGCAGGATGCGGATTCGGGCGGCGGCGAAACAGGTGCGGGTTGGGGGAGGAGACTAACCGACATGTCGAAACGAGAAATCGGAACATCCCGTTCGCTCGGGATGCGGGTCGCCGATCTGAAAGCCAGGATGCGGGATGCCCGGATTACCGAGCATGAGATGAAGACTTTCCAGAAGGTCGCGGCTATCATGGGGGGCGGCGAGGGCTCCCTACGCATTGACGCGGACGACCTGATCGCCGCGTCCTTCGTCACCGAGGCGCTCGGCGAATCGACGCCGAACTGACAGCGGCCATCAGCCTGGGAATCCCCGATCGACCCAGTCGACCGTCAGCCGGCCAGGCGACGGTCCGCGGGCGGATGGACGCCCGGCGCCGGCTGCTCGGAGAGCACGGATAGGGCGGGAAGATCCTGAAATTACGGATAGACGCTGTCAGTGCGCCGGCCGCTGCTGTGCCCGGCTCTCGCGTGTCCGGTCGCGCCTGATCCTGTTCTCGCGCAGCACCGAAACCGGGTCGGCCCCGGTCCACTCGATCCCCACCTTCCTGGCGAAGACCAGGAACGCCTGCCGCGCCTTGTCGAGGTCGATCTCTCCGCAACGAGCCGCCTCGCAGGCGCGCAATGCTGCCGCGTGGCTCCGGCCTCGAAAGGCCGGCGGCCATTCCTTGAGGAAATTCTGCATCGCGGTGAGTGAGGCGATCTCGCGCTTGAAGCCGGCGCCGACGGCAATCGTCACCGGGGCTCGAAGTTCGATGTCGCTTTGGATGAGGCCTTTTCGCATGACGGCGGCGCCCTTTGGATTTCAAAGTCTTGGGGGAGTTTCAATGCCCTCAAATGCGGAACCGATCCGAAGGTTCCGCCACATCAATTAGTCGTCGCTGACGGAACAACACCTCGCCGGGGGCGTTTGCCCCGGGAGCTCAAATGTTCGACCTGCCGGTGTTTCCGCCCCCGCGGAGGCAGGGCGGAGCTCGCCAATACGCGATCCGATGGATCGTCGTGAATACGCGATCCGAAGGATCGTCGTGAACGCAAAGGAGAGAAACGATGAAAACCACCCTTATTCCAGCTGTGGCCGGCCTGGCTCTGATGGCCGGCATCGGCATCGCGGCCGCGGACGAAGTGATCGTCACCCCCGAGCAGCAGACCGTGGTCAAGGAATATGTCCACAAGCATCCGATCGCCTCGGTCAACGTGC
>RXJA01000477.1 GCA_003963455.1 Hyphomicrobiales bacterium
GGCGCGCTGCTCCTTGGTGAACAGGAAGTCGAGCAGCTTCCAGGCCTCGTCCTTGTTCTTGGAGTTCTTGAACATGATGATCGAATCGGTGACGCCATAAGTGCCGCGCGCGCCGGTTGGGCCGGCGGGAATGGCCGCGACGCCGTATTTAAGGTTCGGCGCTTCTTCCTTGATCTGGTTGGACAGGAAGGGCGCAGTGATCATCATGCCGACCTTGCCCTGCTTGAACAGGTTCTGCACGTCCTCGCGGTTGTTGGAGGTGACGCCGGGTTCCGTCAGCCCTTCGTCGATCATCGACTTGTAGAGCTTGGCGGCTTCAAGCGCGCCGGGCGTGCCAAGGCCCGAGGTGCCGTCCTTGTTGAGGATCTCGGTGCCCTGCGACCACATCGCGTAATAGTAATAGACGTCGGTCTCGATCTCCTTGCCCTGCAGGCCGAAGCCGAAGGCGCCGACCGCCTTGATCTTGCGGGCGTCTTCCTGCAGCTCGGTCCAGGTTGCCGGCGGCTTGGCGATGCCGGCCTTCTCGAACAGCTCCTTGTTGTAATACATGGCGCGCGCGGAAGCGGCTATCGGCAGGCCGTAGGTGTGGCCGTCCATGATCGAGGGCGACAGGAAGGTGTCGATGAAGCGGTCCTTGAATTCCGGCTTGATGTAGCTGTCGAGCGGCTCGGCGACATCCTGCTGGACGAAGTCGATCAGCCAGCGCGTGCCGATGATCGAGAGGTCCGCATTGGTGCCGGCGGTGATGTCGGTGGTGAGCTTCTGCAGGAGCACATCCCAAGGCACCACTTCATATTTGATGGTGATGCCGGGATTGGCTGCCTCGAATTCCTTCTTCACTTCCTCGAAATAGGGGCCGGTCTTGGCGCTGTACTCGGCGACGGTGACGCGCACCTCGCCCGCGTCGGCGGGTGCGGCAAAAGCCAGCATGCTCATTCCGGCCAGCAGGCCGACAGTCCATTTCGCAAGGCTCATCTGATTTCTCCCATTGATGCGCATTCGCGCCTGGCCCTTATGGACACAGGATTTATGTTACTTTCCTACATTATCCATCGTTTCGCGCCATGCAAGCAGATTATCATGTTGCTTAATTACATTTGCTTGGCTAGCCTGCCGGCTTAAAATGAGGGACGGAGGAGCGGGCAAGGTGGGTTCGAAAGCCGAGTTCGAAGGCAAGACAATTGTCGTCACCGGCGCCGGCGGCGGCCTCGGTTCGGCGATCGTCGAGCTCATGGCCGAGCGCGGCGCGCGCATCGTCGGCTGCGACCAGTCGATGGAGGCGCTGGCCAGCCCGCATATCGCCTCGCGCCACGTCTTCAACCTGCTCGACCGGGCCTCGATCGAAGCGGCGATCCCCGCCTTGCTCGACAAGGACGGCGTTCCCGACATCCTGATCAACAATGCCGGCTGGACGCGCGCCGAGACGTTGAAGGCGCTGACGGCGGAGAAGATCGAGCAGGAGCTCGACCTCAATTTGACCGGCGTGATGACTTTCGCCGATCCGCTGATCAAGGCGATGGCCGGGCGCGGTTTGGGCAGCGTCGTCTTCATCTCCTCGGTCAACGCGATCTCGCATTTCGGCAATCCGGCCTATGCGGCCGCCAAGGCCGGCATCAACGCCTATGCCAAATCGATCGCGGTCGAGCTCGGCCGCGCCGGGTTGCGCGCCAATGTCGTGTGCCCAGGCTCGATCCGCACCGCCGCCTGGGACCATCGCCTGGCCAAGGACCCCGAGATCCTCGGCCGGCTGAAGCGGCTCTATCCGCTCGGTCGCATCGTCAATGCTTCGGAAGTGGCGGAAGCCGTGGCTTTCCTTGCCTCGGAGCGAGCTTCCGGCATAACAGGTGCGGTGGTGCCCGTGGACGCCGGACTGACAGCCGGCTACCTGCCTTTCATCGACGACATATTGGGAGCGTGAGCATGACCGACGTCCAGTTCCGCAACCTGTCGAAATCCTTCGGCCAGCACAGGATCCTCGAGGACATCAACCTCGATATCAAAAGCGGTGAGTTCGTCGTGCTGGTCGGCCCGTCAGGCTGCGGCAAGTCCACGCTTTTGCGCATGCTGGCCGGGCTGGAGACGATCACTTCCGGCGATCTCGTCATCGGCGGCATCCGCGCCAACGACCAGCCGCCGCAGAAGCGCAACATCGCCATGGTGTTCCAGTCCTATGCGCTGTTCCCGCATCTGAAGGCTTCGGAAAACATCGGCTTCGGCCCGAAGATCCGCGGCGAGAACCGCGCCGCGATCGACGACAAGGTCAAGAAGGCTTCCGGCGTGCTCAACCTCTTCTCCTATCTCGATCGCTATCCAAGGCAGCTCTCGGGCGGCCAGCGCCAGCGCGTCGCCATGGGCCGCGCTATCGTGCGCGAGCCTTCCGTCTTCCTGTTCGACGAGCCGCTCTCCAATCTCGACGCGCAGTTGCGCGTGCAGATGCGCACCGAGATCAAGGCGCTGCACCAGCGGCTGAAATCGACCGTCGTCTATGTCACCCACGACCAGATCGAGGCGATGACCATGGCCGACCGAATCGTGGTCATGGACCGGGGCCGCATCCAGCAGGTCGGCCAGCCGCTGGAGCTCTATGACCGTCCGGCCAACAAATTCGTCGCCGGCTTCATCGGCTCGCCGTCGATGAGTTTTGTTTCCGGCGCGCTGAAGACGGCCGGAGCCAATTCATGGTTCGAGACAAAGGGCGGCGGCCGGCTGGCGCTTGCCGGCAAGGCCGCTTCCGGCGGCGACACAGTCGAGGCCGGCATCAGGCCCGAGCATTTCGTGGCCGGCGCCGGCGACGATGCCATCGCCATCAAGGTCGATGTCGTCGAGCCGACCGGCTCGGAGACGCATGTCTACGGCTCGGTCGGCGACGACACGGTGCGCGCGGTGTTCCGCGACCGGCTGCAGGTCAAGCCCGGCGACCGGCTGCCGGTGCGTGTCGACCCGCGCAACATCCACCTTTTCGACAAGGCAACCGGCCTGCCGCTGTGAGAAGACGATGAAGAGCCCGGCCGACATCATCACCCGCCTGCAACTGATGTCGCAGGACGGCACCAAGTCGGACCGCCGGCTGGCCGGGCTGGTGCTGTCCGATCTCGATTTCGCGTCCAAAGCGGCGATCTCCGAAATCGCCGCGCGCGTCGGCGTCAGCGAGCCGACGGTGACCCGCTTCTGCCGCAATCTCGGCTGCGAGGGCCTGCGCGACTTCAAATTCTATCTGGCACAGGCGATCGCCATCGGCGGCCAGTATCTGTCGCCGGAGCCGCTCAGCCGCGACGCGCGCGAGCAGCGCATAGCGTCGGCCATCACCGAAGCGGCGATCGCCGCCATCCAGCGCGCCAGCGAAAATCTCGACATGAGCGTCCTGGTGGAAGTGGCGACCCGCATCGCCAATTCCGGCAACGTGCTGTGCATAGGCTCGGGCGGCATTTCCTCGATGATGGCGACCGAAATGCAGAACCGGCTCTTCCGGCTGGGTCTTTCGGCGCTTGCGCAGGTCGACGGCCAGTTGCAGCGCATGTACGCGGCCGTCGCCGCGCCCGAGACCACGCTCGTCGCCTTCTCGGTCTCGGGCTTTGCCCGCTCGGTCATCGAGGCGGTGGAGGTTGCGCAACAATATGGCGCCGCCACGGTGGCCGTCACCGCGCCCGATTCGGCGCTGGCCAAGGTCGCCGGCACGGTGATCCACTATCAGCCGCTGGAGGACGGCAACATCTACAAGCCGACATCCTCGCGCTATGCGCTGCTGGCCATCGTCGACATGATCGCGACCTCGGTCGCCGAGGCGCGCGGCCCGAAGGTCCTGGAGAACCTGCGCCGCATCAAGCAGAGCGTGAACACGCTCAAGGTGGACGATCCGAAACTGCCGATCGGGGATTGAGTGGTTGCCGCGGCTTGCGCCACCGAGGTAGGCGTCTCAAATTTTGGATAACCCGATCAGAGCCTCGACGCTTTTCGCGAGTGCTGCCCCATCCCCCACGATCCGCAGCGTCTTCAGCCGCGACGTGCCGCCGGCGACCACCGAGACGGTCGACGCCGGAACGCCCAGCGCCTTGGCCATCATCCGTTCCAGCGCCTGATTGGCGGCGCCGTTCTCCGGCACGGCGCGCACGCGGGCCTTGAGGTGGCTGCGGCCGTCGGCGGCGGTCTCGACGCCGTCGATGCGATCGAGCGCCGCTTTCGGCGTCAGCCGCACGTAAAGGTCGATGCCGTCCTTGCGCAGCCGAAACGACGAGCTCATCAGCCGCCGGTCACGACCCAGGACCAGACGGTGGTGACGAGAAACTGCCGGATGAAGAAAAGGATCAAAAGCAGGATGATCGGCGAAATGTCGATACCGCCGAGATCGGGCATGAAGCGGCGGATCGGGCGCAATGCCGGCTCGGTCAGCCGATAGAGCATGTTGCCGATGGTGCCGACGAACTGGTTGCGCGAGTTGACGACGTTGAAGGCGTAGAGCCAGGAAAAGATCGCCGAGGCGATGATGATCCACCAGTAGATATCAAGCGCCATGACGATGGTCTGAATAAGGGCAATCATGCCGGTCTCCAAATTGTCGCCGACATGTAGCCATTGCGTGCCGAACCGGCAAGGCCCGCCGGCCGCCGCGCATTGCGTTTCGCCTTGACATCAAACGGCCGCGACCGATACAAGCCCATCCGCTGGAACGGGGCTGTAGCTCAGCTGGGAGAGCGCATCGTTCGCAATGATGAGGTCAGGGGTTCGATCCCCCTCAGCTCCACCAGCCAGCACAAGCCTGTGCTTCTCGTCGGCGTCTGCCTTCCTCGCTCAGCATTTTGTGACCGCCGGATTTCGGGCCGCGTGCCGGGAACCAATGGCGGGGCAAGACGGTTCAGCTATACTTTCGAAGCTGATATGCCCCGGCCGGCTGGGTAAGCGGCGATCCTTGAGGAGTTTCCATGATGCAGATTTCGTCCCGGTTCCGTTCCGTCGCGGTCGCCGCAATCGCCGCGGCCGGCGTGAGCATTGCCAGCGCCGCGCATGCCGACAGCGGTACGATCCGCTTCTCCGTCTACAAGGCGGCCTTCTTCATCGGCGGTTCCGGCGGTGAGGGAACTCTGACCTTCCATGGCAAGCGCTACCCGATCTCGGTCGGCGGCGTCTCGGGCGGCCTCGCCTTCGGGGCTTCCAAGACCTACTTCCAGGGCACGGTGCGCCACATCCGCCGCGCCAGCGACGTGACGGGCGTCTACGGCGCGGCCGGCGGCGGCGGCGCGCTCGGCAAGGGTGCCCAGGTGATTGTCATGACCAACGACAAGGGCGCCCAGCTCGAGCTTACCGGCAGGCAGGTCGGCCTGCAGGTCAACGCAGATCTCAGCGGCATCAGCATCGCGCTGAAGCGGTAGGCGCCGCAACGCCTTTCGTCATTCTCTGGACGGGTCGGATTCGAGAAGATCAGCGGTCCGACCCGTTGCGCCGCGACCATGCGGGGCGTTTCCTCACACCACCCGGAAATAACTCGTCATGCCCGTTTTCTGGTGCTCGATGATGTGGCAGTGCAGCAGCCAGTCGCCGGGATTGTCGGCGACGAAGCCCAGTTGCACCTTCTCGTTGGGCTGGATCAGATAGGTGTCGGAGACGAGCGGCTGGACTGTCCGCGTTGACGACGAGAGCGCCTTGAAGCTCATGCCGTGCAGGTGGATCGGGTGCGCGTGCGGGGTGAGGTTTTCCATATCGATGATGTAGCTCTTGCCGAGCTTCAGTTCGGCCAGCGGCGCGGTCGGGTCGGGCGTGTCGCCGGGCCACGGCACCTTGTTGATCGCCCAGAAACTGTAGCCGAGCGAGCCGCAGATACTGTCGGCCGCGACGTTTTCCGCCGTGGCGCTGAGCGCCAGCGGAATGCGCGTGGCGCTGGCAAGGTCCACCTCGGCCACCGGATTGGCTTCGAGCGGGCCGAGATCGCCAAGATCGTGCCTGAGCGATTTGCCGACCGAACGCAGCGTCGCCAGGATCTTCGGCTTGGTGCCCCTGACATCGCGCAGGCTGACGATGGCGCCTTCCTCGTCGGGCATGCGGATGGCAAGCTCGAGCCGCTGGCCGGGCCCCAGCTGCAAGGCATCCGGCGTGAAACGCTGCGGCACCGGGTTGCCGTCGAGCGCGATCACCGTCGCTTCGGCGCCGTCGACGCGGAAGGCATAGATGCGGGTGACGTCGGTGATGGCCGCCCGAAGCCGCACCAGGCCGCCGGCAGGCGCGTCGAATTGCGGCTGGTCGAGCCAATTGGCGGTGCGCACCGTGCCGAAGGTGCCGGCCTTCGCCGCGTCGCGCGGTCTGAACTGCTCGATGAACTGACCGTCGTCGCCGAGCCGCCAGTCGCGCAGGTTGACGACCATCTCGACATCGAAGACCGGATCGTTCGGGTTCTCGACCACGATCACGCCGGTCATGCCGTGACCCATCTGGATCAGCGTGTTGCAATGCGGGTGATACCAGAACGTGCCGGCGTCGGGCGGGGTGAAGGCGTAGTCGAAATGGTCGCCCTGATAGACATAGGGCTGGATCAGGAACGGCACCCCGTCCATCTTGTTGGGAACGCGGACGCCGTGCCAGTGGATGGTCGTCGGATCGTCGATGCCGTTGACCAGCCGCGCGGCGAACGGCTCGCCCTTCCTCATCCTGACGACCGGCGGCGGGCCTGCCTCGCCATAGGTCAGGACATTCCTCGTCGGCGCGCCGTCCATCAGCCGCGCCTCTATGCTCGCGGTCTTCAGGATCAGCGGCTCGGGCTTCGCCGCCGCCCAGCCGGCGAACTTGCCGGCTGCCGAGAGGCCGATGCCGGCCGCGCCGGCGGCCGCGGCGCCCTGCAGGAGTCTGCGGCGTGTGAGGACCGACATGGGAATCCCGAAATAGATGAGTGGTTGCCTCAAGCTTTATCATCATTCGGGCGCATCCCGAAACGGACAGATCGCCGCCCCCCTGGCGGTTGGAGCGGTTCTGCGTCTGATAGAATCACGGACCTGCTCCAGTTCTTCATTTTCACGCGATTTCGCATGGAAGCCGCCGCGCGCTTTTCCTGCTCTTGCCCTAATCGCGCAGGCTGAAGACGAAGGGCGCGGTGCGGGTGACGCGCGCGCCGAGCTCGGCCGGCGGCGCCGGCACCGAGGCGCCCTGCAAGGCGCTGAGAGCCGCGCGGTCGAGATCGCCGTCGCCCGACGATCGCGCCAGCCGGGCAGAGACCACCCTGCCGGAGGTGTCGACGGTGAAGGTCACGCTTGGCGTGCCTTCGGCCCGCCTGGAGCGCGCCGCGCTCGGATAGCGGGTGTGCCTCCTGATCCACGCCGCCAGGCTGGAATTCCAGCGCGACGGGCTGACGCTCGATCGCGGCGCCGCGTTCGAGGACTGCGGTGCCGCCGCCTTCATCGCCTCCTTGGCATCGATGCTGGCGGTGGTCGTCGCGCCGGGCGGGGGCGCCTTTCTTGTCTTGATCCGGTCCTTCGGCTTTTCGATCGGTTTCTTCTCTACCTTCTTCCTGGGCTGGGCCGGCTTTTGCGCCTTCATCTCCGCCTCGACGGGTTTCGGCACCGGCAGCGGAATGACGACATCGGGCGCGATTGCCTCGACAGGATCCGGCACGACCTCGCCCAGCGGTTGCTGCTCGGTCAGCGCCGCGATGGCCTGCTCGGCGGGCGCGGGCTCTTGCGGGGTGTCGGCGTCGAGGGATTGTTCAGCGACACGTTCCGTCTGTTCCGCCACCGGCGCCGGATCGGTCGATGGTTTTGCGTCGATCGGCTTTTCCGTCTCTTCGGCCGCGTCGGGCGGCTCCGGCGTGGCGATATCCAGCATGGCCGCCTCTTGCGGAATGGCGGGCGCGACGACCAGCGGCGTCATCTCGACCGCCAGCGCGGGCGGCGGCCCGCCATCCGGCATTTCGGCAAGCCTCAGGTCCTGCACCGCATAGGCGACCGCCACATGCGCGGCCAGAACGATCGCCGCGGCGCCCGTCCACAGGCCGGCGTCACGCGCACCGGGGCGCGGCTGGGAAATCCGCCAGAGCGCGGCGGCCGTCATGGTGTCTTGCCTCCACCCGGTGCCGGCGCGGAGTTCGCGCCCGTCGCGGGCGTTCCAGGCACGACCTCCCCGCCGGTCGCGCCCGATACGGTCTCCAGCCCCACCAGCGCGACCTTCAGATAGCCGGCTGCGCGCAGCAGGTTCATCACCTCCATCAGGTCGCCATAGCCGACAGTCTTGTCGGCGCGCAGGAAGATGCGCGTCTGCTTGTCACCTCTGGTGCGGCTGTCGAGCCGCGCCGCGAAGGCGGTACGCGGCACGGCGTCATTGCCGATCGTCAGCGTGAGATCGCTCTTCAGCGTGAGGAAGAGTGGCGTCTCGGGGCGCGGCGCGGGTGTCGCGGTCGAACCCGGCAGGTCGACATTGACGTCGACGGTGGCAAGCGGCGCCGCGACCATGAAGATGATCAAGAGCACGAGGATGACGTCGATGAACGGCGTGACGTTGATGTCGTGGCTTTCCTCGAGATCGTCGCCGAAAGTCTCGCGAATCCGCGCCGCCATCGCCGTCACTCCGCCGCCATGGCCGTCGCCGGCGGCACCGTGCGGAAGTCGAGATCACGGCTGACCAGCCGCTCGACGCCGGCGGAAGCATCGGCGAGGATCTGCCTGTAGCCGGCTATGGAGCGCGCGAAGACGTTGTAGATGACCACCGCCGGAATGGCCGCCACCAGGCCCATGGCGGTGGCAAGCAGCGCCTCGGCGATGCCGGGCGCGACGACGGCCAGGTTGGTGGTCTGCGCCTGCGAGATGCCGATGAAGGCGTTCATGATGCCCCAGACGGTGCCGAACAGGCCGACGAAGGGCGCCGTCGAGCCGATGGTGGCGAGCAGGCCGGTGCCGCGCGACATGCGCCGCGCCGCGGCCGCCTCGATGCGCGAGAGCCTGGAGGCGACACGTTCCTTCAAGCCGTCGCCGGGGGCATGGTCGAGGGCGCCGGCTGAAAGCGCCCTTTCTTCTTCCGCCGCCCGCACCAGAAGCGCGCCGGGACCGCCGCTGTGACCAAGTTCGCGGCCGGCCTGCATCAGCGTCGCGGCATTGCCGATCGCATCGGCGGCGCGGCGGGCCTTCAATTTGCCGGCAAGGACCTCCAGCGACTTGGCGAGCCAGATCGTCCAGGTGACGAGAGAGGCGAAGGCCAGCCCGACCATGACCGCCTTCACGACGATGTCGGCATTCATGAACATGCCCCAGGGCGACAGGTCATGCGGCAGTGTCGGCGAGATCGAGGATTCCTCGCCGACGGCGCCGTCCGGAGCCGGCTGGACGCCCGGTTGCGCCGGTGCGGCTTCAATCGGCATTTGCACCGTGGCCGGCGGATTGGTGGCGGCCGCGACAGGTGCGGGGGCCGGCGCGGCCGGCGCCGGGCCGGTCGCCGGCGGTGTCGTCGGCTGCTGCTGGGCCAGGGCTATCCCGGCCAAAAAAAGCGCGGATGCGGCCAGCGCCGCGAACAGAACGCTTCGGGACAAGTCTCGGCCTCGCTGTGTCTTGGCACGAACCGGCCGGGTCGCTGGCTGGCTGGTGCGAATTTCGGTCACGGCTTCCCGCCATGGGCTGACGACTGAGTATGAAACATGACTTTGATAGTCAAGATTAAGATGGGAATCCAGGCCAACAAATCCGGCCAAGCCGCCGTTCGACCGCTCTCGGGCGCATGCCGGCGAGCGCCACAGGGCTTCCGCCGCAGGCGCGGCAGGCTATGCTCGATATCGAAGAAGGAGACCGATGATGATCAAGGCGATACCGTTCGACTTTCCCTATGACGGCAGGCTGATGCCGCGGCATACCGCGCTGCTGGTCATCGACCTGCAGGAGGATTTCCTGTCGCCGGCCGGTTACTTCGCCAGGAAAGGCTATGATCCGTCGCCGCTGAGGGCCATCCTGCCGGCGGTGAACCGGCTGATTGCGGCCGCCCGCGCCGCCGGCCTCACCATCATCCACACCAGGCAAGGCTATCGCGCCGACATGGCCGACATGACGCCCTACGAGAAATGGCGCCGCAAGCGGGCGGGGCTCGACGGCACGGATGTCCTGCTGCGCTCCGGCCCGGGCTTCCAGATCTCCGCCGATATCGACGTGAAGCCTGAGGACATCATCGTCGACAAGACGTGCAACAGCGCCTTCACCTATACCGATCTGGAGATGGTGCTGCGCGCGCGGGACATAACCCACTTGCTTTTCACCGGCTGCACGACGGATGTTTGCGTGCACACCACGCTGCGCGAAGCCTGCGACCGCAACTTCCAGTGTCTGACGATCACCGACGCCTGCGCCAGCGGCGACCAGTACGCGCACGAAGCGGCGCTGCACATGGTGACGGTCGAGGACGGGATCTTCGGCGCGCTGGCGGATTCGGAAGCCGTCGTCGCCGCGTTGCGGCAGCTCGCGAATTGATGGATCGCGAGCCTTCTCCTTACAATGGGGAGCGCGCGGCCAGCGGCAGGCGCGCGGCGAAAGCTCCCGGCCGCGGGATCTCCGCCTCGCGGCGCGCCAGCGAATTCGCGACCAGCGTGACGATCTCGCGCCCGACGCGGGCAATCTCGCTCGGACGGTCGATGCCGCTGATCATGAACTCCTCGATGCCCAGCGCGGCATAGGGCAAAAGCGCCAGGGCAATCCGCGCCGGCGGCCCGGCGATCTCCACCGCCTTGGGATCGGGGGTTCCGCCCCAGCCGTCCGCGTGGATGCGTACCGGCAGCGCGAAGCGCAGCCTGCCGCCGCGGCCATGCTCGGCGGCGGCGCGGCGCACACGCTCGATCAATTGCCTCACCTCGTCGGGCGAGCCGGCGGCGAGCTCGAAGACATCGGCATGCTTGCCGGCGACCTTCAGCGCGGTGCCCGATTGCCCGCCGAGGCGGATGGTCAGATCGGCGCCATGCGGGCCCTTGCGCGGCACGTAGCCGCCCTTGACGCTGTAGAAGGCGCCTTCATGGTCGATAGGCCTGTCGTTCGACCATAGCCGTTTCAACAGCACCAGATATTCGTCGATGCGCTGCCATACCACGCCGTGTCCGACGGGCCGCGCCTCGGCATCGCTGTCCTCCAGCGGCTCGCTCAGCATGCGAAGCGACAGGCGGCCGCCGCCTCGACGGTCGAGCGCCGCGAGCTGCCTGGCCGCCACCGTCGGCTCGATCACGCCGGCCCAATGCGTCAGCACCACCTCCAGCGAGCCGGTGCGGTCGAGCGTCTGCGCGGCGATGTCCATATTGGTGAGAAGGCCGGCCGGATCGTCGACGACGAGCTTGCGGAAACCGGTGTCCTCGATCAGCGACAATCTGGTCGCCGTCTCGGCGAAGTCATAGAAGAAGCTGCTGTCGGCAGCCTTGCCGGGAACATGCGTGAACTCGATCGGCATTGCCATCTCCTCCATCACGTTGGATTGCCCCGCTCCAAAGCGTTCGAACCAAATCCGAGACGCGGGCGCGCGACAGCACCCTGGCGCCCGGCCAGTTTTCCACTCCGATTACTCAACTCAGATTGTTTGATGGCGGGTCTCGGCCCGCCTTGGGTCAGGGGATCAGCCCCAGCACCACCGCGCCGGTGAACACGAACGCAAGCGCGAAGACGAGATAAGCGAAGGTGCCGCCATAGGCAGGCCTCCAGCTCTGGTCGGCAGTCAGCCTTTGGCCCTTGCGGGCGGTCTGAGCGTTCTGGATATACGACATATCGGCCTCCGTCTCAGTCATTAATCTATAAAGTTAGTAGACTTTGTCGATTGCTATTTTTCGGCAATTTCTGGGAAAACATTCTCTTAATAAGGCGTAATCCGGGTATTTATTGCTCCCGTGAGATGGAAAATCCCGGCTGAACCCGATACAGGCGGGCCGGGCAAATGCCTGGAACGACATGCTTTTTCAGCGGCGAACGGCCTCGCTCAAGCGCTTGGCTATTCCCCGTCCGACGGGATAGCATCAAAAACACTCGCAGGATCCAAGGGAGAAGCGGAATGGGTGGAAGGCTGGCGGGCAAGGTGGCGATCGTTTCTGGCGGCGCGACGGGCATGGGCGGGGCGGCTTCGGAGCTGTTTGCCGCCGAAGGCGCCAAGGTGGCGATCATCGACCGCAATGGCGAGGCGGCCGGCAAGACCGCTGCCGCGATCCGCGCGCGGGGCCATGTGGCGGAGCATTTCGTGGCCGACGTTTCGGACGAGGCGCAGGTCGAGGCCGCGGTGAAGGCGGCGACGGCGAAGCTCGGTCCGGTCACGGTACTGTTCAACCACGCCGGCACCATCGTCATCAAGCCGTTCCTGGAGACGACGCTGCAGGAGTGGGACTGGTTGCATGCCGTCAACGTCCGCTCGATGTTCCTGATGACCCGCGCGGTGCTGCCTGGCATGATCGCCGCAGGCGGCGGCTCGATCGTCTGCACCTCGTCGATCTCGGCGGTGGCGGCGACGCCGAACGAGGTGCTCTACGACACCACCAAGGGCGCCTGCCATATGTTCGCCCGCGCCATCGCGGTGGAGTTCCGCGACCGCAACATCCGTTGCAACGCCGTTTGCCCGGGCTTCATACGCACGCCGCACGGACTGCGTGAAGTGGCCGACCTCGGTAAGCTCGGCGTCGACGTCTCCGACGCGGCGATGGCCGCGCAGCAGGGCCGCATCGGCGAGCCGGAGGAGGTGGCGAAGGCCGCGCTGTTCCTGGCCAGCGACGAATCGAGCTTCGTCAACGGTGCGCATCTTTTCGTGGATAATGCCTTTACGGCGATTTGACGGCTTGGCGCCTTTCCTCTCCCCCGTCGACCGGGGGAGAGGTGTCGAGCGCAGCTCGACGGAGTGGGGGTCGACGCTTGGCGCGGTGCGGAAAGATTCTTGCGCCCGGGTCCCCTTTCGATATCGGTAGGCGATGGTTGCCAGGTGGTTCCCCCACTCCGTCGCTGCTTCGCAGCGCCACCTCTCCCCCCTCCGGAGGGAGAGGAAAGGGCGCTAACGCTCTTCCCGCCGGAACGGCTTCAGCAGCGCCGAGGGCGCGACCGCGTTGCGCGACATGAAGGCCATGGCGACGATGGTGAAGATGAACGGCAGCATCAGGAAGGCTTCGTAAGGGATGTGGCCGAGGCCGCTGGCCTGCATCCGGAGCTGCAGCGCGTCGACGAAGGCGAAGAGCAGCGCGGCGCCGGCAGAGCGCCAGGGATCCCAGCGGCCGAACACGACCAGCGCGATCGCCACCCAGCCGCGGCCGGAAACGACACCGAAGGTGAAGGCGTTGAACTGCGCCATGGTGAGGAAAGCGCCGGCAAGCCCCATCAGCGCGCCGCCGAGGATCACCGCCTGGAAGCGCGTGGCGATGACGCTGACACCAGCGGAGTCCGCCGCGCGCGGGTTCTCGCCGACCATGCGCACAGCTAGCCCCCAGGGCGTGCGGTAGAGCACGAAGGCCGCGAGCGGGACGGCGACGATGGCCAGATAGACCAACGTGAACTGGTTGAACACGGCAGGGCCGAGCACCGGGATGTCCGAGAGCAGGGGGATCGGCACCGGTTTGAAGCCGTCGATGCTCGGCGGCACCGATTGCTGGCCGAAGATCAGCCGGTAGAGGAAATAGGCAAGGCCCGAGCAGAACAGCGTCACGCCGATGCCGCAGACGTGCTGGCTGAGGCCCAGCGCCACGGTGAACAGCGCATGCAGCGCGCCCATCGCCGCGCCGACCAGCACGGCCACCAGCACGCCCAGCCACAGGCTGCCGCTGAGGCTGGCGGCGGTGAAGCCGGCCATCGCCGACAGCAGCATGATGCCCTCGATGCCGAGATTGAGCACACCGGCGCGCTCGGAAAACACTTCGCCGAGCGTGGCGAAGGCCAAAGGCGTGGCGATGCGGATGATGGCGGCGAGGAAGCCGACCTGGAAGATCTGCTCGAACACCGCGCTCATGCGGAGGCTCCCACGCGGCGGATGCGGTAGGCGGTGAACAGCAGCGCCACCAGCATGGCAAGCAGCGCCGTGCCCTGGATGACGTCGCTGAGGAAGGCCGGCACGCCGGTCGCGCGCGACATCGCCTCGGCGCCGGTCATGACGGCGGCCAGGAAGATCGCCGCCGGGACCACGCCGAGCGGGTTGAGACG
>RXJA01000202.1:0-5514 GCA_003963455.1 Hyphomicrobiales bacterium
CGCTGGACGGAAAGCCGATCAGCAGCGCGCGCGCCGTCTCCGGCTTCTTCAGGATGCGCACCGTCACCTCGGTGACGACGCCGAGCAGCCCTTCCGAGCCGGTCATGACGCCGAGCAGGTCGTAGCCTTCCTGGTCGAGATGGCTGCCGCCGAGGCGCACCACCTCGCCATTCATCAGCACCATCTCGATGCCCAGCACGTTGTTGGCGGTGAGGCCGTATTTCAGGCAGTGCACGCCGCCGGAATTCTCCGCGACGTTGCCGCCGATCGAGCAGGCGATCTGGGAGGATGGATCGGGGGCATAGTAAAAGCCCTCCTGCTCGACGGCGGTGGTGATGCCGAGATTGGTGACGCCTGGCTGGGCGACGACGACGCGGTTGGGATAGTCGATTTGAAGGATGCGGTTGAAGCGGCTCATGACCAAAAGCACCGCATCCTCGAGCGGCAGCGCGCCGCCGGACAGCGAGGTGCCGGAACCGCGCGGCACGACGCGGATGTTGCGCTCGTTGCAGTATTTCAGCACGCGCGAGACCTGAGCCACCGTTTCCGGCAGCACCACGACCAGCGGCAGCTGCCGGTAGGCGGTAAGGCCGTCGCTTTCGAAGGCGCGCATTTCATTGGCCGCGTCGACGACCCCCTCGCCCGGCACGATGATGCGCATGTCGGCGACGATCTCGGCGCGCCGGCGCATCGTCTCGGCATCAGGCTTGGGCATGGCTAGGCCGGACATGGGTTCTCCTCCTCCCCTGACTGGTCAATATTTTTTACCAGTTTAGGCCGCCTGTTGTAAACGCCGCCGCGAACGAATGGGGTAATTAGCGCTACCAAACCTCTCGCAGCGTCAATTTGCCGCTGCGTTCTCAATTCGCATTCTTGGACCGCAGGACGGGCCGAGGCCTTTCGGAATGAGCGGCGCACCGAAACGGATTTGACCGAGCCCGATGGCCTCCGAGGCGGCGCTTCACACACACCAATAACGAAGCATGTAAGTGGCTGGCAGAAGAATGTGCACGGTATTTCACATGCTGACGGCGATCGAAGCTCGGGGAAGCCCGGGCTTCGCCTCACAGTCCGGACAGTGCTCGCCGCGCTGTCGGATATCGCCGCAGGTGGCGACATTGCGTACGTGGCGCGCGGCTTTCAGCTTTCGCCCATGCCAAGCCGGCCAATGCCTCCTTTGTTGTCGCACACATCCGGCAAAGATTCTGAACCAATTCTTCTTCTGCAACCAAGGCTTGTCGCCTTCCTCTTTCTTTGCCCGGGAGGCCAAGCATCCGGACTGGTCGGGCCGTTTGCGGGATGCATTGCGTGATCCATCGGCGTTCGAGACGCTGGTTCTCGAAAAGGCGGCGCAGATTTCGGCAAGCTAATCCGCGGACATCATCCGTTCGGCTTCAACGCTCATGGGTGCACCTATGGCAGCCCAAGATCGCCCATTCATGACGATGGCAGCGACAGGAGCGGGCATCGCGACCTTCGTCTCGGACTATTCACGCACGTTGTCCAACCCACAATTCCGGCGTCGCTGAACAATAAGATCGACGTGCTAAGCACTGAGAACGCAGCGCCTAAGCAATCGTTGACCGAGAAGAGGGAGCGCTGGCAACCGCACAGCAGGCATTGCGGGATGAACGCCAGCGCGGCGAGCGGGAGCACGCAGAGCTGGCGATCAAGGGGCAACCCCTGTTCAGTTGATCTGGACGCCGTTCGGCTTGGCGACGGCAAAGACAAGGTGATGGGCCGCTAGCCCATTCACACCGTCTCGAGACAGGCGCCTCAATGCTATCCGCCTATTGCCTGCTTCCAGACAGCCTGGCTCCGACTGGCTTATCCGGCACGCAACTCTTCGATAAGTGCCTCGACTAACTGGCCGGCTGGCAACGCTCGGGCAAGCGGCGCTCCCTGCCCTGCCCAGTGAGCGCCATAGCTGAGGTTGCCGGTAGCCTTGGCAGCGCTGTTGAGCGCCTTTCCAGCGTCGTAGGCAATCGGATAGTCCGGCACAGCATCAAGCCGGGCTGACTGACCGAGCCTTGTGAAAGTATTCGACAGGCAGCGCGCTGGCCGGCCTGATATGGCACGCGTCATGACAGTATGGCGGGCAGCATCGCTGAACAGGGCGACGCGATAGCCCTCGTCGGCCGCGGATTCATCCGTGGCGATAAAAGCCGTGCCCAGTTGGACTCCGGCGGCGCCCAATTGCAACGCGGCGCCGATACCCTTTCCATCCATAATGCCGCCGGCGGCAAGGACCGGGACGTCGAGTTCACGGCAGAGAAGCTGAACCAGCGGAAAAGTGCTCAGCCTGTCGTCCGGTCCGTCCGGATCGAAGACTCCGCGATGCCCGCCAGCCTCATAACCCTGTGCCACGATCACATCGACCCCGGCGTCCACGGCGGCATGTGCCTCTTTGGGAGAGGTCGCCGTTGCGAACAGCACAATCCCGGTTTCCTTCAAGCCAGCGATCCATTGCGGTCCTGGCAACCCGAAATGAAAACTGACGACCTTGGGTCGCGCCTCGCGGATGACGGCATACATCGCGTCGTCTTCGCAGAAGCTCGTGTAGATCTCGGCCAGCGACGCCGGCGCGGCAGTGTTGAAAACCGCGAATTCCGGCCCGAGGAACTTAAGCCATTTCCTTTCCTTGTCCCGGTCACGTCGTGGCTTAGCGTGGCAGAAGACGTTGACGTTGAAAGGCCTGCTGGTCCCTAAGCGAACATGCTGGATCGCCTTTGAGGCAGCCTCGACGGTCGCGGCGCCGACCGCGATCGATCCAAGCGCTCCAGCATTGGAAACCGCTGCCGCCATCTCGGGCGTCGAGGTCCCGGCCATCGGCGCCTGCACGATCGGCCAGTCGACATCGATCAGGTCCATGAAACGGCGCGATGTCTTAGGGAACGTCATGACCTTGCCTTTGCTTGCTGATGTGCGCGAGTGGCGGCGTTAGGGTCCAAGCACTATCCTTTGGGCGACGGCGTCTTACGGGCGGTCACCGCCGTCAAGAGATCAATCGCCAGGGCCAGCACCATCGCCGCGGTGCCGATGAAGAACAAAAGCCGATAGTTGCCAGCGCTTTGGCTGAAGACAAAGGACAGGCCGTAGGCCGCAGCAGCCTGAAAGAGCGCGAAGAAAACGGTTGCAACGCTCCAGGCAGCCTTCTGCTCGTTGGGATGATGGGGCAGCAATTCATGAATGCGACCAAGGACCAGCGGCACGGTTCCAGTGACAAAGGCTCCAACGACCACGCTGGAGACAATGAGCCAATTCTGCGCCAGGCCGAGCGCGGGGATCGCGACCGCAAACGCCTCGATAAAGAATGCCAGCCGCAAGGCCGGGCCGAAGCCGGCGCGGTCAGCAAGGTGTCCGGCAACGATCGGACCAAATGTGGCACCGATCCCGAAGAGAACCCAATATTGGGCGCCCACCTGTACCCCCTCGCCCAGGCCCCTGGCGACGAAGTCGACAAGGAAAATCATATGCGGCACCCAGCCCGCAGCATTTAACGCATATTCGACATAGAGGGCCCGCAGCCGAGCTGGCGTGGGGGCGTGACGATGCGAACGCGCCTGCTCGGTCGGTGAAGTCTCCGCCGGCCAGCCGCTCCAACCGACAATCGCCAACAGAAGTGAAAGAGCAGCCAATCCGAACCAGGTCTGCTGAATCCCTTGCCGGAGAAGCAAAGGGACCAGCGTGCCTGAAGCAGCGACGCCTGCGCCAACGCCCATGAAAATGACGCCGCTTGCCAGCCCTCGCCGAGAAGCAGGCACATGCGGAAGGATCGCGGGAGCCGCCAGCACCATCAATGCCCCACCCGCCAGACCCGCGGCAAAGCGCCAGGCAAAGAACCATACGAAGCCAAGTGGAAAGCCGCAGGCGAAGAATGCGATTGTCGCAAGACCCATCATAGTTCGAATCATGAAAACGCCCGAGAGCCATCTGGCCAGCGGTCGGCCACACAGCGCGCCGGCCAAGTAGCCAGCGAGATTGGCAGCGCCCAGATAGGCGGCCGCCGATGCCGAGAACCATCCCGCATCAACAATCGCCGGCAACAGGGGCGTGTAGGCGAAGCGGGCAAGACCGATTCCGATTAGGCTGGAGCAGAACCCTGACAGGATGCTGCGCCAAGGGGGTGCAACCAACGCCATCGGATGGTTTTCAGCTATGACCGGTCGAAGCATGGGTTTGTCCTTGGATATCTCTCGGACAGATGATACCTAGTGCCAACGATCTGATAAAATGATTTATAGAGATAACTACGATCTCTAAGGCAGATACCCAGGAGCTATCGATGGATGTGGCGGATCTCAGAATGTTCGAGGCAGTGGCACGGCTAGGCAGTATGAATCAGGCTGCGCGCGAGTTGCACACGGTCCAGTCAAATGTCACCACCCACATCCAGGCGCTCGAACACGAGCTTGGCGTCGAATTGTTCTACCGCAATCGCCGCGGGGTTACCCTGACGCCTGCCGGCCACAGAATGCTTCCCTTCGTAACTCGCCTGCAAAAGCTGATCGCCGATGCGCGCATGGCGGTGCGTGACGAGGGTGAGCCCAACGGTACGCTGTTGCTGGGCAGCCTGGAGACGACAATGGCCCTCCGACTGGGCCCGGCGATGACACGCTTCGCGCGGGACTACCCCGCCGTTGCCATGGTCGTACAGACGGGCACTACGCAGAAGGTGATCGAACAAGTCGTTGCCGGCAAGATCGACGGAGGCTTCGTGGCCGGCCCCGTGAGCCACCCCGATTTGGATCAGGAAAAGGTTTTCCGCGAAGAACTGGTCCTAGTCACCCCTCGCTCCATACGGTCAATCACAGACCTGGCAGGGAAGCCGGAACTGCGGACCATCGTCTTCCAGATTGGCTGTTCCTATCGCCAGCGGCTCGAGGCCGTACTCGCGGGCCTCGGAATAACGACTGCAAAGCCGCTGGAGTTCGGATCGCTTGACGCTATTCTTGGCTGCGTTTCCGGAGGTGTCGGCGTGACCCTTTTGCCGAAGGGGCTTGTGGCTGGCGCGCAACGGCAAGGGCGCGTGTCGGTTCACGAGTTGCCCCCCGAACAGGCACAGGTCGAAACGCTGTTCGTCCGGCGACGAGACGGGTATCCATCAAGCGCCCTTAAGACCTTCTTGAAGATGGCGCGAGCCTTGTATGATCCCGCGAAACGGATCGGATCGTTCAATGGCAGCCAAACGGAATCGATCCCGGTTGCTTCACCGCGGAGGGCATCGGTTCGGTGAAGAGCAGTGCCAGCTATCGGCTTGGCGGGTGGCGGTTCTTGCCTGCCTTGGCTGCCGACACGGAAGAACATGACATTGGGCCGTTCAAAACGAAGACGCTTGCATTCAGCGAGGCCAAGCACCTGACCGCTGAACGTTGTCAATCCGCTAACTGACGCAAGTTGCAGCTACCGCCTCGAGGCTCCTGGCCCGCTCTCGGGCCCATGACTGGCGGATTGTGGCTTGAGAACACCGCTAAACGCAAAGCTGCCATTCGGCATAAAACAGACGGCCCTTGG
>RXJA01000202.1:5564-55094 GCA_003963455.1 Hyphomicrobiales bacterium
TGTGACATTTCCGAGGAAAACCAATGACTTACGGGATGGTTAGCCAACCTATATCCTTCGTATGATCTCGTATGGTCTGGCGAACCCAATGACCAGGACGAAGCATGAGAAAATGGCGCCGGCTGGAATACCGGCGCCGAAGTTAACCTCCACCCGCATTCCTGTTGCAGCGAATGCCGGTGCAAAGGCGTCGGCGGAGAGAAATCGGCGGCAGGCGCCACGGTCGGCTGGACCAACTTTGTACTTTGGCTACTCAGAACCTGAACCGCCACGGCGCCGCGATTCTTCCGGTGCACCCGCGGCCGGAAGGCCTTTGTTTCGGGCCTTGGCAAACGCACGGTCGCTTTCCAAAAACCCCGCCAGAATGAAGGGGATCAGCTCAGCCACCTTCTCAGCCTCGCCATAAGTCTGACGGTAAAGCGCCGCATAGTCGTTCAGCGCCTGGCTCAGATCGGCGCTGACGGTGATGGTGATCTTCGACGGTGTGCGGTCCGGAAGTTTGCCGAGTTTCAGATTGGCCATGGATGCACCTGTTCAACCCTGGTACGGCCGCAGCACGAGATCCTTGTGCACGATCACGCGCAGCGGCCAGCCGGGGCGGACGGTGATGGTGGGCTGAATATTGAGGTTCTTTTCGGTGATGCGCTGGCCGGCTTGACTGACGTTTTGCTGAGTGGATTCCCGGATCGCCTTGACCAGGTCGCTTTCGTTTTCCCCGAAGCTCAGCTCCGTGCCGACGCCAAGCAATGTCGCTACCGCCACTCCCTTGATCAACTGCCAGGTGTGGAAGTCCACCTTGTCCTCAAGCCCGGCATAGCCGGCCGCGTCCGTCGCGGGCAGGTTCTCAATTTCTATCGATGAGCCGTCCGGCATCACGATGCGTTGCCAGACCAAAAGCGCTCGCTTCTGTCCGAACGCGACAACGCTGTCATAAGTGCCGATCAGACGAGAGCCCTGCGGGATGAGCAGGACGCTGCCGGTCACGGTGTCGTGCACATTCTCTGTGACCTGGGCAACGACCAGGCCGGGCAAATCGGAATTGATACCAGTAATCAGGCTTGCTGCGATAACACTTCCGGCCATGATCTGATAGGGCGAGGCCGGCGTCTGCAGTGCATGCGGATTGTAGATCCCGCTTGTGTTTTGACGACTGACAAAATCGAGCTTGCGCTGTTGGTTGTTTTGGTCGCCCTCGGCTGGCGCCACGGAAGGTTGCGCACCCCCGGCGTCGAGCTGGGCGGGCGTTGCTTCAACTGGCGGTCGCGCCGTTTGTCCATTGCTGGCGGCGTCCATTTGCTGGAGCCGGGTTTCGATCCGAAAGAGGACTTGCGACTCGCGCGCCGAAATCGCCTGCTGTGCGAGGCGTTGCTCCTCGGCGGATGCCTCTTGGCCAGGTGCGATGCCAAGCTGGCGCTGGTGCTCGAGGATGGGACGGCCGAGATCGCCTGGCAGTGGCGGTCCAAGCATTGGGGGCTTCGGCCTGATCCCGGAATAGTCCTTCGGCAGGGCGTCGAGCCCCTCGGCCGTTGGCTTGCGATCAGTGTTGTAAAGCTCTTCGGCCTGCTGTTTCAGGCGCAACGCCGGCCCCTGCAGCGCCATCATGGTGACGCCGAAAATAGTGCCGGAGCCAACAGCCGCGATCGCGATGATGACACCGCGCCGGAAGCGCACAGGCCGGCGCGGCGAGGCTCGCAGCTGCAACTGCTCGGGATCGAGTTTCGGTCGAACATGTGGATGGGAAGTGTCGGC
Organism: Hyphomicrobiales bacterium; assembly: GCA_003963455.1. Lineage (GTDB taxonomy): Bacteria > Pseudomonadota > Alphaproteobacteria > Rhizobiales > Rhizobiaceae > Mesorhizobium. The sequence goes on from RXJA01000202.1 coordinate 7,314, forward strand.
CATGATCCCTTCCCTCACCTGCTAAAACGCGAAAACAACGAGACCCGCCGCGGTGGTTGCCGGCCGTCGGTCCTCGTTACGCGCACCACCTGCTGCTTCTTGCCGCCGAGTCGCAGCTCCGCCGCAGCGAAGAGACGATCGACGATGTAATAGTTGCCGCGCATGCGGTAGTTGACCAGTTGGCTGTCGCCGTCGGCGCCGACGATGAAGAGCGGCGGGGCCTCGCCCTGGTCGACGCGGCGTGGGAATTCGATATAGACCTTGCTGCCATCGTCGAAGGCGCGGGTTGGCCTCCAGGGAGGCGTGTCTCCACTGATCGAATAGCGGAAGCGTATGTCTTCGAGGGCCACGTTCGACGCGACGGGGGTAACAGCCTCGGCTTGTGCGTTGCGGCGACGGAGCGCGACGATCTGGTCCTCACTATACGTCCACGAGATCGCCGCCATAGACGTCTTCTCGGTGCTTTGCAGTTGCAGGTGATAGCTTCGCCGATCCGTTGTGATCACAAGATTGGTGGTAAGCCCTGGAGCGAACGGCTTGACTAGCACATGGGTACGCTGGTCATCGCCGGCGCCACTTGTCGTATCGCCAATCACCCAGCGCACCGTGTCGCCTGCCGATACCGAGGTTAGCTTCTCGCCGGACTGCAGGGTGATATCGCTGACGCGCTCGGGCGCGGCATAGAGCTGGTAGAGCGCGCCATCGGCAAAGGGATAGACCTGCACCGCATTGACGTAGCCGAATCTCGTCGGCTGCTGCGTCGCCGCCTTGTTGGCATCGGCGACCCGTTCCTCAGGTGAGCTCTTGTCTTCGACGGCCTCGCCGGGGAAGGGCTGCAACTGACCGGGCAGCGGCAAGGGCTTTGGCACCTCGACGACTCTGACCGGTTTCTCAGGCGCCTTCTCGATCGCCGCCGGTTTGAAGTCAGCCGCGTCATAGGAAATCTGCGGCGGCGGCACCGGCTTCGAAGCGCAGGCGGAAAGAACCGCGGCGGACGTCGTCAGGACCAGCACTGCGCGGAGCGATTGGGTGCTATTTGTCATTGGCGGGCTCCTTGGGGGAAACGGATGTGGGCGCGGCGCTGTCGAGCTCGCGCGACCAGTCGATGGCCTTGATGAACACGCCGAGCGGGTTCTTGCGCAGCTGATCGGTATTGGTCGGCGGGCGGATTGCGACGGTAAGAATCCCGGTCCAGCGCGTCGCGCTGGCAAGGTCGCCGCGCTCGAAGACTTGTTCGGTCCATTTGACCTGGAACGAGCTGTCTGAGGCCCTGACGACGCTGGTCACCTGCACCGACACGCTGCGCGTACCGATCTGACCGAACGGATCGTTTGCCTTGGCGTATTCGTTGAGGAAGAGTGCAGCGCGGTCAGTGGCAAAATCATAGGCCGACAGCCAATTCTGCCGCACCAACACTGCATCGGTAGAGACGGAGCGGACATTCTGGATGAAACGGCCGAGATGCCATGCGATCTGTGCATCGTCGGGTTGGTAGTTTTGGATCGCCGGCGCGACGGCGCGCGCCTCGCCAAAGCGGTCGACCTCGACCACGTAAGGCACAACGTGGCTCTGGATCGCCTGCCACAAAAGCCCGCCGGAGAGCCCGGTCGCCAGCGCCAGGCAGCCAAAGGCCATCAGGCGCCAGTTCCTGGCCTGCACGCGCGCGCTGCCGATGCGCTCGTCCCAGAGCTGGCCGGCTTTCTGGTACGGTGTCGAGGTATCAGGCGTCTTTCCGTAACGCTGAACGGGTCGCTTGAACAGCATCTAGTCTTCCTTGTCGTTGAGAGAGGGATTGGCACCGCTTCCGCCCCGATCTCCATCGCGCACCGCCTGAGTGGCCGCGTGGCGATGGGCCCGTGCGGTCTGTTCGGAACGCAGGCGCCTCGCCCATGTCGGTGCGGCAGCGGAAGCCGTAGTGGCAGGGCCTCCAGTCATCGAAGTCGTCGGCGTGCCGCCAGTCGCGGTCCAGGCGGCGTCACGACCGGCCTCGGCGCCACGCTGGAAAGGTTCTGCAGCCGATCGCATTCCCTGCATCGCGGCGCCGCCAGCGGCACGGGCGACGCCCTGCAGGCCAGCAGCCACGCCAGATTCGGGCGACGTTGCACGGCCCATCTGCCATGCTGTGGAAGCGGCCGATCCCATGGCCGTGCCAGCGCGGACGGCGGCGATGCCGCCGCCTGCTGCCATGCGCGCGCCGGCAAAGGCGACGCCCCCCGCCACAAGCGCTGATCCGGCAGCCGCTGCGGTCGTTCCGAGTGCGGCACCCGCGCCAAGCTGCGGAGCCCCTGAGACAAGGCCTGAAGCGATCCCAGGCCCGAAAATGCCAAGACCAAGGAGAGCCAGCGCACCCAGAACCTGCGACATGGCGGCGGCCAGGTCCGGCTCCTTACCTTGCAGCGCGGACGCGAACTCGCCGAAGAGCGTGGAGCCAATGCCAACGATGACGGCTAGCACCATCACCTTGATGCCCGACGAGATCACGTTGCCGAGCACCCTCTCGGCCAGAAAAGCCGAGCGGTTCCAGAGCGCGAAGGGGACCAGAACGAAGCCGGCCAGCGTAGTCAGCTTGAACTCCAGGATGGTGATGAAGAGCTGGATGGAAAGAATGAAGAAGGCGATCAGGACCAGGAACCAGGCCAGAAGCAGCACGAAAATGGTGAGCGCGTTGCCAAAAATCTCGGGGAAGCCGACGAGCTGGCTCGCTTGATCGAGCAGAGGCCAGGCGCCCTCGAAGCCGGCCGCGGCGATGCGGCCTGGCCGCAGGAGATTGTCGGCGGAGAGATTGCCGGCGGAGGCATTGATGCCGAGGCCAGCAAAGGAGCGGTAGATGATGTCGGCGAGATTCTTAAAATTGTTCAGGATGAAAGCGAAAGCACCGACATAGAGAACCTTGCGGACGAGCCGGGTGAGAATGTTGGGCTCGCCGCCGAACGCCCAGACCAGGCCGGCCAGCGTAATGTCGATACCGATCAGTATATGGGTGAGAAAGGCGACCTCACCTGACAGCAGACCGAACCCGCTGTCGATGTAGCGGGTAAAAGTCTCCATGAAGCGATCGATGACGCCGAGGTCATTCATGTCGCCGCCTTCCTCGTTGTCGTGAGAACTGCTGATCAGTTGCCAGGATAGGCGGTGCCGGTGCCGAGAAAGCGCTTGGTCGTCTGGCGCGCGGCTTCCTCGGACTGCGCCTTGCGAGCGGCATCCTCGGCCTCGGCCCGAAACTGTGTCGCCATCAGCGTCTGGATCTGTATCTGCTGCTTGGTCGAAAGAGCGATCAGTTGGTTGGTAGCCTGGCTTGCCTCGAGCGCACCGGCGGCACCTTGGCTGCGGTTGACGAGATCTGTGAGCAGGTCGCCATCGGCACGTACATTCTCGACGATCTGCGACTGCGCACTCATAGTCTGGCGAAATGCCTGCATCGCGCTCTGCCAACGCTCGCGCGCGGCGCTCGCGACATCGCTGACCTTGATCGTGGCGTCATAGCTTTCTGGATATTGCTGGCGCCACTGGTCCTGGAGCTTGTCGAGATCGAAGCTCAGGCCACCTGCCTGGTCCATCAGACCATCGATCTGCTGGAGCGAACCGGTGAGCTGACCGACGGAAGAAAAATCCAGCCGCTGAAGATTGCGCGCCATGTTCTGCAGCATGGTCGCCTGGTTCTGCAACGACTGGATCTGGTTGTTGATCTGCTCCAATGCGCGTGCCGCCGACAGCACGTTCTGTGTGTAGTTCGACGGGTCGAACACGATGAGGGCATAGGCCGGCTGGATGTAGTCGGCCACCGGTTTGGCGATCAGGGAAACGGTAATCAGGCTGGTGAAAAGGCGGCGTCCCATCATGACGATTGCTCCGTGTCTGGTTGAGGGAATTGCTGGAGAAGCTCGGCAGCCCAATCGAGGCCACGCGCGCTGAGGAACCGGGAGGCAAAGCTTTCCTCGCCCTCTTCGGAGAGGACGGTGTCGATCAGGGTCTGCGTGGCAGGATCGGAGGCACCGCAAAATGCGAGAGCGATGGGACCCAAGCCCAGCTCAAAGAGACGGTTGCCCCGGCGCGACTGCAGATAGTAGTGCCGCTTCGGCGTGGCGCGGGCGATCAATTCGATCTGCCGCTCGTTGAGGCCGAAGCGCTCATAGGCTGACCGCGCCTGCGGTTCGACCGCACGATCATTGGGCAGAAAAATGCGCTGTGGGCAGCTCTCGATGATCGCCGGCGCAATCGACGACCCAGCGATGTCGGCAAGTGACTGCGTGGCGAAGATGACCGACACGTTCTTTTTTCGCAGCACCTTCAGCCATTCGCGGATACGAGCGGCGAAGAGCGGGTTATCGAGATAGACCCAGGCCTCGTCGAGCATGAGCAGCGTCGGCCGCCCGTCGAACCGCTTCTCTAGCCGGTTGAATAGATAAGTGAGCACTGGCAGGACGGCGCCTTGGCTGTGCATCAGCTCCTCGGTCTCGAAGCATTGCACATCCGAGATGGCGAGCCGATCATCGTCCGCATCGAGCAGCCGGCCGAAGGGACCATCGAGCGTGTAGGGCATCAGTGCCGATTTCAGTGCATTGGACTGAAGCAGGACCGACAGGCCTGTCAGCGTGCGCTCCTGCGCCGGCGCGGTGGCAAGGCTGGTCAGCGCCGACCATATCGCCTCCTTCACTTCCGGCGTGACGGTGACGTTCTCATGGGCGATGAGACCAACGATCCATTCTGCCGCCCAACTGCGAATTGCCTGATCGTCGATGTTGCGCAGCGGCTGGAAGGCAAGCGCACTATCCGCGCCGAGCGCATGGTGTTCGCCACCCATGGCGAGTGTTGCCGCACGAGCAGAATTGCCTTTGTCGAAGACATAGACCTGAGCGCCGGCAAAGCGCCGGAATTGCATAGCTAGCAGGGCAAGCAGAACCGACTTGCCAGCCCCGGTCGGTCCAACGATCAGCATGTGGCCGACATCGCCGACGTGGCTGGAAAGCCGGAACGGCGTCGAGCCGCTAGTCTCGGCGAAGAGAAGCGGCGGAGCGTTTGTCCCGGTGACCTTGTCCAAATGCTCGTTTTGCGATGGGCCGGCCCACACCGACGATAGGGGCATGAGATGGGCAAGGTTCAGCGTGTGAACGAGCGGCTGGCGAACGTTGGCATAGGCATGCCCCGGCAATGAGCCGAGCCAGGCCTCGACCGCATTGACGTTTTCGCGGATCGTCGTGAAGCCCAGCCCGTTCACGATGCGCTCGACCGAGCGAAGCTTTTCCGCGGCGACTTGGCGGTCCTCGTCCCATACCGTCAGTGTGGTGGTTAGATAACCGAAGCCGACGTGATCGCCGCCAAGCGCCTGCAGGGCGGCGTCGGCGTCGAGCGCCTTGTTGTCGGCATCGCTGTCGACCAGTGGGACGGGTTCGTTACTGACAACCTCGCGCAGGATGGCGACAATCGATTTGCGCTTGGCAAACCACTGCCGACGCAATCGTGTCAGCGTCTTGGTCGCTTCCGTCTTGTCGAGCGGAATGAAGCGCGTCACCCAGCGATAGGCGAAATCCTGATGGTTGAGGGCGTCGAGGAGCCCGGGCCGCGTGACATTCGGAAAACCGAGGACGGTAAGGGTTCGCAGATGCTGTTCGCCCAGCATCGGCTCCAACCCGCCGGTGAGCGGCGCGTCGACAAGCACGCCGTCGAGATACATCGGCGTTTCAGGCACGGCGACTGGATGGCGGCGGGTCGAGATTGTGCTGTGCAGATAAGTCAGCGTCCCGGCATCATCGAGCGCGCGCACTTCGGGCATAAAGCCGGACAGCAGGTCGAGAACCCGGTCGGTTTCGTCACGGAACCAAGCCAGCTCCGCGTGCCAGTCTCTTGCCTGTCCGGAACGACGCGAGTCGACAAATGCGCTTTCTGCGCGCGCCTGGCCGTCCGGCGCCGGCATGAACAGCAACGTTAGATGATAAGCGCTCTCGAAATGCGCGACCTTGCCTTCGAAGGCCGCCCGGCGTTCTTCATCAACCAACCATGAGGCCGCGTCGGGAAAGCGTGATGCCGGATAGCCCAATGCCTCGACCCGCTCGGCCTCGAAGAACAATGCCCAGCCGGAGCCCAGCCTCCTCAGCGCATTGTTTGCCCGCGCGCAAATGCCGACAAGTTCGGCTTCCGTCGCGCTTTCGAGATCAGGGCCACGGAACCGGAGAGTCCGTTGGAAGCTGCCGTCCTTGTTGAGCACGATGCCAGGCGCAACCAGCGCGGCCCAGGGCAGATGATCGGCAAGCCGATCGGCTTTGCCACGGTACTCCGAAAGCTTCAGCATGCAAGCCAACCCTTCTGACGAAGATGACGGACAAGCACGCTGGCGAAATCCGGATCACGCCTGGCTGCAAAGACGGCCAGCGTGTGTCCCGCGACCCAGAGGACCAGACCGCCAATCCACTGCTGCAGGCCAAGGCCGATTGCCGCGGCTACCGTGCCATTGAGGATCGCCACTGCCCGCGGCGCGCCGCCCAGCAGGATCGGCTCGGTCAGTGCCCGGTGAACCGGAACCTCGAAACCCTCGATATGCTGCTCGCCAGTATTCATCCGACGAGCGCCCCGCCACCGAAGGAAAAGAAGGAGAGGAAGAAGCTCGAGGCCGCGAAAGCGATCGAGAGGCCGAAGACGATCTGGATCAGCCGACGAAAGCCGCCTGCCGTGTCGCCGAAGGCAAGCGTCAGCCCTGTTGTGATGATGATGATTACCGCGACGATCTTGGCGACCGGTCCCTGCACCGACTCCAGAATCTGCTGCAGCGGCTGTTCCCACGGCATGCCTGAGCCGGCCGCGTAGGCCGGGGCCGTGAGAAGAAACGCATACGCGGTGGACGAAAGAAAGCGAAGCTTCATGCGCATGAAGGAGACCTTTCAAAGCTGCTGGAGTTGCGGAAGCGTGAGTTGGGTGATGGCGTAATCGCCGCTGCCGTCGAGACCGTTGACTTCAGCGATCGCGTCGATGCGGCGCGATGATCCGCGTCCAGCGATGAAGACGATTAGATCGACCGCATCGGCGATGAGCCGGCGCGAAACGGTGACGACGGCTTCCTGCGCGAGTTGCTCGATGCGATAGAGAGCCGAGCGCGCCGAATTGGCGTGAACCGTGGCGATGCCGCCGGGATGGCCGGTATTCCATGCCTTCAGCATGTCGAGCGCTTCCGCGCCCCTGACTTCGCCGACGATGATGCGGTCGGGCCTGAGCCGCAGGGTCGAGCGCACGAGATCGGCAAGCGTCACCGACCCCCGCCTCGTCCTCAAGGCAACGCAGTCCTTGGCCGCGCATTGCAGTTCGCGCGTGTCCTCGATCAGGATCACACGCTCGTCGCATTCGGCGACCTCTGCCAGCAACGCATTGGCAAGCGTGGTCTTGCCCGACGACGTGCCGCCAGCAACCAGAATGTTGCGCCGCTCGAGGACTGCCTTCTTCAGTGCATCGGCCTGAAGCGGCAACATGATGCGATCGGCGACATAATTGGCGAGCGTGTAGAGTTTTGCGGCCGGCTTGCGAATGGCGAAGCAGGGTGCCAGCGCGACCGGCGGCAGCAGACCCTCAAAGCGTTCGCCCGACGGCAATTCGGCACTAACGATCGGGATGTCGGTATGCGCCTCGGTGCGCACATGCGAGGCGACCAGGCGGATGATGCGTTCCGCCTCGGAAGGATGCATATGCACACCGGTGTCGACCCGGCCTTCGCCCAGCCGGTCTAGTCGCAACGCGCCATCGGGATTGACCATCACCTCGATCACGGTTGGATCGGCGAGCGCCTCGGTGATCGCCGGACCCATGGCGCTGCGCAGCATCGCGCGTCGGCGAAGGTCGGCCTCAGGACGGGAACTCATTCTTCCCCTCCATTGCCATTGCCGTTTCCAAGCGCGCGCTTACCTGAGGCGATCTGTCGGCCGACCTGCTCGATGAATTTGTCGAAGCGCTCCTGCGCAATCGCCTGCGTTGCCTTGTCCGGGACGGGCGTGTGCGCATGAAGCGTGATGGAAAAGCGGATGAAGAGCGCCAGGCTCTCCAGGGTCATCTCCGCATCACGCCTGACATGGTCGAGGTCGCGGGAAAGACGGTCGAGCCTTTTGCCGTAGCGCTGGTCGAGCTCGTTCTCGCCGCGCCGCTCGATAAAGGCCTCGACCGCTTTCGCGACAATCGCCGATTTGGTAGTCGATGGATTGCGGCTGAGGTCGTCCAGCTTCTCGCTCAGCTCGGGCTCGAGCAGAAACTGGTGGCGAATGCGGTGGGGCTTCATGCGGCTCGTTCCAACTGGACGGCGCTGATGCGCCGACTGCAGGAACGAGCATCGTCGAGAGCTGCAAAATCGCTTATGGGCCTTATCTACGCCGAGATACGCCCCGCTGCGGAAAGGGTTCAGAAGCCGGGCACGATGTCCTTGTCGTCGCCCTGGCCCTCGTTGACGCCATAGGCGCGCGCGGCCGTGGAAATCCGGTCCATGACGCGCTTGTCGGCGAGTGCCTCGCTATCATCGTCGACAGGCGTGAACAGTTCGCCCTGATCAGGCTCTTGAGGGACGACGATGTGTTCTTCCGGCAGACCCGGATGGCGCTGCTGCTGGACGCCGCCCTCGTCTTCGCTCGCCCCGCCACTGATATCGTCGTCGGCAGCAAGACGGCGATCCACGCCGCGCACCTCTCCGCTCCAATCATCGCCGCGCGATGCAGGACGATCCGCATATAGGCCGTCGCGCAGGATCGGCGCAGGCAGCACCCGCTCGGTAAAATTCTGATCCTGGTAGTAGCGCAGCTTCTTCGCTCGAATCGGCGGCAATCCCGAAACCAGCACCAATTCATCGGATGGTGGCAGCTGCATCACTTCGCCCGGCGTCAGGAGCGGTCGCGCGGTTTCCTGACGGCTCACCATGACATGCGAAAGCCAAGGTGCCAGCCGATGGCCGGCATAATTGCGCATGGATCTCAGTTCCGTTGCAGTGCCGAGGGCATCCGAGATGCGCTTGGCCGTGCGCTCGTCATTCGAGGAAAAAGCAATGCGCACATGGCAGTTGTCGAGAATGGCATTGTTCTCGCCATAGGCTTTGGAGATTTGGTTCAAGGATTGCGCGATCAGATAGGCGCGGATGCCGTAGCCAGCCATGAAAGCGAGCGCGGTCTCAAAGAAGTCAAGACGACCAAGCGCTGGAAACTCGTCCAGCATCATCAGCAATTGATGCTTCCGGCTCTTCTTCGGATCGCCCTCCAGGCGCTCCGTCAGGCGCCGTCCGATCTGATTGAGCACCAGTCGCACCAGCGGCTTGGTGCGTGAGATGTCCGATGGCGGCACGACCAGATAGAGCGACATAGGCCGCTCGGCATCCATAAGGTCGGCAATACGCCAGTCGCAGGCCGACGTCGCCGCCGCCACGGTCGGATCACGATAAAGCCCGAGAAATGACATGGCGGTCGAAAGAACGCCCGAACGCTCGTTCTCCGATTTGTTCAGCACCTCGCGGGCCGCGGAGGCCACGACGGGATGGACCAGAGGCTGATCCGCGGAACCGAGGTGGTTGGTCGTCATCATCCGCTGCAGTGTCGCGGCAAATGAGCGTTGCGGGTCCGACAGGAAGGTGACGACGCGGGCAAGCGTCTTTTCCTGTTCGGCGTAGAGCACATGCAGGATGGCGCCGACCAGGAGTGAGTGGCTGGTCTTTTCCCAGTGGTTTCGTCGCTCAAGCGCGCCTTCCGGGTCGACCAGGATGTCGGCGATGTTCTGGACGTCGCGGACCTCGTCCGAGCCCTTGCGCACCTCTAAGAGTGGATTGTAGCGTGCCGATTTTGCATCGGTCGGATTGAACAAAAGGCAATATGAGAACATCGATCGCCAGCCAGAGGTCAGCTGCCAGTTTTCGCCCTTGATGTCGTGAATGACAGCCGAGCCCGTCCAGGAAAGGAGCGTTGGCACAACCAGTCCGACACCCTTGCCCGAACGTGTCGGAGCAAAGGCCATGACGTGTTCCGGTCCGTCATGGCGTAGATACCGAACCGTCAGCTTGCCAAGGAAAACGCCAGTTGGCCGAAACAGCCCAGCCTTCTTGATCTCCTTTGTCATGGCCCATCGCGAGGAACCATAGGTGGTGACCAACCCGCGCTGCCGCGCGCGCAACAGCGAGCCAGTGATCGCGGCGGCACAGCCCAGGAAGCCGCTAACGCCGGCAAGCGCACCCGCCTTATCGAAGACCTCAGGCGCATAGGCATCGAAATGGTACCACCATTCGAACAGTTTCCACGGCTTGTAGATCGGCCAGTCGCCAACGGCGAACCATGGCCCGCCAAGTGGCGGCTGATGGTCGAGCATATGAGCGCACCATTGCGTCGCCGCCCAGACACCGAGAATAACGATTGCGAACACAACGGCGATCTGCCCGATCAGAAGCTTCGTGGGCGTCATTGGCTTGCTCCGCTGTTTGGGGCAGACGGAGGGAACATCGTGCCGAGTGGCCGAAACTGGAACCTACCTCATGTACGACGTGGTGCGATGAAAGGTTGGTAGGCGTCAGGTACGAACTTCCGAATACCGAGCGAATTCCGATTCGCCTGGTGGTTCTATTCTTTGAGCAAGCAAATCCCACGATTGTGCGAGCTGGCCACGAACGGCTCCGCAACATTATTGAACGGAATGGGCAACAACATTGGCTAGAAAACTGAAGAATACGTCGGCATCCAGTTTTCTGCGAGCCGCATGGGGACATGCACATGCAGCTCGCATTCTGCACCCCCACCTCGGATTGTCAGATGGCAAAACGAACGCAACGTTTTTCGCCTTCCATAACGTCCTAGGGTTCGCAATCGAGCTGTATCTGAAGGCATTCCTGGCGGGCCAAGGCTGGACCCTAGAGGCGCTTGCTAGCCCAGCATATGCCCACAAGCTAGACGCACTTTTGAAGGCCAGTGTGGAAAGTGGACTGTTTGACCAGATTGGCTTCCCCCATGTGCGCCAATCTGCCCTTGAGCGCGTGGTTGCGATTATCGGGCCACGTTTCGCCGACCTCTCATATCGTTATATTGATGATGACAACAATCGATACGAATACGTTGAGACAAGTGAATACCTTTGGCCGATACTCGAGGACCTCCAGATGAGGATCGAGAATTCTGGGGTCAGAGTTCCCTTGTCCGGACAAGCCTAGTCGACATCAGTCGCCGCGGGTGTTTGGTTGCTCCTCCGTGGGGAGGGAGCAGATTTGAATAATGCCACGCCGCGACAATCCAAGCCGTAGATATTAGTGAATTGCGAAACAATGCACATTGTGTCATTGTCCGCGCTGGGGAGCGGGGGAATGTATCATCGAATTGTGCTTTGCCTAGCAGCAACGCTCGCAATATCGGGCTGCGCGCCTGACTATCTAAACAACTACGACACGATGACGTTGGCATCGGGCGATACCAACAACACAAACAGTCTTTTGCAGACGGTCAATCCTTTCAATCCGAATAGCAACAATGCGCACATCGAAGGCGACAGTCAGCGCATGACTGCGGCCGTCCAGCGGTATCGCGGCGTCGCACCTCCTGGTGCCACGCTTGGCAGGGTGCCCAACAGCAGCGTGGATTTGGACTGCGCCGGTGGCAAGGGAAACAACCCGGTCGTGCAGGGTCCAGTTGCTGTCGGACCATCGGACCCGAACGGACTTGATCGCAATCACAACGGCATCGGCTGCGAGAACTGACGGCCGGTGGAACCATCTCGCCACGACAACCGGTCGGACCAGTGGCGAAGGCGCACCGGCGCCAGGCGCTCGCGTGCGAGGCGCTGGGGAAGCGTGCCGCTGCGCCTGATCTTGGTGACCGCGGCCGCCGCAGGCGCAATTGTCGCGCAGACCGCAATCCAGCACAGCGACATTATTACCGATCTCAGTCTGTCGAGCTGGTCCGGACCAAAACCAGAGCCGATCGCCGGCGTCGCCTCGGTGATCGACGGCGACACCATCGAAATCCACGGTCAGCGCATTCGCTTCAACGGAATCGACGCCCCGGAAAGCAAGCAGTATTGCAGCGATGCCAAAGGCTTTGATTATCCGTGCGGCCGCCGATCAGCCAAAGCCCTGGACACGTTCCTGGCGGTTTCTAGGCCCGTGCAATGCATGTTTATGGCATGGGACCGCTATCATCGCTTCGTTGGGGACTGCCGACGCGCCGATGGCGCCAGCGTGGCGGCATGGATGGTTGAACATGGCCAAGCGCTTGACTGGCCTAGATACAGCCATGGCGCTTATGCAGCGCAGCAGGCGGAAGCGGAGGCGGCCAAGATCGGTCTCTGGGTCGGTAATTTCCAGGCGCCGTGGGACTGGCGAGCCCAGCACGCGGAGGGAGCGGCGTCGGCGAGCCAGCCGCTCGGGATCATCAGTCGGGGGCAGGTCGCACAAAGCGGTCATTCGTGCGAGCCGCGCCGCTATTGCTCGCAAATCAGCTCATGCGAGGAAGCGAATTGGTATCTCGAAAACTGCTCATGGGGCGGCAAACTCGACCGCGACAGAGATAGCATTCCATGCGAGGGGCTGTGCTGACCGTCGGCTTATTCCACAATCGCATTACGAGGTCCTAGATGTCGGAAGACAGTCCAGCCAAGGAGAGTTCGCTAATCTCTGACAGGAAATGCGGCACGTGCACGCTGTGCTGCAAAGTGATGGGTATCGAGGAAATTGCAAAGCCGCAAGGCGTTTGGTGTCCAGAGTGCCAAATCGGCCGAGGATGCAAGATCTACGAAAAACGTCCTGCCGAATGCCAAGCTTTCTACTGCGGATATCGCTCCTGGCCTGTACTCGGTGAGCATTGGTTTCCAGCCAAAAGCAAAATGGTTGTGGTTTCAGAATTGGCCGGAACCCGAATTGCCATTCACATGGATCCTGGGCGGGCCGGCGCTTGGCGGGAGGAGCCGTTCTTTTCGGAGATAAAGAACTGGTCGAAGATGGCTGCCGCGCAAATGCACCAAGTCGTGGTCTGTATTGGGAAGCAAGCCATTGTGATTTTTCCCGACCGGGAAGTCGATCTCGGGCAGGTTGCAGACGACGAGCGCATCATGAGTGTGGAAACCAGAACGGCCGGCGGGTTGAAGCTCGATGCAATCAAGCTGAAGGCAGATGATCCACGTCTCGCCGGAAAAGACGTCGGGAAGGTGCACGTTGTCTGATTTTCGCTTCAGTGAAGGTCGACAAGCGCCGCCCTTCGCCTTGCCTAGTTGTCCAGTATGTCGTTCGTCGCCAGCCGCGCTTGCTCCTCGCCTAATCTCAAGCGGATCTGGTTCTCATATCCGGCATATCCGAACTGACCATCAACAGGCTGGATCCGCCGATGGCGAGTTGGGCGGTCGTGCGCGCGCCGCTGAGCCAGCTGTCGCCTCCCTCGAAGCGGAGAGCATTGAGTTTACTTCCTACGACCGTCGCAGCGCCGCGGTGCGGCTAGCAGATGCAAGGCATCCGAAATGACCAAACGGCAGTTGGTAATTATCCGCGTCCCAGCAGAGCTCACACATTTTACAACGCTAAGCGGACTGCAAGGAATTGTTGAGAAGAGGTGCCTTTGGTCATCGAATGTTTCATTCCTAAACGATCGGAAAGAATTGCAGCATGGTATCACTGCCGCAGAGAAAATTTTAAGGGAGTTCGCCGCGTCAAAAAAGAAGTCCATCTTCACTCGGATCATTGACGATGTCATCGACGACCTCAAGCAGACCAAACTTCCGGACACTTATGCAACATGCTTTTGCACGTCGCACGATTTATTGAGCCAATGGAGAGGATACGGAGGTCGGGTGCAAGGAGTAAGCGTTACCTTTGATGGAGCCAAATTACAGAGCTTGTTTCGCTCGCAAGGCGGTACGCCAATGGAAGTGATCTATGACAAGGAGCGTACGGTCCGCCGTATCCGCACGAGCATCATCACGTTCTCTGGACTCGAGGATCTGCTGGCGGAGAAGGACGTGGGTCGGATTCGAGCCGAGATGAAAAGACGCCTACCTAAGCTTGTCCCTCGATTCAAGGATGACGGGTTCAGCGAGGAAAACGAATGGCGATTTGTCATTCAAAAAGAAAACGATTTTGAACATGTCAAGTTCAGGGACGCCGACGGCGTCTTGGTGCCCTATCTCGAAGTGGCCGTACCTGTTGGCAAGAGATTGCCCATCAAACGAGTGACGGTGGGACCCGGCAAAAATCAGGAGCTGACCATGCGTAGTGTGCAGTTGTTCTTAGAAGCCAAGGGGTATGAAAAAGTGCCGGTCGACCCGTCCGCAGTACCCTACAGGAGCTAAAGGAAAGCCACTCGTCCGAAGCGATTTGGATTTTGCCGCCGAGAGCTTCGATCCCTCTCATGATCGCGCGATCGCCGATCTTGGTCTTCAGCATCCGGCCGTCGAAGTCTGCGATCCCTTGCTGGCGAGGACAATATGCCCGGTCGGCAGATAAAATGAGAGATCTCAGTCCCCACAATTCACACGAGATTGCTACGCCGGTGACGAAGTCCGGCCTTGTGGCCAGCGCCGAGGTGCCAGATCATTTTCTGCTGAAACGAGGTGATTCGTGATGAAGCAAGAGACACTTTCAAAACTGGATACAATTTTTGCGAAGCATCAAAAAACTAAAGATGCTGCGCTAGAGGCTAAGAAGAAGGGTGAAGACACGGCAACGAGTTTTCTCAAAGCATTCCTCGAAAAACGAGAGAAGGTTATCCGACCGGCGATGGAAGCCGTGGGGGAGTACGTCAAAGGCAAGGGATACGCCTATCAGGTATCAACTGAAGATGACAGGCCGTCCCCCGATGGACGGGGTCGACACACACCGGCGTCGATTCGCCTCACGATTTTTTTGGAGAACGGGCGCGGGCAGCTTCACGAGCACCCTGGATACTCGGTCATCTGTGAGAAGGCCCAGCAAAAGGTACGTTTTCATGAAAATACAACCTCGCTTGGGCGCGGCGGTCATTCCGGACCTGCCGGTGAGTCGAAACTGGAAGACGTTACATCCGACACGCTCCAGGCAGGCATCCTGAAGGTTATCGAGGAGGTCTTCAGATGAGCGGCATTCTGGAGGTCGGAAAGGACTACCTTGTCACTCTTGTTGGCAACGCCCCTGAGGACCATTGCCGAGAGCGCGATGCAATTTGGCGAGGCGCCGAAGTTGATTTCCCTCTGGTCCGATTTCGGAGGGCAGACAGGAACGATTGGATCGTTAACGTGACATCGTCTCATTTTGTGAGCGCGCAGATTGCAAACCCGCCGGTCGATGACGAGGGCAATGAAATCGGCGCAATACCCGGTGAAGTCTAGTCGTTGTGGTCTGGCGGAAACACTCGACGGGCAACGAAAAACCCGACGATCCGAGCGCTGGGAAATTGGTTCCGTAGCAACGTATGCACGGCCCGATAGTGGACACCGGCGGTCAAAACGTCGTCGATGATGCCTATCCATTGCGGAACCGGAGCAAGTGTTTGGGGATCCAGCCGATAATTGGCAAGCAGTTCGTCAACTGTCGGCCGCTCACCAGCGCCGGCCTCGTGCGCGGCTGCCGTTGAATTCACTTGGACGACCATCTTGCGAATGTCGATCGGCGGATTTGAGCGTACCGCCCGGAATATCTCCGTCATCCTATCGTCGTAGTCCGGGTCTCCCACAGCCTTCGACCCAGGAATTGGAACGAAGGCCGCAGAATTCAACCAATCAGGGTTGATCGCGGTTCGAAAAAACGCCGCGCACTCGCCAATTACCCTTCGCTTGTGACGCAATTCTGCGGCGCTGCTACGGGAAGGCTTCTTTTTCAGATTAGAGATTAGATCATTGCCCGGACCAAACGCGTAATTCCGGCCAGACGTGTACTCCCGCCAGAAATAGCACTCGTCAGCGACCGTCAGCAAACTGTGATCGGCGATGATGCTGGCATCTATCCTGGTGAGCTTTTCAGCCAAGGGCCTGCCAAATATCTTCGGGTTCTCTCACTCGAATTGCTCCGAGAGCTTGGAACCGCGCCGGCCATGTAATGTCCGTCCGGAGGAAGCAGGATTCAAGAATGAACAATTTCCGACCTTGGTGCAGCGCAGCTCGTGCTTGAGTCAGCGTGCCAGACGTGTCGCTTGCCTCGACGATGATAGTCGCCTCGGTCAATGCGCTCATGGTTACATTTCGCTCTGGAAAAAACAGTCTGTTTTGGGGAACTCCCTGCTTTTCGTATCGCAAAACTGGCACTTGAGAGATCAAGAGATAGTCTCGAGCGATCTTCTCTTGGAGCTCGCGATTCGATTTCGGGTAGCTCTCGCCGAGCGGAGTTCCTATGACTGCAATGGTCTGGCCTTCGGCTTCGATAGCGGCAGTGTGAGCAGCGGTATCTATCCCCTCGGCCAGTCCCGACACGATTGTAAATTTCCGCGCGACGAGGGCTTTCGCCAACCGGTTCGCGCGAGCCTTGCCCTCGTCTGAGGCTTTTCGACTTCCCACGATTGCAACTGAGCGTGTTTCGGTCAGTTCCCACGCGCCTTGAAAATAGAGCAGTTCGACCGGATGACGGGCGTCACGAAGTTTGGGCGGGTAATCTCCGGCATGATTGACGCGAACACCGAATTTTCTCACGCCTTTCGAACGTAGGAGGGAAAAGGCTTCCTGGGCAGCAGATTCAGCCCGGCCCGGTTCTACAAAGTCGGAAGGAAGCGCTGTTGGGTCAGCCTTGAAGCGCTCCGCGATAGTCTTGAATGTGGCACGATCCTCCAGCCACAGTGCCTCGTAGGCACCCATCTCTTTCCCGGGCGAGATCGGGTTGACCGCCGGGCCATCATTCCTCCGGGCAAAGTGCATAGTGTTCATGATAGATCCTTACGCGCATTTGCAGCCAATTCGCAATTTTGCACAACTGACAAACGGTTTCTGGACGTGCGGGTTCACAACATAGTGTGGCAATCCGATGAACGTCCGCTATATCCGATTCGAGCTTGTGTGAGCATTGGGCGGAACGCACGGCCGAAGCCGCGCTCTTGCCCTTGTTCAGCCGCGGAGGAGCGCTGGCGACGAGGCGGTGATTACTGCATAGCGAGTGTCATGAAACACTCGGCCCGCTCTTCTGCCGACCCAAGGTCCAGGAAATCCCCTCCCGGCTTACGATTCCTGCGACCTCCTTACCAATGTGCTGCTCAAGCACCGGCCGCCATGGCACCAGCGTGAATTCGCGCGACTTCTCGATCACGGCGTACTTCCCACTGGCAAGCTCGACGGATTGGCGCAGCCGACCCTCTATCCGACTTCTAGGTCCTGCTTCCGCATACGAAAGGCCAAGCTGGTCCGAGAGCTGACCGGCGACGCGGTTTAACTCGCGCTGGCTCAGGACCGAAATCATGTTGGCACGATAGAAGATCCCGTCCTGATCTTCCTGCGCGAGGCCTTGCGCAATCAGCCACTGCCTCCGCCGGGCCTGTGCCTCCCGCACCTCGCGCCCGAAGCCAGAGTCGCGCAGCGACTCCGGTCGATCGGAAACAAGCTCCCCGTCGATCCAGGTGGCGCCATCGAAACCAATCTGTTTTTCCAGTGGCATCGAAGAGAGTTTGTCGACAAGGACAGGCTCGGCCCTCGCCCGATGACGGACGTAATCCGCGACGCAGTTCAGATGGCCTGGCGAGATGATCCAGGTACCGTCCGGCTCGCGTTGAACGCCTGCGATGCCGCGCCGGATCGCTTCCAGCCGCCGCACATGCGTTTCGGCAAAGCGTTGGGTGGCGGACGGATCATGCTTCAGATGAATGTCGATGCTGTAGCGGCCATCGTTGGCGGCGGCGATGTCGGCGATAGTTCGGTCGACCTGCCTCGGCTCGGCATTCCTCGGAGTCACACGCACGACGCAGCCGTCCGGCGTCGGTTCGGCGGGTTCGGCCCTGCCGATATCGATGTAGTGGCTTTTGCCATCCACACCGTCAACTATGAGATAGTGCCGGTCGCTGATCTCGTCGGCGAGGCCGCGGGCGACAACCCGGCCAAGGATCGGCTGGGTTGGCACTTCCGCTCGGTCATGCACAACGTAATCGGCTACACTGCGGGCGAGCCCCTTGCCGGTAAGCTTGCGATGCATGGTCTTGATGATATCGCCGCGCCCGCCGATGCGGCGCAGCGTAACTTCGAGTTCGTCATCGAGGCGCCACCGACCAGAGCCAATTTCCTCGGCCAGCCCCATTCGCTCGAGCTTGCGTAGTCGACCCTGGTGCAGCGTCTGCCGGAACGCGTCGCTGCTGGTGGGCGAGACAAACCCATCATCGTCCCGCATGCTGAGCAGCTGCCGATCGATGCTGGTGAAGCGTTCCTGCTCCATTTCCTGGCGCAGGCGCTCTTCGATCTCGCGGTCGGTGCGCGGGCCGAGATCTAGGCTGACCAGCTCGGCCGCGCGCTCTCGCAAACCGGACGAAATATACTCCCGCGAGATGACCAGGTTCTCGCCGCGGTCATCCTTGCCGCGGACGATGATATGCGTGTGCGGATGGCCGGTGTTGAAATGGTCGACGGCGACCCAATCGAGCTTCGTGCCGAGGTCCTCTTGCATCTGCGCCATGAGGCGCCGTGCCAGCGGCTTGAGGTCGTCATACTCAATACCGTCTTCTGGAGCGACGATGAAGCGGAACTGGTGTCGATCGCCACCCGCACGTTCGAGGAAAACCTTGCCGTCGACCCGGTCGCTGTCGGCGCCGTAGAGCGCACCAGGCTCGCCCTCTCGGGTGACGCCGTCGCGCTGCAGATAGCGAAGGTGCGCGCGCGCTCCGTCAATACCCTTGCCGGCCAGCCTAACGACGCGCGCTTTGATCATCACCCGCCGTTGCCGGAAAGCAGCATGTCGATCGCGCGATTTCAGCACCGCGGCAGCAGCGCCGCCGCGCCCGATTCGACTACCAACGAAGCGGCCATCTCGATGGCTGTTGCCGCCCGCCCTGTTGATCGCGGCTCGGACCTGACCGGCGTACCGCTTGCCGGCCTTCGAACCGCGAGATCCGATTTTGCCGAGCCTGGGCTTGAATTCATCATCCGGCATGGCCGCCTCCGGAAACTTTGCAGCAAAACCAGCAGCTTGCGCCTTTCGGTTCTCCTGTAGCCGAAGGCAGCCTCCAGGAAAAACGATGTGCAGACAAAGACTTCGCCGCCTCTTGGAGGCGATGCCTTTATCTTGCCTTCCGCCGGCCTGCTTCCCGGCCACTCATCCAGCCGAGAAGCTGCCCTGCCTCTATCAACCGCCAGACCGATGTGAGCCTGCCTGCTGCGACGTAAGCGGCACGAGAATCCCGCCTCCAGAACCGGCTGTTGACATGCCGTCCCGCAGGAAAAACAGGGACCGTCCAGACTGGATATCGAGCGTGCTCGGCGCCTGAGATTTCCGCTCGAACCGATTCGTATCGTTCGAGGAAATTCCCGCTGCCTTGAGCTCGTCCAGATACAAAACGGTCTCTCTCGGCAGTGGCCGGCCGTGCCGCAGATAGTCGTCGTAGCGGTCAGGTCCGGCGTTGTAAGCCGCGAACATTCCCGGGAAACCGAAGCGGTCGAACATGGCCCGCAGATAGGCGGTGCCGGCCAGGATGTTGTCGTGCGGATCATATGGATTGGCGCCTAAGCCGTGCTCGCCGCGCATCTCTTCATAGGTCTGAGGCATCACCTGCATGAGACCCATGGCGCCGGCGCGGGAAGTGATTGGCCGGCCATGGAGCATCGTCCTGCCGCCGCTTTCGGCCTCCATGACGGCATAGACCCATCGCTGTGGAACACGGAACCGGGTGCTTGCCTCGCCGACGAAGCGCTGCCATTTTTCGAGTTGCGGACTCAAGGAGATGGCGATCGGCTGTGCGCCGGTCGCGGCGGAACAGGCGCATGGCGCGACAGCGACCATGCCCAGCATCAGGAGGGTTACTCGGTCCATAGCGGCACGAGCCTCTCGATGAGATTGGTACTGGGCACCGGCCCGAAATACCGGCTGTCGAAAGAGCCGGGGGCGTCGCCGTTGAGGAGAAAAACCTCATTGTCTGCGAGCTTGCGGCATTCCTTCCACCACGGCAGCGGGCGGCCCTGACTGTCCGATTTTTCACGATGGGCGACGATTTCGCCGCCGATGATGATGACCTCGTTGAAGGCGCAGGCATCGTCGTGCGGGAGTGCCGCGACGCGCTTCACCAGCGGCACATGTCGGGGCAGATAGCCACGCTGGTCGGCCAGCGCGCCAACCATTGCCGGCATGCGGACGAGCACAAGATCGCCACGATTTGGCGGGCCGAAGCCGGCGCGGTAAAGCCCGAGCGGCGCGCTGGGCGAAGCGTTCCAGACCAGCCAGGGCGACGGTCGCACGAAAGCGGCAAAGCCGATCAAAGCGACGCCAAGCGCAGCGGCGGCGGCCACCTTGCGGGCGCGAACGCGCTTCAGCCGGCTGCCGATAAGATGAAAGGAAGGCCGCTCGATCATGACCGGTCTCCGCTGTCAGCATTGCCGGTTTCGGCGCGTTCCTTGTCGGAACGCGACGCCTGCGACTGGCCTTTCGACCACTCGTCGAGCTCGTCGATGTGGTAGCGGACGAAGCGGCCGTGCTTGCGGAATTTGGGACCCGCGCCCTTGATCCGCATCTTCTCGAGCGTGCGCTGCGATAGCCCGATGTAGAAAGCGGCCTGCGCGGTGTTGAGAAACGG
The DNA here is from genome assembly GCA_003963455.1 of Hyphomicrobiales bacterium. Classification (GTDB taxonomy): domain Bacteria; phylum Pseudomonadota; class Alphaproteobacteria; order Rhizobiales; family Rhizobiaceae; genus Mesorhizobium. The sequence goes on from RXJA01000202.1 coordinate 27,944, forward strand.
GCTGCCCTTCTTGGCACGAGCAGCGCGTTCGTTTTCGTCTTCCATGGTGATCCTCGTTTCGCCGGTTGAAGGCGGGAGCGAGGATCGGCGAGCCAAAGCGCTTGCGGGACGGGCGAAGAGTGGCCCGAGAGTTTTCGCCGCCCCTTACGGCGGGCGAAGTTCGGGCCGGAGGTCTGCGAGAAAGCCCCGCGCCGTTGCCGGCGCGAGGCCTTCAAGGCCTCCCGGTCAGTCGACCGGGTTCCAGATGATGGCGTAGGTTTCGTCGTCGTCCTGGCCGGCGGCTCGGCCGAGATTGGCGTAGAGTTTTCGCGGGCCGAACTCAGGGGCTGCAATCGACAGGCTTACATAGTCCTTGCCGGAAGCCTCGCCGGTCCGCACCCAGCCGGCGCCGACTTCGATGCCTTGCGTCAACACTCGGAAGTCGGGATGGTTGTCGGCGCTCTTTGCCTGATTGGGCACGATGTCGATGTCGGCACGGACGCTGAGGGTCTTGAGCTGGCCCTTGTAGGCGCCGTTTTCCTGCTTGGTGACGTATCCGATCGCGGTCATGTCAGTTCTCCTTGTTGAGGCTCGCCGGGAACCATTCCCTTGCGATGGCTGACCGTGATGGGCGCGTCCGGCCCGCCCGAACCCAAAGGGCCGCAGCGGCAGCGGAGGACCCGAGCAAGCAGCTTTTTTGAAGCGAAGCGGCGCGAGGAAGCCGCCAGAGGCGGCGGGGAAAAAAGCTGACAGTCGAGGGTTTCGGGCGGGCCGGATCCGCTCATAGGTCATCAAGCCAGCGGCAGGGGAATGGTTCTCGGCCAGCATCATCAAAGACGGCTGAGAAGCGCGCGATCGTATACGTCACCAGGCAGGCATGCGGACATGCAGGCACTGCGGCAATGCAGAGACTCCGCGCCATTGCTTCCACGCGCTGTGCCCAAGGAGGCAGGCGGCGACAAAGCCAAATCGGCGCCCGCGATTGATGCAATTCATTAGCTCGAAACGCGGACTGTGCAGCACCGATCTGCTTCCGCGCCCGGCTTTAGCAAGCACTCGATCTCAACCCGGATGAACTGGCGAGCGACGGCCGCACAAGCTCCGCCGCTCGCCATGCGGGATCACTCACAGACGAACAGCGACCGCACCCTGGCCCACTGCTCGACGGTCCGGAAGCCGCCGCGCTCGGTGTAGCTCGACGCGGGGAAATGCATCCAGTGCGGCAACCAGCCATCGACTTTCTCCCTGCCGTTGTCGCCGGCAAGGAAGTCGCGGATGATCTTCTTTTGCGTCTTCACCTTCTCCGATGCGTTGCCTTCGGCCACCAGCTTGCCGCCGACATCGGCAAGCATCGCGTTAGCGACTTCCCGGTCGCGCAGGAGGTCGAAGAAGGCGTCGTCAGGCTGCCAAGAGTTCCGCATATCAACCGTCAGGTGATTGCCCAACGCCTCGACAATCGCGCTGCCCGACGCAAGCGTCTCGGCCATCACCAGCGCCAGGACACGCAGGACATCGATGTCGGAGAGGGCAAGCAAGCGGGCGAAGATGCTGGCGAGCGCGAACTCGTCGCCATGGCCACCGGCGACGGGTCCGTCTTCGTCCGCCTGCCCAAGCAGCGCAGAGATCGTACGCCGGTTCTCGCCAAAGCTTGCTTCGGCGCTGCCTGCGGCAACGCTGGCGGCAATCTCCGCATTGGCCGCACGATGCGGCTCGATACGCACCTGCCAGAGAGACGAACCGGCGATGGCATGGGCCACCATCAGGCGCAAGGCGACCCCCGGATGGTCGAGCATCGCGAGTCGCACGGCGGCGTGGCGGTGCAGATCGACATAGTTCTGCAGCGGGCCGCTGAGTTCAGGGCGTGAGAGCTTGGCTGGCGGATCGCTCCCCTCGCCTTCATCGCCGTTCGACCGCGCGCGGCGCGCCTCCTTGCGCGACAGATAACCTTCGTGGAACTCGACTTCGCCACGCTGCGTGACCGCTACGACGACCTTGCCACCCTTTTTCTTGGGCGTCTTTTCGTAGTCCCATGAATGGAAATACTGGCCGGGTTCCAGCACCACGACCTCCGGCCAGCCGGCCTCCATATAGGCCTCGTGTCTGGCGGCGATTGCCTCGTTCTGCTTCTGCCAGAAGAGGTCAGCGTCAGAGAAGTAGCTGTCTTCGCCGAACAGGTCCGACACGATCAGGCCGGCATAGTCCTCGACGGCAAACAGCGCCACCTTGGTCGAGATCGACTGCCCGCCGAACAGCCATTGTTTGAGTTGCCAGCCGCGCGGCGCATGCTGGTTCGGATCGGCATACAGCGCGAGCCAACTCTTCTGCTGCGCTTTTGAGGCCATGGTCAGATGACGCACCGTCTCGGTGTCGATCTCCTCGCGGCGATAGGCTTCACGGATTTTGGGCAAGAGATCGCCAAGCGCAAGAATGCGCTTCACCAGTTGTTCGGTGAGGCCGAAGGTTGTGGCGATGTCGCCTATACCGCGCCCTTCCTTGATCAGCCTGACGAAGGTTTCCCATTGCGAGACCTCGTCGGGATCGAGCCGCGCGATGTTCTCGATCAGCGAGGCTTCGAGCGCGTCGGCGTCATCGCCATCTTCCATGATGGCGCAAGGCAGCGGCTCGGCTTCTCCGCGCTCGTCGGCGACGGTCTTCGCCGCGAAGTAGCGTCGCCGTCCGGCGACGATTTCGAAGGTGTCGGGCGAGCCGTTGGGCCGCACTAGAAGCGGCACCAGAACGCCACGCGCACGGACGGAGGGCAGGATATCCGAGATGTCGGGCGCGCGCCTGGAATGACGCATGTTGATGGCCGACACGCTCAGATGATCGATGGAAACATGGGCAAGCTGCATGGCTATTCTCCTTGACTTGGGTGTGAAACGCCCCTCTCCGCGAGGCCGTAGGCCCAGCGGCGCGACGGGCTTTGCGCCAGGATGGCGCGGTCATTCCGCCATGTCGGGCGGAAGCTCGGGGATCGAGATCGAGAGCGCGGCGGCGGCTTGCCGCAAAAGCCGCTCGTCCTCGGTGATGTGGCCGGCAAGGCGCGCGGCTTCGGCGTAAACCGAGAGCGAAAAGCGGGCGCGGAAATAGAGATCGCGCTCGACGCCAAGGCCGAACGGCACCTTCACGCCTTGCAGTTCGGCTAGGTTGACGCTGCCGAGTTCGGGAAAACCAAGGCCGAGATCGCAAAGGCCAAAAAGCGTGTCGCCATCGGCGTCGAGTTCAGTCAAAAGCCACGTCGCGGCACCAACCGGATTGAAGAATTTGACGACCGGCACATGGTCGGTTTCGATCTCAGCCGCGCCATTCGCCAACAGGCGAGCGCGCAATTCGTCGGTAATCAGGATCATGATGAAGCTCCTCGTCAGAACAGGTCGAGTTGGTCGCGAGCGGCCTCATCGAAGAGGCCGATATCGAGGGGCTTTTGCGCCGCGCGCGGGCGCATCGGCGCGTCCATCAGAAGCGCCAGCCGGTCACGCGTCGTGATTGCCCGGACACCGGGAATGAGCACTTGCTCGCCCTTTGGTGTCGGCTCCGTCTCAGACCGAACGGGATGGAGCGCGGTCATGCCGCGATCCCCTCACGCGCCTCGCCCTCGACATCGTTGCGAAAGGCGAGGATGAAATCGGCTGCCTTGGAAGCCAGACTGGCGGCGCGGAAAATGGCGCGGTTGTCCTCGCGCAACACGCCAAGCCAAGAGCCGATATAATCGGCATGGCGCACAGTCGGCTCGATGCAAAGCGTCGAGCAGACGAAGGCTGCGGCGATCTCCGCGACCAATTCTTCGCGGGCGTAAGTCTTGGTGCCGAATGGGCCGGATAGGTCGCGGGCAAGCCGCTTGGCATGCCCAGTCCAGTGCCCGAGTTCGTGAAAGCCGGTGCGGTAATAGTTGATCTGGTCGAAGAATGCCGGTTGCGGCGGCAACTGGATGAAGTCGCCTCCCGGCATGTAAAAAGCGCGATCGCCGCCAATACGGATATCAGCGCCGGAGGCTCGAATGAGGGCCTCGGCCTGCGGGACGATCTCACGCTCGGGCAGCGGCTCGGCGGAACCAAGCAGGTGTTCGGGCAATCCCTCGCATTGCGCGACATTGAAGACGGTAAAGCGTTTCAGGAACGGGATCGCCTGCGGCTCGTCGTCGTCCCGCTTGGCGCGCTCCTTCTCGTTCTTCGGGATGAAGCGGTCGGCATGCACGATGGTGGTGCCGTGCTCGCCTTTCCTGACATTGCCGCCTAGCGAAAGCGCCTGCCGGAAGGTCAGCCAGTTCTGCCCGGGATAACCGCGTTCGATCACCGCGCCCCACAGGATCAGAATGTTGATCCCGGAATAGGCGCGGCTGGTGGCGGCATTCCTCGGCAGGCCAAGGCCTGCCTTTGCCCTGCCCCAAGGCTGGACCCAAGGCACACAGCCCCGCTCCAGATCGGCGATGATCCGATCCGTGATTTCCGAATAGAGGCTCGCCTTGGGCGGCTCACCTTTCTTCCCGCCAACCTCTCCACGGGCTGTCCGTCTGCCGGTTTTGCGCATGACCCTCTCTCCGTTCGCACTTCCAGCGCGCCCTTCCCGGAAGCGGGGTGGGCGGCGAAAAACGACCGGAAAGGCCCGCCGTCAGAGGTGGCCGGCATCCGCAGGACCGAAACGTCAGTGGAGGACCCGGAGCGAAGCGCAGGGTTGCGGGCCGCCGCGGCGGGCCTAGAAGGAAGTGCCGCCCACCTCGCGCCGGGAAGGCCAAACAAACAAAGACTTCGAGCGACCTGTCGCTCACCGTGGGAAGGAACTCAGCGAGCCTTCATGCTTTGAGATTTGTCCAGCATTGTCATTTGCCTAGAGTGGCCCGTTGGGAGATCGCCATGTGCAACGACTACGAGCAGCATATCGCCTGGGCCGAATATTGCCGGATGATGGAGTCGCTGGCGCTTAAGATCCCGACCCATCAAACCGAGCTCGACCTGCCGCAGGCTGACGATATTCGCATCAACGATCCGGCGCCGATCATACGAGCTGTGGGCGACAACGGCGTCGAGCTGACGCCGATGACGTTTGGTTTCCCGCCGGCCGGACCGAAGGGCGGCCCGGTGTTCAATTTCCGCTCGGAGGGACGGCAGTTCGCCAACAGCAAACGTTGCCTGGTGCCGGCGTCAGCCTTCTTTGAATTCACCGGCACGAAATACCCGAAGGCCAAGCACCGCTTCACACTGAATGGCGCTCCTTTCATGGCGATCGCGGGCCTTTGGCGGGAGGCGACCGGCAACAAACCACCGACGTTCACGATGCTGACGACGGATCCTGGCCCGGACATCGCGCCGTATCACAACCGGCAAGTCGTCGTCCTCCAACCTGAGAACTGGTCTGCCTGGCTCTCCTTGACGAAGCCGGAAGGCGAGCTTCTGCAGCCCCTGCCGGCGAATTCGCTGTCGGTGGAAACCGTGCGCCAGGAGAAGTCCTGAGCGACCGCTTTCACCTTTGTGGCACTTTAGCCATTAGTGAACAAAAAGAGAACACAACAGTCAACCAGCTCTTGACGATCCAAAATCCCGGCGCCTATCTCTGGGCATCGAACAGCGGAATTGGGTAGGAAACAGGTCGCATGCCGCGGCCGGGCGGAGCAATGGCGAAGACGGCCGAAGACAATTTCCGCATTGAGGTTTGGGACCGCGACGAAAGCAGCCGGATCGAGACGATTTGTCGAAGCCCTGACTTCTTCGTCAGCCAGGCGGCTTGGCAGTCAGCAATTCGGCGCAGGCCCGGTATGCTGCTCATCCACCACAACGGCCATCATGTGATCGAGAAGCTGATTACGCCGGGCGAGCCGACCCTGGCGCCGGAAACGATCGTTGACGGAACCATCCACGCTGGCCTCGACGTCGCGCTTGGCGATTTGAGGAGCTGGCATACTTTGCGAGCATGGTGCAGAAACTGCTCGCATCATGCCCAGGTCAAACCTGCGGGTCTTATCAAGCGCTATGGCAGGGGCGCGCTGTTCAGCACTGTCGAGCGGGCGCTGTTCTGCACGAGTTGCGACAAGGGCGGTCCAGTTCGACTGGAGATTTTCTCGCTGCCTCGCTGACCGATGCGCGGTCAATACGAACCAGCCCGGTGTCGACGGCTTCCTGTTCGATCGTAATCGATCGCTCTCAGGCCCGCTTGCGCTTCGCCTGTGTCATTCGGGCCGGCTTGGCAGCGGCTTTGCGACCAAGCCCACTCGACTTCGCCAAGGCCGACCGTGTTGCCGCATAGCTCGGCGCCACCATGGGGTAATCGCGCGGCAACCCCCATTTGACGCGATACTCGTCGGGCGAAAGTCCATAGTGGACGTTGAGGTGGCGCTTCAACGACTTAAATTTCTTCCCGTCCTCGAGACAGACGATGTAGTCTGGAAACACCGAACGCTTCGGATTGACGGCAGGAGTCTGGGCCGGCTTCTCGGGCTCAGCCGGCTGACCGATCTTGGCCAGCGACAGGTTTATGCTCTCGATGAGTTCCGGGAGAGATGCGACCGGCACTGCATTTTTGCTGACATATGCAGATACGATGTCCGCGGTGAGTTCGATAAGCGCGGTTTTCAGGTTGGTATCTTCTTCCGACATGTCAAATGTGCTCCGTCTGTCGTGGCTGCTCTTCGCTCGGTCATCTATCGTATTTTCGCAGAAACTCCAGCCGGGCGCCAAAAGCTCGGAATTCCCGTCTGCGCACCGTGAACACCAGACGTGTCGTCGCCTCGCAACGTCTGGCTCGTTGACGAGAACATTCTAGCAAAGCTGCAGTGCCAGGGGGCGAAGCCGTATGGCCGAGACCGCCTCTTCGGGCTCGGTTCACGAGCACCCGATGCGCGCCTTCAGCGCGCAGGCACCTTAGCCCCGATTTGCTGTCGATCAGCAATTGCTTCTTATCCGGCTTGCCTTAGCGAGAATCGGGATCTAGCAAATCCGCCGGCTCAATCCCAAGTGCCTTCGCGAGTCGTGCTACCGTGTCTATGCTTGCCGCATAAACACCACGTTCAAGCGCGCTCACATACGTTCTATCGACACCGGCCTCATGCGCCAACGCTTCTTGCGACAGCTTCTTTCGCTGGCGATGCTTCCGCAGATTGCGAGCAAAGACCTCTCGAATTTCCATTCGAGGGAGGCCATCCTCTTGTAGAGCATTTCACCACGGAGTATTCTCTACAAACATACAACCTGAGCAGTTTTGCTAGGGGGTCGTAATCCTGAGCACGCCGGTTTGTGTCTGTATCGCGAGCCGAACTGCACGCCAGCAAAGAAATAGAATGATGCCCAATCAAATCGCCGACCAAGTCCCTTGGGCCGACAGCCTGACTGCTTACGACCAGCAACATTTCGCGATCTACCTGAAGCTCATCGACGCGTGCGCCGACAATGCCAGCGAGGAGGAGATGGCGCAGACCATCCTGGACATCGATCCGACCCTGGAACCAGATCGTGCCTGCAAGGCAGTTCGAAGCCATCTTGATCGGACGCGCTGGCTGATAAGCAGCGGATACAAGGATCTCTTTGCGAGTTGATCGACAGAGCGAACCTACTGAAGGAATCGCCTGTATCCGCCGGTCATCAGTGCGTGCCCCCGCCTGACTGCTCGGCGCACGATATCGCGAAGGTGATCGCCGGGGTCGGTCCAATCGCGCTCCATACGCGCCTTGCCGAAAAGCGCAGTTCCGATCTCGCGATGGGAGGCGCCGGAGATGGAGCCATCGAGGGCCCGCAACACGGACCGCAACCGTGCGCGCCGCGGTTCGACTGGAAAAAACCTAGGCGGCAGACGTCCTGTCGAACGGAGTGCGTTCAAGCACTCGAGCCTGTTCAGCCGCTGCCTGATTTCCGACGGCGGCCAGAGCGCGTTGGATTTCAGTTGCACCGGGCCGAGAAGGTCTGACCCGCAAACAGCCAGTCGCAAACTTCTGCGATGATCTTCGATCAGAACGTGCTGCCAGCCGTCCACTGTGCGGAAAATGGAGACGCCGCAAGTGAGCGCATCAATGGCAAATGTTTCCGTGCCGTCAGCCCCCACAGCGGATTCGGCAACGAGTTGGAGAACGTGTGCACATTGATCAGGATGCCAGAAGACTCGCGCGTCGCTGGCACTCGAGCTTGCAAAAAATCAGACCCCACGACGACAGGTCGATCGCAAGTGTCGCCAGAGTGGTGACTGTCACTGCTCGCGATCGCGAAGGCTCGATCCGGTGCGAGATCACAGCGAGATCTCTCAGGAAAAGCGGATTGCGCCGCAAGAATTCCCATGCCCAGCCGAGACTGGTGAGTTGCGCGCAATAGGCATACGTCTCATCGTCTTGCCAGTCGGGCCAAGCCCTGACGGCATCTGTCGTGCTCATGGTCGTTTCCAATCAATTGGAATTTCGGGCGCTCTTCATGACTGGCGCCCACAGCACCGGCGCCTTTAACCCGCTATTGTGCAGGACCGCTTCCAAGCTGGCGGTGGAGACCTCAAGATAGCCGGCAACGGCGCGGGTCGTGCCGATGGTCTGAGGTTCGGAAAGGCGCTCAAGCGGCCAGCCGGCGCGGCGCAAGATCCGTTCGATCCGCAAGTCCGTTACCGTGACGATGCTGCCCAAGTCGTGCGACAGTCCAAATTCGATCATCCCCGCAAAAAGCTCATAGGTGCCCAGCGCCAAGCCTGACTCTTTCGGCGCGGACGATGGAACATCGAGCGCGAAGCGACTGCTTTCCCAGATACGCGGATCCTCTGGCGCCGGGCGATCCCCGAGGAGAACGGAGAAGCTATCACGCAACATCGTGGGGCCGGTTGTTGGCAACAGACGCACGCAGCCCTCGATGCGCCCCGCCGGCGTCCTGAGCAGCAGGTAGTGCGGACTGAGAGCGTCGTAGGAATCGAGCTCGTAACCGCCGTGCACCGAGACATCCCAATTCAGACGATCCCGAAAGACGCGATGACGCAAACGGTGCATTTCATCGAGCTCGCGGCTGAATTCAGCGTAACGATCGGGCGTGATCAATTGCATCATTTCGGCCTTCTCCAATCGCATGATTTCATGCGCGATTGGAGGTGAGGACCGCTGCCGCTACAACCTGTGCATGTACACAGGTCCGGCGACGTTCAGGTCAAGTCCGATGATCTGGAAATGGCAAAACGAATGGCCGCTTGTGTGATTGTTCGCACGCCGAGTTTCTTCTTGGCATTGTCGAGATGGAAAGCAGCCGTGCGCTGACTAATCCCTAAAATGTGGCCGATGTCCCATGCCGATTTGCCACGGGCAGCCCATTGAAGGCACTCCATTTCCCTGCGCGATAAAACAACGCCGTCGACCATGCGGCTCGTCGTCAGCCTTTGGCGGGCCTGGATATGGAAGAAAACCGCGACCAACTGCAGCGCGCGTTCATATCGCTCGATCACACGAAAAAATAGCGGCCGTCTTTCGTCGGAAGCGAAGGTGAGTGCGGCGAACAAGCCGCGGCGATCATGGATCGGGATCGTAAATCCGCAGCGAATGCCGAACTGGGTAGCCTCATCCATGAACTGTCGCTGCGTTGTCGACAGATCGAGAACACCGCCATCCGCACCCCAGTGGAACACTTCTTGGCGACCACGCGCCAAATGAATCACCGGGTCGACGCCTTCATAGCGCCTATCAAGGTAATGAGATGTCCAGCGCTGAGGGTACGTGGAGATCAGGTCCGTCGCGCGGTTCGCCCCGACCGAAGGAAAGAGATAGGCGAAAGACGGGAGATCGAGCGACGACGCCGTCTCGGCCAATGCGTTGTGCAGATCAAGCGTGTCAATGCTGCCTGCAAGCTGCTCGGCAAATCTATTGAAGATGTCATACATGCGCGGTGACATCCCGTTGGCCAGAAGGCCCTCAGCGGCCATCGAAAGTGCCGGTCCTGAAACATGACCGACGCTTCCTCCCCTGTGACGTAAGTCCTTTACCCATGCGCAGAACGCGATCCGCCGCGCCTCGCCGCCACGCAATCCTCAAGACGCAAAGTGTTGTCAACTTTTCGGCTGAGGCCGGAACGCCTCCGGCGCGGTGGCCTTGTGCTTGTGTGGCTTAATGAAAATCTGCACCGGCGAGCGAGAGCTAAGTGTTTTCAGATCCTGCCGCTAGGCGGCTCCAATCTCGTCCACTTCGGCCCGCACCATTGCAGGTGCTACAGGTTCTAGGCTGGCATCCAGCGGCGTACAGGCCCAGTCGAAGATGGTATGTAGCCGAGCCGAGCCCTTCGACAACCCCGACACACAGGCGATGTAAGAGCGGGTCATCTGCATCTGTGTACGATAGCCAAGCAAGGCCGTATCTCCAGGGCGGCAATTGGCACCAGGCTCAAGCACCGCGTGATAGTCGATCACCTGCTTGATGTCGTGTCGGTATTCGACGCCATTGGCCCGTGCCTCTTCCCATGTCGCGCCCACCAGAGCGCCCGGCGAACCTGGCATATGCATGTCGTGATAGACGCCGCCACCATAGGCATAAGCCCTAGTGCCAACGTGGTGGGAGATCTCACTCACATAGACATAGGCAGGGCGTTCGGGCAGGTCGGCTCGATAGGCGTGATTGGGTGTGGTGCCGGAAATGCCGTTGCCCGGTTCGACATGGGTTGCGCCCAAGCTCGCCAAGACAGGCATGGTGTCCGCCGCCGTGTTGCCAGGCGTGTTGACCTGTCGCACATCTACGCCCATGCCGCGCAGTGTGTCGGCAGCGCGCAAGATGGTCTGCAGGTTGGGAGTTGGCTCGGCCTTGTCACCCCGGTTTGGATTGTATCGGATACAGGGGAAGGCCGTCACGCCGACTAGGCGAACGTTTCGAAGTTTGCCAATCGCGCCCGCGGCCTGGGCTACCTCGCTTTCGTCGAAGCCGCCTTCCTGACCATCAAAGAAGATGTCGCCGGGGGCGCTGACCCGGATCAGCACGTCCTGAACGATGCCTTCATTAGCCGCGGCCTCGTCGATCCATTCGGCATGCTCGACGTTATAGACGGTCATCACCTCGGGACGCATGAAGACCGCCGTTGCGATTTGCCCGCGCGGGATTTGATTGAGGTGTCCCATGTGCCCAACAGGAATTCCGTAGCGCCGGGCCATCAGAGCGCAATTGATGTCAACAGCGACCACGCCTCCGAGACCCGCCGCTTGCGCCACTTTCGAGACGAAGGGGTTGCGGGCAAACTGCTTGGTCATGATGTAGGTTTTCAGGCCCAGGCGTTCGGCCGTCGCGCTCAGAATCCTTGCATTCTCGGCGATGGTATCGAGGTCGATGAGAAACGTGTTCGCGGGAATGCGGCCAGACTGATGCAGGTCGACGGCAGCCTTGAGAAGGTCCGGGTTGCGATCGATGAGCCGTTGCATGAACATGGAAAGTAGCCTCGAGCTTGCGTTGTATCGGTTTTGTTGGATCCGGCTTATGAGGAGGACAGACCGGTTATCATCGACACGATTTCGTTGTTGGTGGTTTCGCTGGTGCGTTTGACGCCCACCTGCACACCGCGACGCAGCACGCATATGCGGTCGGCAAGCCTGAAGACCTGATCGAGATTGTGGCTGATAATCAGGATCGCGCGATTCTGTGCCTTGAGGGTCTTGATGTTGTTCTCCACACGGGCGGTCTCTGCCACTCCGAGCGCCGCCGTCGGTTCGTCCATCAGAACCAGCTTGCCCGCCCAATGCGTTGCTCGAGCGATCGCGACGCCCTGGCGCTGTCCTCCCGACAAATCGCGGATCTTCACCTTGGCGGACGGGATTCTGACATCGAGTGCGCGGACCAGTTCTTCGGTCTCTTTGATCATTCCGCGTCGATCGAGTCGCCGTAGAGGCCCCTTCACCTTCTCCCGTCCGAGAAACATGTTCATGTAGACCGGCTGGCTGTCGGCAAGCGCCAGGTCCTGGAAGACAACCTGAATGCCTCGATCCTGCGACTGTCGAGGATTGGTGAAATGGACGTCCCGGCCATCGACGGCAATCTGGCCCGATGTTGGCGGGAAGACGCCGGCGATGATTTTGATCAGCGTCGATTTCCCGGCACCGTTGTCGCCGACCAGGGCGACGATTTCGCCAGGCATGATTTCCAGATTGAACGACTGGATCGCTGTGATGCCCGCGAACTGCTTCTGAACGTTGCGAAGCGCAAGCACGGGTGTTTTGTTGTCGCCCGGTTTTGCGATAGTGAGAGCTTGATCCATGATCGTTCCTTGATGCGCTTTTTGAGTCCTCGGATCGAGCGTCATCGACTTGGATCACGCAGTGTGAGCGCAACGGCACCCAGGATAATCCCTCCGCGAATGATCATCTGCTGCGAAACGTCGAGCCCCATCAGGATCAAACCGTTGTTGAGCATTCCCATCATCAGCGAACCGATGAGCGCTCCGAGAACGGTTCCAGTTCCGCCGTTGAGCCTGGTGCCGCCAACAATCACAGCCGCAATCACCGTCAAAAGATCGAGTTCGCCAAACGTGTAGCGCGCCGCGTTGAGGCGCCCGGCATAAAGCAGCCCGGCAAGAGCCGCACAGGTGCCACTGAGCACGATCACCGCAAAGCGAATATGTGGGACGCGAATTCCGGTGGCGCGCGCTGCCGCTGGATTGTCTCCGACGGCGTGAACGTGAGCCCCAAAGCGACGACTGCGAAATACGAACTGACCAACGGCAATTACCCCTGCGGTCCATATGACCAGAGATGGGATTCCGAGGAGACTTCCCGAGCCAAAAAGGCCGGTGAATGTCGGATCGGTGACGGGAATAGAGCGCAGGTCCGTCAGCCATCGAGCTGTGCCGGCAAACAGCCCCATCGTTGCCAATGTCACAAGGAAAGACGGCAGCTTCAGATAGGCGACGAGAGCGCCGTTGAGGATGCCGATGGCAAGCCCGACCAACAGGCCGGCAAGCACCGCAAGCGGCCAGGGATATCCCTGCATGACTACAGCAGCGACCAGGGCCGCATTGGCGACGATCGAGCCAATCGACAGATCGATCTCGCCTGCGGTGAAGACAAAAACCGTGGCCACCGCCATGACGGTGATCGGAGCGGTCTGCTGAACGATGTTGAGAAGGTTGCGCGGCGTAAGGAAGCCGACGTCGCGCAACAGAAAGCCAAACACTATGAAGATGACCAGGAAGCCGACGTAGACGACATAACTGGACGGATCGATAGATCGCATTCTGACGGCGAGATTGTTCACTGGTCGCATTTCCTGGTGAGAAGACTTTCCCTACTTGCCCAAGGCGGACTTGACTGACTGGGGCGCCTCGCGATGCATCGACTGATACCAGCCCTCGACAAGATTGGCCTTGGTAAGAGTCAGTGCGGGCACCACCACGAATGGAGGGACATTCTTGCCAAGCAGCTGGTATCCAGCCGCCGTCGCCATGGCCCGCCCAATCTCATACGCCTCGTCTACAGTGATCGATGCGACATTGCCGTCCTTTGCCATGTCGAGCCCAATCACTTCGCTGACGTCGAGGGTGGAAATCTTCACATGGTCATTTTTGGCCGCCCTCAGCGCTGCAAGTGCGCCTTCGGCGGGTTCTCCCCACGTCGTGTAGATACCGTCGAGATCCGGATGTTGGAGCAGCATTGCATCGGCAATTTCCTGGACGCGTGCCGGATCGGAGAAGCCCTGTTGGGCGACGATCTGGATGTTTGGATAGCTGTTGGCGATCGTCTCGCGGAATGCCCGGTCGCGCTGGTTCGTCACATAAAAATCGGCATCGTAGTAGATCATGCCGACCTTGCCTTTGGAGCCGATCGCCTTGGCAAGCCCATCGGCGGTCTGCTTGCCCATCTCATAGATGTCGTCCGTGACAATCGTCACGTAGTCCTTGCCCTGCGTCCAGCCGGCCGGTGGGTTTGATAGAATGACGAACTTGGCGCCCTGATCGAGCGCGGAGCGAAACGAGCTTCCAGCGGAAACCGGATCGACCGGAATGGTCAGGATCACGTTCGGATTCTGAGCCATGACGGTATCCAGATTGTTCTTCTGTCTGGCCGCGTCGAAGCCAGCCTCGGTCGTGGCCACCACCTGAATACCAATACGGCCAAATTCATCCTTGGCGCCGGCCGTCACGGCATTGGTGAATTCCTGCGCCATGTGCCAGACCAAGGCCGCCTTGTAATGCCCATCCTTTAGCTTCGCGATCTCCTGGTCGCTGAGTGTGAGTTCGCTGGATGCCGTCGCCGGCTCGCCTTTAGGGCCGACCGTCTTTGACTGCGCCCAAGCCCCGCCTGCCATGGCGAGAGACCCCAACGCCGCGCCTAGAAATGCCCAATGCAATCTTTTCATGTTGTTACTCCCATTGTTTGTCACTTCAGACGGCACCTTTGTCAGTTGGCCGTTTCGGATGGCTGACAAGCCACAGTGCCGCCACGGATCGTTTGAGCGGGAGGATGCGCTCGGCCGGACCGTGGCAAGTCCGGGTAATCTCTCGTGCGGAGCAGCCGGTCCGGAGAGGTGCTCTCTACCGGCGGTCTTTCACTGGCCCAAAGCGCTTTTGATCGACTGCGGCGCCTGGCGGTGCATGGACAGGTACCAGCCGTCGACGAGGTTGGCCTTTGTGAGAGTGACTGCGGGCACGACTACGTAAGGAGGCACGTTCTTGCCGAGCAGCGCGCGGCCTGCCGCGGTTCCCAAAGCGCGGCCGATCTCATAGGCCTCATCGACAGTGATCGAGGCGATGTTGCCATCCTTGGCCATATCGAGCCCGATGACTTCATTGACGTCGAGCGTCGAGATCTTCACATGATCATTCTTGGCAGCCCGAAGCGCGGCTAGTGCTCCTTCGGCCGGCTCGCCCCAACTGGTGTAGATTCCGTCGAGATCGGGATGCTGGAGCAACATGGCGTCCGCGATCTCCTGGACTCGACGGGGATCGGCGAAGCCCTGCTCGGCTACGATCTTGATGTCGGGATAGCTTGCCGCGATCGTGTCCTTGAAGGCCTTGTCACGCATGTTTGTGACGAAGAAGTCAGCATCGTAGTAGATCATGCCGACCTTTCCTTTGGATCCGATCGCCTCGGCGAGCGCGTCGGCCGTGTGCTTGCCCATCTCATAATTGTTGTCGGTGACTACGGTGACGTAGTCCTTGCCCTGCACCCAGCCCGCAGGCGCGTTATCCACGATGACGAATTTGGTGCCTTGCTTGAGCGCCGGGCGGAAAGCCTCGCCAGCCGAGACTGGGTCAACGGGGAGCGTCAGGACAACGTCCGGATTGCGCACCATGACAGTTTCCAGGTTGTTCTGCTGCCTGGCGGCATCAAAGCCAGCCTCGGTGATAGCCAGAACCTTGATCCCAAGTCGGTCCAGTTCATCCTGCGCACCCGCGGTTACCGCGCTCGTGTATTCTTGCGCCATGTGCCAAACCATGGCTGCCGTATGGTGCCCGGCTTTCAATTTGGCAACGTCGTCGTCGGTCAGCCGGATTTCGCTGGAAGGGGTTGCAGCCTCGCCTTTCGGCCCAGCGGCTTTGGACTGCGCCCATCCGGTGGCAGGCATTGCCATCGACACCGCGAGCACGCTCAGAGCTAGAAGTCGAGACAGTCTCATGGGTTCACTCCTCCCTAACATCATCTGCAGTTGATTGTGGACGGCGGGTTAGCCGCAGTAGTCCGCCAGGAAGGCAGATAAGGCCGAAATGCCGTCGCGATATTCTTCGAGCGAGACACGCTCCTCGAGGCCATGGCAGATCTGGATATCGCCCGGTGCAAAATATGCCGTCGGAATGCCAAGCTCTGCGAGAAATGGAGCCTCGGACCAGAAAGGTCCGCCGACGATCCGTCCGCGGTCTGGGCGCACAGATTTCACTGCTTCAGCAAGTCGGACCACGGCTGCGTGCGTCGGATCGCCGTCAAACGGCGTGCCGCCAAGGGGGTGATTGCGGCCCGCCGGATAGTCGAACGAGACGCGAATTTCTGGATGCAAATCCGCGGCTGCAACGGCCGACTCTATTTCCGTGCGCGCGACGTCGAGCGATTCACCAGGACGAAGTTTGCGCAGCAGGCTGAATTTGCACTCACCGGGCACAGCTATGTAGCCGCCTCCCTCGATCGACGTGACGAGGATGAACGAACGCCCGACAAGGTCGTGGTTTCCGGCACGATCCAGGCGATCTGAAAGCTCCCAAAGTGCGCTCAGAATTGCGTTTGTCGCCTTGAGTGCGTCTACGCCTTTTTCCGGCACGCCCACATACGATGTACGGCCAGTCACTGTAATGTCGACGATCATGAAGCCCATATGGGCGGGATAGACATCAAGCGTCGTCGGTTCGACGTAAATTGCGAAATCGGGAAGATCGACTTCTCCCGACTTGATCGCAGCGACCAGCGCTCGCATGCCTGCGCTGATACCACTGCCGGGCTCGCCGCTTTCCTCGTCGCCGACGAATGCGAGCGTGACATCACCCTTTAGAACTGTTCCGGCTGCGTTGAGTGTGGCCAACGCCGAAATTCCGGTGCAAAGGCCTGCCTTCAAATCAGAGGCGCCGCGTCCCCACATTTGTCCGTCGATGACCGCGCCACCGAACGGACTTTCTCGTTCGTCACCTGCCCAGCGTTCTGTCCAGCCCCTGACATGGACGGTATCTGTATGCCCGACGATGAGCACCTTCCGCCCGCCGCCAGTACCACGAAGGGTACCCCACAAGTTGGGCCGACCGGGCAGGAAGTCACGCACTGTGATCTTCTCGAGGCCCAGCTTCTCGAACTCTGATTTGAAGAATGGAATGATGTTCGCTTCGTTGCCAGTGATCGTATCGATCCGAACAGCATCTCTCAGGCGCTCGATCGCTGCCGGAACATCAAGAAAGCGCTTGATGGCCGAGTTGGCCTGCTCCGCGAATGTCATTCCACTCCTCCTTGATCGTGCCCAGATGCTACCTGAGCGATTTCGGGCATGTCAATCATAAATGTGATCGAAACTGATCGTATGCCGAAACCTACAGAATTTCGAGATTTTTATCAACTTATCGCCGTTCCAAGCCCTTAGGCTTTGGTCTCAAAATCGGGGAAACAGCCCAAAAGATCAAAATCGATCACAAATCTGATTGACTATCTCTGGATGTGTGCGCTATTCGCTTCAAGGCAAACTTGGCAGCGCAGGAGCCTTGGATGAAGGACGACCGCCTCAATAGGATTCGGCACTATTTGTATTTAAACGGACCCTCGAACATCAATGATCTGGCGAGTGCGATCGGCGCATCACTACCGACTCTGCGTCGGGACCTCGTCGTCCTTGAAGAGGAAGGCGTCATCGATCGAGTCCATGGTGGCGCCCGCCTCGCGGCCGGATCCAATGTCGAGGTAAGCTTCAACGAGCGCGAGAGCGAAAACGCCGACGCCAAGCGCGCGATCGCCGACGCCGCTTACAAGATGCTCAAGCCGCATTCGACCGTGTTTCTCGATGCCGGCACTACTGTGCTGCAACTGGCGCAGCGGCTGCGCATCGAGCCACTTCCGCTAACGGTCTTCACCAACGGCCTTGCTGTCGCGCAAGCGCTCCTCAACACGCCTAAAGTCAAGGTTACCGTCCTTGGGGGCAATTTGCGTAATGAGAACGCCTCCTTGGTCGGCCCCCTCGCTGAATCGATGTTGGACAGGCTGTGGTTCGACCAACTCTTTCTTGGCGCGAGCGCTATCAAGGACGATGGAGCCATCTACAGCATCGATCTGTCCGAGGCCAGCATCAACGCCCGCATGCTTGGTCGCTCGACCGAGCGCATCCTACTTGCCGATCATAGCAAGTTCGCACGCGCAGCGACTTACCTCGTGGCGCCGCTTTCTGCGTGCACCCACTCCATCACCGATCAAGACGTTCCGCCGGATTGGCAACAGCGTATCAGGAACATGGGGGTGCATCTCACGATCGGCGGCGACGCGACCGTAGAAGAGACAGCCGCCTGATGGATACGCTGGTGCTCGGGCTAGATGGTGGCGGGACCAAAACTCAATTGGTCGTGGCCGCATCTGACGGTCGCATCGTCCTCGCCACCGCCGGTGCAGGAATCAATCCTATGGATAATTCCAAATGGCGCGAGAACCTCGAGGAATTGCTGCTCGCCGTATCCCCACTCCATTCATCGATACGCTTCGCCGTTTTGGGCCTTCCCGGTCACGGAGAAATCCGAGCCGTCACCGACGCCATGGACAAAGCCGTCAGCGAATATTTGCCGATACCCCATCGAAACGAGAACGACGTTCGCGTCGCGCTTGATGGAGCCTTCTTGAACGGCCCAGGCACGTTGGTTCTTGCCGGGACTGGATCGATGGTCCTGGCAAAAGGCAGCGAAGGTCGGATCACCAGAGCTGGGGGCTGGGGTGAGATTTTCAGTGATGAAGGCGGCGCCTATTGGATCGGGCAGCTTGCACTGAGGAGGGCCAGTCAGGCCTTGGATGGTCGCTTAGACGCTCCCGCCTTCGCAGCAGCCTTGTTGAGCGAGATTGGTGCACAGGACAGAGATTGGCACGACGCCATGATGGGGTGGTGCCTTTCGAGAAAACACCAGCGGTCGGAGATCGCAACGCTAGCGCGTTTCGTGGATCGCCTCGCCGATAAAGGCGATGAAACCGCCATAGCGATTATGACCGCAGCGGCAGCCGAGCTGACGATCCAGCTAAAAACGGCGCAACGCTTGGCAGGTCACATCGGCCAAGCGTGGAGCCCTGCGGGGAGTGTGTTCGATAGCTCTACGGTCATGCACCACATGACCCGTATGAACGGGCCATGCCAACCAGCAATCTTGACGCCCGTCGGTGGCGCCGTGTGGAGCGCTTTGCAGACTGCAGGCATCCAGCCGGAGGACGCCTTCGCCGAAACATTCACCGCTGAGCTTGTCCGGGCATTTACGTCCCCTTGACGGGATCGCTCAGGGCCAGCCCTAACATCGTCAATCTTTCGCCCAATCGGGAAAGGCATCACATGAATGCGACAGAAGCTTCCATCCATGAGCAGTTTTCCTTTTGGGACGCACTAACAGATGTGGAGCTCAGCCCCCGGCCCGGGAAGACTCACATCGTGCTGGGTTGCGGCACCTCCTACAACCTCGCTCTCGCGATCGCGGCGCTTTTGAATGACCGCGGTCATCAGGCGATTGCAGTGCCAGGTAACGAATGGTTCCGCAGGGCCGAATCCTACTGTGCTAATCCCACCGACTCCGTTGTAATTGCAGTTTCGCGAAGTGGAGAATCCTCGGAGTTGGTCCGCGCCGCGCGGGCGGCGCGTTCCAATGGCCTCGAAGTAATCGGCATCACCTGCAACGACACAAGCTCGCTCGTTTCGAATTCAGACCAGCTCATTGCTTCTCCCACTCACCCAAGCGAGGGGATCGTAATGACCGCGTCAGCAAGCCTGATGCTGCTAATGGGAATGAGATTTGCCGGTTATCATGTTGGTCCCGACACCACTGCGGCCGCGCGACAAATGCTTGACCGAATGGCCTTGAGCGATTTGTCCGCCTTGTCGGCACGCTCGCATTTCGTCTTCCTTGGTGGCGGCCCTCTCTACGGCATCGCGGCGGAAGGTGGCCTCAAGTTGCAGGAAATGGCTTGTGCCTTCACACAAGCTTATCATCCGCTCGAATACAGGCACGGACCCATCAGTCTGGTCGACAAACGCTCCGCCGTCACAATTCTCTATCACCCGGATACGCGAGACGAGGAAGAGAATCTGGCGGATGAATTGCGTGCCAAGGGCGCTTTTGTGATCGGCCTTGGCGGCAAGGGCGATCTCAGCTTTGTCGTCGATGCCGCGAAGGATTCGGTGGGTCTGGTCTACCTGCCCATGCTGCAGCTCCTAGGCGAACGGATCGCTCAAATGCATGGGCAAGATACGTCTGCACCCAGGCACTTGAGCAAAGTCGTCGTATTGGCCTGACAGGGTCAATCGTCCCGCCTGAGGGAGCTAAATGACCAACCACCCTTTGATATCCTTGGCTAAGGACGTTGCAAACGGACGGCCACGGGCCATAACCTCCGTTTGCTCAGCCCATCCGCTAGTGATCGAAGCAACACTTGTGGCTGGGCTTGCCAACGATGGTCCAGTCTTGATTGAAGCGACCTGCAATCAGGTCAATCAGGACGGCGGATACACAGGCATGACACCCGCGGTCTTTCGGGAATTTGTCCATACTATCGCCCATAAGGTCAACTTCCCCGTCGATCGGTTGATGTTGGGCGGCGATCATCTCGGGCCCAATCCGTGGAGGACGTTACCCACGGAAGTCGCCATGGCGAAGGCCGAAGCGATGGTAGACGCGTATGCGCGTGCTGGTTTCAGCAAGCTTCACCTGGACACGAGCATGACCTGTGCCGACGATGCAGGCCGCTCGCCCCCCGAGGAAGTTATTGCTGCCCGCGCGGCCCGGCTGGCTGCGGTCGCCGAGGCGGCCACGCTGGAGGTAGGTCTCCCCAGTCCGGTCTATGTTATCGGCACCGAAGTGCCCGTGCCCGGAGGTGCGCTTGAAACGTTAGATATTATCGAGATCACGCGACCTGAGGATGCTCAACGAACCGTCGAACTGCACAGTCAGGCATTTCAGGCAGCAGGCATCGCTGAAGCGTTTACGCGCTGCGTTGGTCTTGTGGTTCAGCCGGGCGTTGAGTTCGGTAGTGAAAACGTCGTCGTCTATCAGCTGGACAAGGCCGCCGCACTTACCCAAGTCCTCGATCAATTGCCGGGTTTTGTCTTTGAAGCACACTCAACCGACTACCAGCCTCAAGCTGCCCTGAAGGCACTAGTCCGTGACGGCTGTGGGATTCTCAAAGTCGGTCCCGGACTCACATTCGCGTTGCGCGAAACATTGTATGGGCTTGATGCCATCGCCGTTGAACTTGGCGTTCTGGCACCAGCTGAACGCGTGAGCGTGGCTATGGAACAGCTCATGTTGGATAGGCCTGCGGATTGGATGGCGCACTATCATGGAACGCCAGATAGGCAGCGCATCCAACGCCATTTTAGCTACAGCGACCGAATTCGCTATTACTGGCACTTCCCGCAAGCCCAGAGTGCAGTTGGCCGCCTGATGAAAGCGCTGGAGGGACATACCATCCCGAAGCCGCTTATCAGCCAATACCTCGGCGCCATCTATCCGAAAATCGCTTCAGGATGCGTTGAAGCTACCCCTCGATCCCTACTAATAGCTGGCGTGCAACATATGTTGCAGGGATATGATTACGCTGGTCAGGGCTAACATCGAAATGTGGCATTCTATGAAGGCTCGTCGGTAAGCTGCCCTTCGAGTTCACGGCCATCGGGCGAAGTTTGACTTGTCAGCTGACGATCCCATCCTCGTCGTTCGCGAGCGAGCAGCACCATCCTGATCCCGGCCGTTCATCAGGCGGACGACGAACCGGGCTTGAAGTCGGCCTGGAAGCTATGCTGCGGTTAAGGCATCTGACGTGTCGATCATGGTCGACAACTAGGTCGGCGAATTGGAAATGAACCGCAACTCCAGCAAATCTGCGTTAGGGCAAATTGTACCCGGCTTACAGGCTGTGCGCAGCAGAGCCAATTCTCTTGCGATGTCGCCCCACCTACGACAGGATTGCCGCAACTGGAGGTTAGCCTATGACGCCAGATGCCTTGCGACGGGACCACCCGCCACTCGACACTCCGCCCGTGCAATACCTGAACCTGGACCCGTCGCTTTATGTCCGCGATGATATCTGGCAACAGGAACGGCGCAGCATCTTCGCGCGCACCTGGCAGTTCATGGGGCCTGTCGCCTCGGTCGCGACATCAGGTCAATACCTTGCCATCGACATCGCCGGCACGCCGGTCTTCGCCATCCGGGGCCGGGACGGGACTTTGCGCGGATTTAAGAACGTCTGCCGCCACCGGGGGGCGAAACTTCTGGTCGATGGCGCGGGCAAATGTGGGCTGATCGTTTGTCCCTATCACAAATGGTCCTTCGCCGACACCGGACGGCTGGTGCGGGCCCCGTGGTATGGCAAGGATCCGGCGATCATCGCCGAGGACTGGCCGCTGGAGACGGTGCAGTTATCCGAATGGCGCGGGCTGCTCTTCGGGGCACTCGACCCGAAGGAAAGTCTTCTGGATCAACTTGGCTCTCTCCCCGACGAACTGGCCGACGAGCCGTTGGAGACCTATGCCGCCACCGATCAGGCCACTGTCAGCTTTGCGGCGAATTGGAAGATCTACACCGACAATTTCGTCGAAGGCTACCACATCCCTGGCACGCATCCATCGTTCTACGCTGCTATCGACTTCGAAGCTTTCCAGACCACCGCCCATCCCGGTTATGTCCGGATGACCGCACCGCCGAAAGACGGTCTGTTCTATCGCGGCAAATGGCTTTGGATGTGGCCGAACTGGACGCTTTCGCTTTTCGATGGCGGCATGAATGTTAGCCGGATCAACCCGACCTCGCCGCATCACACAGACCAGCACTACCATTTCTTCTTTGCCGACACCTCTGCGGAAGCATCCGAGAGCAGGGCGAAATCTGTGCAAGGCACTCTGGCGGTGGTACGCGAGGACTACACCATCTGCGCCGATACGCATCGCAACTATGCCGCAGGCGCCTATAGCTCCGGCCCGCTATCGGGGCGGCATGAGCGGGGAGTGCAGTATTTCCAGGAACGGGTCGCTGCGGCACTGGGGCTGTGATGGCCCTTGGCGTCCTTGTCCGCCGGATAGTGCGCCGGCTTGCCGCCGGCACGAGAGCCCAGTCGAGGGTATAGGGCGGGACCGTAAAACGATTTTACGAGCGTCGCGGCAATCGGAGCTGGCTCAATGCGGAGAGCTGATCGGCGGACGCGGCTTTGGCAACTAAGTTTAGCGGCCGCTCCTTACTGGCCGGACCCTTGACGGCTGGAATGGGGCCGGTAGCCGACGGTCCGCTTAGGCGGCCGCAGGCGGGATAGCGGCCATCCAGTCAAAAGTCTGCAAGAGCACAGGTGGATCCCCGCTAGGTCCTCCGCAATCGGAACGCAGCGGTGGTTCAAACGCAATGGTGTTGATCGTTGCCACATTGTCGACCGCAACTGCCGTGTCGAGAGCAATTTCCAGGTCGTGCTGGATGCCGTCAGGAATAGGCCCTTCATGGAGGAGGCTTGCCAGTTTCACCCAACAGGGATGACGAAGTTGCTAAGTGTAAAGGAAAAGCGGAGCCTACGGCGGCGGCCGTAGAAGCAACTCCCATTCCGACAATGCTACGCGGACGCCGCCAATGGCGTCTGGTTGTCCGCGGTTCGGTAAGTCCATTCGACACCGTCTTGCCCGGTCCCCAATAGATTGAGTACGGCGCACGGTAAGTTTCTCGATGACATCTTTCGTCGCAAAAACTCCGCCTGAGCGCGGTCGTGGGTTGATAGAAGCACCTGATATCCACGGCTGACGACAAGATTGCACACGAAATCCGAAAATGCGGCCGCGTGAATGATGTCGTTGTGCTGAAGAGGGTCGTCCAGGACCAACCCACGCCAGCGAGACCATGGGTAGGTCAGGCTTGCGGCACACAGCATACTGACAGACAAGGCCGCCATCTGGCCCTCGCTGTGCACCAACCGCGGATCGATAGAAGCGACCTCCGGAGGCAACGCTTCTCCCTCTTTTGTCGGCCTCTGTTCAACCCGACGATTCTTGACGTACGATTCCAGCCCGACCCTCGGATCGCCCATAATCGCTAGATTGATGGCCTTCATGAGCGTGTCGAGAGGCTGCATATAACTGGTGTTGAAGTCCGCCAGCTCGTCGAGAATATCTGAACTCGCGGCTTGGGCGATCTCTTTGGCTTCACGGGTAGCCTGTGCGAGTTGCGTCTTGGACGACACTTGATCTGCAGCCTCCTTTCGAAGCTGCAGTCTCTCACTGTTTGGCGCGCCGCTAACCGCTGTTCGCAACCGCTCCAACGCTATTAGATGATTGTCGACTAGCGCCTTGGCCGCTCGACCGTCCCGCAGCCGTTTCAGCAGGTCCTCGGCCTCGCGGAGCTTTTCCCGAAGCTGTATGTTCGCCGTGGTCAGCACTGAAATAGAAAGTGGATCAGGTATATCGGACTGGGCGAAGACAAGCTTCCGCCAGTTTTCACCGGCCTGGGTCTTTCTCCGTTCGGCCGCAGCCACTTGATCAATCGCCTGCTGGAGCCGCGTTCTGGCCGCGGGAAGGGCAATGTCGAGGGAGGCTAGCTGCTGTTCGACAGTCTGCCGGGCGTGCGAGGCTTCCCGGCTCTTTTCGCCGGCGACGGACAGATCGTTCTCGGTGCTGCCGATCGCATCGACTAGTTCGGCATCACCAAGCTCACCAATTATTTCCACGAGCTCCCGAACGGCGGTAACGGCCACATCGAGCTCGGCTGTAGTCGTCGACTGGATCTGGGTTGCAATGTTCAACTGGAGCTGTGCTTGGTCGCGTTTCCTCACGGCTGTTGCCTGTTCGCCCCCGGGCACGAAGAAATCGCCATTCAGCCGATTCCGCCAGTGCCATTTTCGCTGCCTCAGTTTGGCTATCTCATCGGCACTCGTCGCGAGTTGTCTCTGGCGGTCTTCCGCCAGCGCCCTGTCAGCCGGGGCCACCCCGAACGCACCAATTCCTACCTCAGTCCTCGCGTCTTCCTCAATTTGGAGTTCGTTTGTGAGAGTGATCAGCTGTCGCTTGGCATCCCTTAGTTGCTTGAAGCGACTGTTAGCCATCTCTGAGCGCTGCGACGCCAATTGAACACGCTCCTCTTGCGCAAGCACGAGCGGAGCCAGCCTTGACGCTGCCGCCGCTGCACGTCGTTGCAGTTCGCCCTCAACCTCGAAGTGGGTCGCGCAAACCGGACAGTCGCAGGCGTCATGGGGAAGATTTGCGGCAACGCTTACAACTGCGCTGGACATCGCTGAGACCGCTTTTCTCAGTTCGGTCAGGACGCCGTCCTGGTCGTCCAGCAAAGTGCGTGCATCTTCAGCCGCGCTCTGCGCCTGCTCGAGATCTGCGTCCAAACCGGGGAAGCGAAGTTGGAGCGTTTGCATCGACGATTGCAGCTCGGACACCTTGGCATCATGCGTTAGCCAGAGCATCACATTGCGACGTTCTGACTGGGCCAACCGGCCGCGCTCATCGAGCCGGCCAATGTCACCCTCAATCCGGCGAATCATAAGGAGCCGGCGGTCGAAGGCAGAAACGGCTTCGGCTTCCCGGCTGAGCGCAGTTTGCGCGGCAACCACTGCCAGGTCGGCGGCTTCTTTCCTGCTGCGGACAGACGCCTCGGCAACCCGAGCGTCGCGGAGTCCGGCGAGAAGTGTCAGCGAACCACCGATGGCCTTGGCCGCACTGATTGCGGTGGCTTCGTCGGTTTTGGCCGCTGCGAGTGAAGCTGTCGCTTCGTCGTGCTGCGACAGTAGTGAGGTCACCTGCCCGTTAGCGATTACCTTGGCTGCGTCGTGCTCCGACAGTTGCCGAGAAGCACTCTCCCACTCTTCGAGCGCAGCGTTAGCATCGCTCAGACTTGTCTCAAGGCGTCGCAGCCGCATCTGCTGGGCGTCCAGCCGTGCGTCGAGAGCAGCAATCGTATGCTGATCAAAGCCGACTACCGGAGCGGCCGAATCGTCAAGCAGATTTGAGATTGCCCTGGCCGCCTCGCCAGCGGCCGTGTCGTCCAAGGCTCCAATACCGGTAAGCCCGGACCATAGGTCTGCTTCAGTATCGAGAAGAACCTGGAGAGCCTCGGCCTCGTCATTCAGAAGTTTGATGCGACTGTTATATGCACGGGCCGCCTTCGTGCTGCCCTTGCCGTGGAGAGCGTTCGCGACGTCCTCGGTCTCCTTGCTTTCAGCTGCTTCCTTGAGGATGTCGAACCGCTCGCCGGGATCGCGGCTAGTGAGCCGGGATAATGTCGACTGTCCGAGAAAATGCGTGAGCAACAGGTAGCTCGACAGCCCCGAAATGTTCCGCGCCCACCTATCATCCTTGAGGAAATCGGTGATGTTGTCGATATTGCCGTCGGTAATAGACTTTGTGGCTTCCGGTGACGACAAGATTCGCGAGATGCTCTTGTCTCCCGAGAAGTCCATCGTCATGGACGAGGGGCCACTAGCGTCCTTGCGCCATCTGGCGAGATAGCTTCCGACCTTCTTTACGCCGTCGGCATCGCGGAAGTGATCGATCTTGTCGGTGAGTGCCCATTCTAGCCCATCGAACAGAGAAGATTTGCCAATGCCGTTGCTCCCCTGAACGACGAGTATGCCCGGTCCATCCGGAAGGCCGATATCGAGGTGCCTGAAGCTGCGATATTGTTCGAGACGGATACGCGTCAGGTAAACATCACTCATTCGAAGCCTCCCTGCTATGGACAAGAGCGGTCACAAGGCTCTCGGGGTCGTCAATCAGCCGCTCCGTGAGGGAAACCCATTCCTGCGCCAGTTCTTCTGTGAGGCCATGCTTTACGAGCAGGCGCTGCACTAAGTCATAGGTTTGGTCGAGCGCGGCGTCGCTTACAGCCCGCACCTGGGCCCACGGCATTGTCAAGAACGTCCTCGCTAGCAAGGTGTCGAACGACTCCTGCATGGCCGCCGCCCTTGGGATCCACACTAGCTTCCGGCAGACGGCCTCGTCACGTTCAATGAGATCGACCAACCGCAGCCAGTCGCCCTTAGGGGTAGGTGAGGTCGCGCATAGGAAAAGGTGGGCATTGATGACCTCTCGCTCGTACATGTACGAGCGAGCAACTACCATCTGTCCATGCAGCCGCTTGAGCGCGGATGTGACGCCTTCGACGCTGTCGAGCGCAATGGGTGCGACGATGACCGGATACTGACCCAAACGCAATCCGAACAAATCGGCGATCGGCTTCGCCTCGGATTCTGTCGGCCGACTCCTGAACGTCGGTGACGTGAATTCTTTGACTTCGTCAGCTTGCCAACCCAAACGCTGTGTTGCGTTGACCAACAGGGACTTCAAAACCTCAGGTGTCATGTCAATACCCTGTCCCTCTCGTTGTTCTGCCGCTCACGCCAAGACTGGAATTCTTCCTGAACCGCCGCTTTCCACTCTGGCAGCCCTGTCTTGAGCGCAGTGCGCCATGGTGCATCGTTACGAACAATCGCGGGCTTGGTTCGCCGCGCGACATCGAGGCCGATGCCTGGATCTCCTCCATTCAAGATTGTGTCGTCAGGTCCAGTCACCGCAATGGCCTGCTGCCGGTTTTTCGGACACGCAGTTAAGCTAGCATAGCTTGTTCCTCGAACTCGACGGGGCTGAGAT
>RXJA01000632.1 GCA_003963455.1 Hyphomicrobiales bacterium
GTGCATCATTTTTGACGGGATATCGCCACGGTGTTACCGCATTTCGGCTTCAATAAACGATGATTAACCATTAGGATCGATATTCGGATGTGAGAACCACGCATCCGTTTGGTCAAATCCGGGGACAAACGGCAGCCTGCAGGGCCATTTGATTTGAACAAAGTCGAACGACACACAAACGGGCGGCATTTTCACATGAGCGTCTGGCCGAGGTGGCTGACGTTCGTGATTTTGGCTGTCGGGTTCCTGTCCGCGGCGTCGTCGGGCGCCAGGGCTGAGGTTCGCACCCTCAAGCTCTATCACCTCCATACGCACGAGAAGGCCGAGATCGTCTACAAGCGCAATGGCCGCTACGATCCGGAAGGCCTGCGCAAGATCAACATCATCCTGCGCGACTGGCGCCGCAACGAGCCGACGAAGATGGACCCGCGGCTCCTCGACCTCGTCTGGGAAGCTTATCGCGAAGCCGGCGCGACCGACTATATCCAGGTCGTCTGCGGCTATCGCTCGCCGTCGACCAACGCGATGCTGCGCTCGCGCAGCCGCGGCGTCGCGGAGAAGAGCCAGCACATGCTCGGCAAGGCGATGGACTTCTACATCCCCGGCGTGCCGCTGAAGAAGCTGCGCAATATCGGCCTCAAGATGCAGGGCGGCGGTGTCGGCTACTACCCGACCTCCGGCTCGCCCTTCGTCCATATGGATGTCGGCAATGTGCGCCATTGGCCGGGCATCAGCCGTCAGGAACTGGTCAGCCTGTTCCCCAATGGCAAGACGCTGCATGTGCCGAGCGACGGGCGCCCGCTGCCTGGCTACGAGCAAGCGCTGGCGGCATATCAGGCGCGCAAGGGCGCCGGAACCCCGAACATCGAACTGGCCAGCGCCGGCGGCTCGACCAAGCGGTCCGGCGGATTGCTTGCCGCCTTGTTCGGCGGTGGCGCCGACGAGGCAGACGACGACGCCGATACCGGCGACGGCGGCGCCGCGCCCCAGGCGAAGGCTGTGAAGCAGGTCCAGGTCGCTACCGCTGCCACGGCACGCAACAGCAATCTTCCGGGCATCGCGATCGTTGCGCCGAAGGACGCCAAGCGCGCCAACCTCCCGCAGATCGCGGATGACAGCGCCGACGATTCGCAGCAGCAGGACACGCCGGAGACGATCATCGCCGCGCTGCCGCCGAAGGAAGTCCCGTTGCCCGACTTCGCGCCGCGTCCGAAGGTCGATGTCGGCCAGCAGACGCCGCAGAACGTGCCGTTCGCCACGGCGGATGCCTCGGCGACGACGGAACAAGCGGTTGCGACGGCCCAGGCGCCCGTGCCGGACAAGGTTCCGTTCGGCACAGCCGGCGCCACGGAGGCCGCGAGCACCGATCCGGCGCAGGTGGCGGTCAACAACATCCCGCTGCCGACCTGGCGTCCTGACCGCTCGACGCCGGCCGAGCTGGCGTCGAAGGACAAGAACGTGCTTCTGGCGCTGGCCGAAACCGCTTCGCAGGACAAGAGCGCGACCGACGCGTTCTCGGTGCTGCCGACCGCACGACCGCAGCCCGGCAAGCAGGATGAGGTGAAAGCCGTTCTCGAACAGGCCAATGCAACCGTCGAGGCCGGCGGCGCCGGCGCCGAATATCAGCTTGCATCGCTGACGGAACCGGAACCGCGCTCCGCGTTCAACGATCCGTCGGGGGCCGATGCGGCCTCGCCGCGCCAGGCCATTGCCGCTCTTCCGGCAGGCAGCGATCCCGCGAAAGCGATCGGCGCCGGCGTGAAGACGACGGCCAAGGAAGGCAGGGCTTCGTCCCGTGACCTGAAGCCCGGACCCAAGGCCATGGTGGTGGCTGCACCGCCGCAATCCGCGCGCTGGGCGTTGGGCGCCGGCGTGAACATTGCCTCGGTCTCCGATCCGACGACGGCGCCGCGCTACGCCTACAACATCGTGCATACGCCGCCGAGCGAGGTCTACACGGCCGGCTTCCAGGCGGATGGCCAGGTGCCGGACGCAAGCCGCTTTACCGGCAACGCGGTGAAATTCCTCTCGGTCGCGCGCTTCCAAACGAAGTAGGCGAATCAACTAGGCCACCGCAAAAGCCGCGCTGGCCAGCAGCGGCTTTTGTTTTCGTGCCGCTGCCTGTTTGACCACCCGGTCTTCCCGCTTCGTCTAATGGTAGGACAGCGCCCTTTGAAGGCGTGAATCGTGGTTCGAATCCATGAGCGGGAACCAGTCCAGTCAATAAGTTAGCTGACTTGCAGGCCTATGCGTCGAATATCCGACGAATATACGCCCCGCGAACGCCACCGAAGCCCGGCCACCAAAGCAGCCCGGCCAATTGCGGTGCCAAACCTTTCCTGCGAGGATCGAACGGCGTAGGGGGAACGGCGATATGGCTGGACATCCTGAATTTGATCGCGAAGATCTACAGCAAAAAATCCGCCAGCAGATGGAAGCCGATTTTCGGTCGGACCCGCGAAAGGCGTACGAGCAATACGGCCTCACCGCTTCGCTACATCGCGGGATCGTGCGCACCGTTCTAGTGGTCGGCGTAATGCTAGCGGGGTTCCTAATCTGGGCCGCCATCCATCGCTAAGGCCCGCCACTGTGGGGCGGTCGTCATGGGCGCAGTCTTTGGCACGGCTCTGTGGTCCGCGCTCGCCCCAGCCAAGGCTCGGCATCGGCGCCGTCCTCGTGAATCGTGGTTCGAATCCATGAGCGGGAACCAATCCGTGGCTGATGTGATCCGCCATTTCGCCGACCACGTCGGCCTAAACTTCCGGAGCAGGTCGGCGCCGGCCGGCTGGCTTTCCATATTCAGTCGACTTCCAGCGCAGCCGCTTCGGCCTTGGCCAGAAGCCGCGCGGCGTCGCGCGCGGGCGGCAATCCAAACTGGCGCGCATATTCGCGGCTGAACTGGGAAGCGCTCTCGTAGCCGACGGTGAAGGCGACATGCGCGGCGTTGCCTGGTTGCGCGATCAGCAGATGGCGCGCCTCCAGCAGGCGGAGCTGCTTCTGATACTGGATCGGGCTCATGGCCGTCGCCGCCTTGAAGTGGCGATGAAAAGCGGCATTGCTCATATGCGACAGCGCGGCCAGTTCCGTCACATCGATCGGCTCGTTGTAGTGGTCGCGGATCCACGCGGTAGCACGGCGGATCCGCGACAGGCGCCCGTCCGCGCGTGCGAGCTGGCGCAGCTTCTCGCCTTGCGGGCCCTGCAACAGCCGGAATGCGATCTCGCGTTCGAGCAGAGGCGCGAGAACGGGAATCTCTGCCGGCCTTTCGAGCAGCCGCAACATCCGACGCCAGGCGTCGAGCAGTTCATCATCGGCCGTGCTGGTCACGAAGTCGTCGCCGTCGACCACCGGCTTGTGGTCGATGAGCAGGCCGGCAATCAGCTCGATGTCGAGGGCGAAGGCGAGGGCCATGTAAGGGCGGGCGCTGCTTGCCTCGATCAACTGGCTGGTGGCGGGCGCTTCCACTGTGTAGACGAAATAGCTGCCGTCGCTGTAGGCAAGCGTGCGATCGCCGATCAGCACCGTTTTGGTCCCCTGCAGGACCAACAGCGCGGTCGGCCGGCACAGCTCGGGCATCGGCGACGTCGGAACCTCGCTGCGACCGATCGTGACGCGCGGAATGGCCGTCCTCGTCCGTCGCCCGCGTGCATGGCGGCCGGCGATCGCGATCAATTCCCGCAGCGTTTCATTCATCGTTTCAGCATTGCCGATCCGGCTGAGGCGCGCAACCGCGGTGACGCGAAGACGCGCACCCAGGTGACGCGAAGACGCGCACCCAGGTGACGCGAAGACGCGCACCTGAGAGGATTAGGCAAGAGGACGCGACTATCCGGCGCGCGAAGCGGATCGGCCGGCATCATTTATGGGTCACCAGAAGGAGACCGGAAAATGACGACAAAGAAGAACGCGCTGGTGACCGGCGCCAACAAGGGCATCGGACTTGAGTCGGCCCGGCGCCTGGCGGCATTGAGTTACAAGGTATGGCTCGGCGCCCGCGATGCCGAGCGCGGCGAGACCGCGGCGAGAACGCTGCGCGGCGAGGGGCTCGACGTCGAGTGGCTCGAGCTCGACGTTGCCAGCGACGACAGCGTGGCGGCCGCGGCCAAGACTGTCGCGGCGCGGGCGCCTGGCCTGGACGTGCTGGTCAACAACGCCGGCATCGCGCCCGGCTATGTCGACGCGCTCGGCCCGGATGGCCGCAATGAGCGACCGCCCAGCCAGGAGGATGTCGCGAACATGAAAGCCACCTATGACGTGAACGTCTTCGGGCCGGTGCGGGTCACCAAGGCGTTCCTGCCGCTGCTCCTGGCATCGCCCGCCGCCCGCATCGTCATGGTCAGCAGCTATCTCGGATCGCTGGCGCGAGCGGCCGGCGGCGGCCAGTCGCCCAATGTCATGGGCTACGGCAGTTCGAAGACGGCGCTCAATGCCGTAACGCTGGCCTTCGCCCGGGAACTCGCGCCACGAGGCATCATGGTCAACGCAGCCGCTCCCGGCTACACAGCGACGGACCTCAATGCGCACAGGGGCGGCCGCACCGTGCAGCAGGCGGCCGAGATCATCGTGCGGCTGGCAACCCTGGAGGCCGGCGGACCGACGGGCGGCTATTTCGACGAGAACGGTCCGCTGCCCTGGTGAGAAACGACGGATTATTTCTTGAGCTTGCTCGCCTCGCATGCGAGCGCTTCGATCTCATCCCACTTGCCGGCCTTGATGAGATCGTCCGGCGCCACCCAGGAGCCGCCGACGCAGATGACGTTGGGCAGGCTCAGATAGTCGGCGGCGTTCCTGGCCGTTATGCCGCCGGTCGGGCAGAATTTCACGTCCGCCAGCGGCGAGGCGAAGGCCTTCAGCGAAGCGATGCCGCCGGACTGCTCGGCCGGGAAGAATTTCAGGAAGCGCAGGCCGGCTTCGCGCGCGGCCATGATCTCGCCGGGCGTGATGGCGCCGGGCAGCAGCGGCACGGGGCTGTCCTTGGCCGCGTCGAGAAGCTGGCTGGTGATGCCAGGGCTGACGATGAATTTCGAGCCGGCGCGGGCCGCTTCGTCGAACTGCCTGGCATCGAGGATCGTGCCGGCGCCGACGACCGCTTCCTCGACTTCGGCGGCGACGCGCCGGATCGCTTCCAGCGCATCGGCGGTGCGCAGCGTGATCTCGATCGCCCGCAGGCCGCCACGCGACAGAGCACGGGCCAGCGGCACCGCGTCCGCGACATTGGCGATCTTGAGCACCGGGATAACCGGCTGACCGTTGAGGAGCGACAGGAGCTTTTCGGTCTTGCTGGTCATTGGCTAGTCTCCGTTTCGATCGTTTTAAACCGATTAGCAGAAGGGATATGCCAAGTCCACGAAGGCCGGCGTGTCGTGATGACGCGCAGCGGATCGTGCACCGTCTGCCTTGAAACCGCTTTGACCACGGTCTGGAGCGGTTCACCGTTTCATGGAACGGCAAACCGCTCTATCTTTTTGTCTTACGCAATTCCGCACTGAAAACCGCTTCGCACTTTTCCTGGAATTGCTCTATGGCATGGCCATGACAATAGCCAAAGCCAAGGAAATCCAGCCAGTCCGTGTCGCCGCGCTCTACAAATTCGCGCGGCTCGACGGATACGAGGCCCTGCGCGCGCCGCTCGCGGCCTTCTGCTGCGGGCGCGGCATCAAGGGCACGCTGCTTCTGGCGCATGAAGGCATCAACGGCACCGTCGCCGGCAGCGAGGACGCGATTGCCGCTCTCATCGACCATCTGCAGGCCATCGAAGGCCTTGCCGGTCTGGAAGTCAAATTCAGCAGTGCCGCCGAGATGCCGTTCCACCGCATGAAGGTGCGGCTGAAGCGCGAGATCGTCACCATGGGCGTCGAGGACATCGACCCTGCAACCAGCGCCGGTACCTATGTCGCTCCGGCCGACTGGAACGCGCTGATCTCGGACGGCGACACCATCGTCATAGACACGCGCAATGCCTACGAGGTTTCGATCGGCACCTTCCGGGGCGCGGTCGATCCGAAGACCTCCAGCTTCCGCGAGTTTCCGGCCTGGGTCGAGCAGCACCGGGCGGAGCTCGAAGGCCGCAAGGTGGCGATGTTCTGCACCGGCGGCATACGCTGCGAAAAGGCGACGGCCTATGTGAAATCGCTCGGGCTGAAGCAAGTCTTCCATCTCAAGGGCGGCATCCTGAAATATCTGGAGGACGTGCCGGCCGATGAGAGCCTGTGGCAAGGCGAATGCTTCGTCTTCGATGAGCGGGTGTCCGTCTCGCATGGACTGACCGAGGGCGAGGCCGAGCTATGCCGAGCCTGCCGGCATCCGTTGACGGTCGAGGACCGGTTGTCGCCGAAATTTACCGCCGGCGTCTCATGTCCGCATTGCTTCGAAACGCGATCCGACGAGGATCGGGAGCGTTACGCCGAACGCCATCGCCAGGTCGAGCTCGCGCAAGCGCGCGGCGGCAGGCGCCATATCGGCAGCTAAGCCTCACGCTCTTTCACCCGCTTCGTCATTGTAATGTCAAAGCGCGGGGCCTACCTCTTGCCGGTCCGAAACCTGCCCGCGCGCGTTCGGCCGGGCCAATTCTGGAGGCATTGATGCTCGACCCCAAGAAGCTGCTCGACGACCTTCTCGGCTCGCAAATCCCGGGGACCGGCTCGACCGTGCGCGACAAGGCGGGGCAGGCGGTGCAGATGGCGAAGGAAAATCCGCTTGCCGCCGGCGCGCTTGCCGCCGTGCTGCTCGGTACCGGCGCCGGCCGCCAGGTGACGGGCGCGGCCATCAAGCTCGGCGGGCTGGCGGCGATCGGCGGCCTCGCCTACAAGGCCTATCAGAATTACAAGGCCGGCAATGAGCCGGCGCAGGCGCCGGCATCCGGCGAGCCCGAGCTGCTGCCGCCGCCGGCCGATACCGCTTTCGATCCCGCGCAGGCGCCGCAGGGCGAGGCCGAGTTCACACTGACGCTGGTCAGGGCAATGATCTCCGCGGCGAAGGCCGATGGCCATGTCGACGATGAGGAGCGAAAGAAGATCGCCGACAAGCTCAAGCTCGCCGGCATCGGCGCGGAAGCGGAAGAATTCCTGCTTGGCGAGCTCGAAAGCCCGCTCGATCTCGACACGCTGGTCGCCGGCGCTAGGACCGATGCGCAGAAGCTCGAGCTCTATACCGCCTCGCGGCTCACCATCGATCCGAACACGCGCGCCGAGCGCGGCTATCTCGACCTGCTTGCCGGCCGGCTCGGCCTGCCGGACGCCCTGGTCGATCATGTCGAGGCGACGGTTTCGGCGGCCAAGGCGCCGGCCGGCAGTGCGCCCAGCTCGCCCTGGTAAGCAAGAGGGTTAGCGCCCGAAATTGCCGTTAATCTCTCGTTAACCGAGCAAGCGCATCATTCTAATCAGTCGGGCCGGCTTTTCCTCCTCCCAAGCGCGGTTCAGATCGGGGCGGTCGCCAATGACCGCCCTTTTTGTTGGCCTGTCCTTATCCGCCAACAGCGGCTTGCCATGATCCCCGCCATTTGCGATGCCACATCTTTCCATCCATGACCGGGAGGACGGCGATGACAGCCATAGCAGAAAAGACCGCCATCGTTACCGGCGCCGGCACCGGCATCGGCAAGAGCGTCGCTACGGCACTGCTCGCGGCCGGCTGGAACACGGTGTTCTGCGGCCGCCGCAAGGCGGTACTGGAAGAGGCGATCGCTGAGGCCGGGAAGACGCAGGCCAAGGCATTGGCCGTCGCCTGCGACATCAGCAAGGCGGCGGAAGTCGACGACATGTTCGAGACCGTGCTCGAGGCGTTCGGCCGCGTCGACCTGCTCTTCAACAATGCCGGCATGGGCTACAAGTCGACGCTGATCGACGAGATCCCGGTCGAGGTCTGGAACGATGTCGTCGGCGTCAACCTCACCGGCTCGTTCCTGTGCGCCCGCGCAGCCTTCGGCGCCATGCGCCGGCAGAAGCCGATGGGCGGCCGCATCATCAACAACGGCTCGGTGTCGGCCTATGCGCCGCGCCCGGGTTCCGCGCCCTATACGGCCACCAAGCACGCGATCACCGGGCTCACCAAGACGCTGGCGCTCGACGGCCGGCCCTTCGACATCGCCTGCGGTCAGATCGACATCGGCAATGCGCTGACCGAGATGGCGCAGCCGATGACGGTCGGCGTGCCGCAGGCCAATGGCTCGATCGCGGCGGAAGCGGTGATGGACGTGCAGCGGGTCGCCGACGCGGTGCTGCACATGGCCAGCCTGCCGCTCGACGCCAACGTGCTGTTCATGACGGTGATGGCGACGAAGATGCCTTTTGTCGGGCGCGGCTAAACAGCCGACCAGCATGCGATGCATGTCGCCTAAAGGGACGCCCAAAGCGCCTCGCTTGGGCCCGTTTCAGCGACGCGCTTCAGTCGCCGAGCACCCGACGGCGTTCCTCGAACTCGTTCTTGTCGATTTCGCCGCGCGCGAAGCGCTCCTTGAGAATGTCGAGGGGCGTGCGGCCCGGCTGCACGTGGTGGGGTGGCACCGCACCCGGTCCCCACTGCCAGCGCGTCACGGCAGCCACCAGCACGACGAAAAAGAGGATCATGAACAAGGGACCGAACATCATCGCCCAACCTCCGCCCCACCACATCATGCCGGGACCATAGGCATATCTGTCGGCATCCAATGCCTGCGCCCACGCAGCCCCTGGGACAAGGGCAACGCCGATTGCGGCCGCCGATTTCATCAAGCCTTTACGCATGGGAGTCCGTCCTAACGTTTGCATGCGTAATTCTATCAAGCCGAGCAACCCGGCACCTTGCGCTGGATCAAACAGCTGCTCGCGCCCGGTCATCATGCGATGACAAATGTTTGCGAAGACCTGCCGGCGGTCTCCAGCCCGCCGCAAAGATGCAATGATGGGGGCTCGGGGCGAGGCACTTCCCCGGAGCGAAACCGGGCTTCGCCGGCCCTACTGCGAGGGAGTGGAGCTCACTTTGCCAGAAACGCTTCGATCCGCTCCAGCGCGCGCAAAATGTTTTCCTCGGAATTGGCATAGGAAAGCCGGACATAGCCTTCGCCGAGCACGCCGAAATCGGGACCTCCGATCAGCGCCACGCCGGCATCCTCCAACAATGCCGAGGCAAGTTTCTTCGCCTTCCAGCCCGTCTTCGAGACATTGGGGAAGGCGTAGAAGGCACCCTTCGGCGTGATGCAGGAAATGCCGGGCAGCGCGTTCAGTCCCTCGACCACGATCTTCCTGCGGTTGTCGAAGGCACGCATCATCTTCTCGACATCGTCCTGCGGGCCGTCGATCGCCGCGATGCCGGCATATTGGCTCGGCGCGTTGACGCAGGACCAGCAGTTGACCGCCAGCTTGCGCACCTTGTCGTAGAGATGGGCGCCCTTGTCGCCGTTCGG
>RXJA01000334.1 GCA_003963455.1 Hyphomicrobiales bacterium
GTGGACGCTCGGCGCCGACTGGGTGAAGGAGACGCTCGGCTTCACCGACGAGCAGCTCGGCGACTTCTCCTTCGAGATGCTGCCGGCCCTCGGCTTCTCGAAGAAGGACATCGACGCCGCCAACATCCATGTCTGCGGCGCCATGACGCTCGAAGGCGCGCCCTTCCTCAAGGCCGAGCACCTGCCGGTGTTCGACTGCGCCAGCCCCTGCGGCAAGATCGGCAAGCGCTCGCTGTCGATCAACAGCCACATCCTGATGATGGCGGCGGCCCAGCCCTTCATCTCGGGCGCCATTTCCAAGACCATCAACATGCCGAACGAGGCGACGGTCGAGGACGCCAAGGGCGCCTACATGCTGTCCTGGAAGCTCGCGCTGAAGGCCAACGCGCTCTATCGCGACGGCTCGAAGCTGTCGCAGCCGCTCAATGCCTCGCTGCTCGCCGATGGCGAGGAGGATGAGGACGAGGCGGTCGAGCAACTGGTCGCCGCGCCGGCCGCGCAGCGCGCCGTGCAGGTGACGGAAAAGATCGTCGAGCGCGTCATCGAACGCCTCTACCGCGACCGCGAGAAACTGCCGAACCGCCGCAAGGGCTACACGCAGAAGGCCGTCGTCGGCGGCCACAAGGTGTATCTGCGCACCGGCGAGTTCGACGACGGCCGTCTCGGCGAGATCTTCATCGACATGCACAAGGAAGGCGCCGCCTTCCGCGCCATGATGAACAACTTCGCCATCGCCATCTCGCTCGGCCTGCAATACGGCGTGCCGCTCGACGAATATGTCGAGGCCTTCACCTTCACCAAGTTCGAGCCGGCCGGCATGGTGCAGGGTAACGACGCGATCAAGAACGCGACGTCGATCCTCGACTACGTGTTCCGCGAGCTTGCGGTCTCCTATCTCGGCCGCCACGACCTCGCCCATGTCGACCAATCGGACTTCGACAAGACCGCGCTTGGCCGCGGCATCACCGAAGGCAAGGCGACGCCCTTCTCCAAGGGCCTGACCCGCGGCGTTTCGCCGGTGAAGCTGGTGTCAGGCATCGGCGGCGAACCCAAGGGCTTTGGCGGCTCAGCCCCGACCACGGCCCCTGCCCGCGCGGCGCCGACCGCCTTCGCCGGCTCCAACGTGCTGGCGCTGAAGCCGGCAAGCGACGAGGCCCTCGCCTACAAGCGCGACTATGAGGAGCGCGCCAGGGAACTGGCCGAGGATATCGTGGAGGAAGAAGCCGCCGGCGCGGAAGCGCTGTTCACCGACGCCGCGGCCAACGAAGCCGCCGAGGCGAAGAAGCTCGCCGCCACCCGCCGCCAGCAGTCGTTGCTCCAGGGTTACACCGGCAACGAATGCTCCGAGTGCCACAACTTCACCATGGTGCGGAACGGCACCTGCGAGAAGTGCGATACGTGTGGATCGACGAGCGGGTGCAGCTGAGAGCCAAGATGTAGTTGGAGGCTCTCGCGATGAGTCGGATTGGCAAGTTCTGCCGCGATTGCCGCGCCAAGGCGGGGCTCAAGCTCTATGACGCGGCTTACAAGATTGGCATGTCGCCGTCCGAGCTTTGCAGTGTGGAAAGCGGGGAGAGTGTTGCAACTATCCCTCAAATCGAGGCTATCGCGCAGTTTTACGGTGGTAACCTCGACTTCCTTATGCATTGGTATGAATTGGATGAGCTGGATCGGCAAAAGCAAATCGCACACCCTGGGGTGAGTTCGGCCTCCAAGGTGGCGACAACCGATTTCACGAATGTCGTCTTTCTTGAGCGATACAAGGATCGCAGATGGCGGACGAATTCTACGTCGGAAGAGCCCTGAGCCCAGCGGCATTGGCTCGGATAGCCGAAGCCGTGCGGGCCAAATTCGGGGTCGCGGACAAGATATGGGTCGACATAGTAGATATTGTCGAGCTTGAACTGCCGAAGATTATCAATGGATATCGCTTTGTCGTAAAGCCCGACAAGGAAATGACGACACCCGCTTATACAAAGTTTAACCCTATAACTATCTACGTATCGGAAACTGTTTATATCGCGGCATGCGAAGGCGATAACCGATCGCGAATGACTCTGGCGCACGAGCTTGGTCACGTCCTACTTCATTCAAATTTTGACGAAACCAAGTTCGATATGCATCGTAGGAAGCAATCCAATAGACGAATCCCTCAGGCCGTTGGCCCGAACAGTTCAGAATACCAAGCAACACGCTTTGCAGCATTCCTATTAGCTCCGAAATCAATTTCAAAAAAGTATAATGATCCGAAGAAATTGGCCGCAGAAGCCGGAATATCGATCTCTGCAGCGGAGATCGCCATAAAGGACGCGAATAAATATTATATCTAGGGGGCGGACTTCTGATGCCATCCTTGCCGCGTCCGGCATATCGCGCATCAAGCTCGGATCCCTAGATGATCGACCACATCACCATCGAAGTCAGCGACCTCGCCAAGAGCAAGCTCTTCTACGAAAAAACCTTCGCGCCCTTGGGATATCGCCTCTCCTTCGGCAAGGAAGGCATCTTCTGGGCCTTCGATGTCGGGGACGGTTGCCTGTTCGAGATCCAGAGCACAGGAGAGAAGCCGCCCCTCACCCATCTGCATGTCGCCTTCCGGGTGAAAAGCAAGGCGGAGGTCGATGCGTTCCATCGCGCGGCGCTCGAGGCAGGCGCCACGGACAATGGCGCGCCCGGCCCGCGTCCGGATTATGCGGAAAATTACTACGCCTGCTTCGTGCTCGATCCCGACGGTTACAATATCGAGGCGATGATCAACGAGGCGTGACCGATAAGCCGGGCATTAATCGGCCCGGAAAGGGATGGCGCAATGCGATACGCTGTGATCATTGAACAGGCCGGAGACAACTTTTCCGCCTATGTGCCGGAGCTGCCTGGCTGCATCGCGACCGGTGCAACGGTGCCCGAAGTCGAAAACGAAATTCGCGACGCAATACGTTTCCATATCGAGGGTTTGCGCGCGGACGGTTTGGAAATCCCAAAGCCGTAAACTTGGCAAAATATCTAGAGGCATAGAACTGCGGCGGTCGATGCGTCCTGCCGAGCCGGCACGAGAGGCGAGCGCCGTGGACAATGCCGCTCCCGCCCGCAGATGCGGCCCGGCCAAGGCGCATTGCCGCCCATAGTTGATGCACGTCAAAGCAACGTTCTCCAGGATCCCTACCATGGCCATCGTCAGCAATGACTTTCGGAGGCGAAGATGGACAAGGAGATCCAGGACAAGATCCAGACGCTGCTGGATCAGCATCGGATCATGACGGTTGCGACGCTGAGGCCGGACGGCTGGCCACAGGCGACGACCGTGGGCTATGTCAATGACGGCCTCACCCTCTACTTCCTCTGCGGCCTGGACAGCCAGAAGGCGGCGAACATCGCGCGGGACGATCGTCTGTCGCTGACCATCGACCACGACGCGCCGCAGGTGATGGAGATCACCGGGCTTTCCATGGCGGCGCGGGCGCAGCCGGTCACCGACAGAGCCGAGGCCGAGAAGGTGTTGCGGATGCTGCCGATGAAATATCCGCCGCAAACCTCGATGCCCGGTCCCATGCCGACGCCGGACCAGGTCCGCATCTTCCGCGTGGTGCCTTCCGTGATCTCGGTGCTGGACTACTCGAAGGGTTTTGGCCACACCGACCTGGTCACCTGCTGAGCGCGGCATGGTTTGAAGGAACGCAATTCCGGACGGAAAACCGCTGCGCACTTTTCCTGGAATTGCTTCAGGCGATCCAATTGATCAAACGCGTGATCCAGATCAAGGCATGCCCGTCGTTCCTGATGTCTCCTCGGCTGTTCTTTCCGAGGAGATGGAAATGCCTACAGAGAGCCTGATCATCGTCACCGCCATCGTGGCCTATTTCGCGGCCTTCATGGGCGTGCTCGGCTATGTGACGATGGCGGAAGCGCGACACCTGCCGCGGCGATAGCCGAGGCGGTCCGGAGGCGCCTCAGTCCGCGTCGGCCATCATCTGCCCGCCGCCGCCCAGCCAGGCGCGCCATTGCCGCTCATCGCCGTGGAAGACGTTGAGGTCGATGCGGCCGCTCACGCCATGCGATAGGCCGGAGCCCGAATACTGCCAGAACAGCCACTTGCGTCCCGGATAGACCTTTGACGGATGCGCCGCCACCGCGCGCAGCCAGAACGGATAATCCAGGAAGGCGCCGCGCAGATTGTCGCGATAGAAGTCGGGGCTGGTGTAGATGATGGGCCGCTGGCCGTAATGGCGCTCCAGCTTGTCCATGAACACCTGCATCTTCTCCAGAACTTTTTCGCGCGATGGCTTACGCCGGCAGGAGGATTCGCCGTTCCACTCGACGTCGATGACGGGCGGCAGCGCGCCATCCATCTTCGGCACGTTGCGAATGAACCAGTCGGCCTGCTCGCCAGCGGTGCGGCACCAGTAGAAGAAGTGATAGGCGCCGCGCTTCAGCCCGGCGGCATCGGCGTTGCGCCAGTTCTTCATGAACATCGGATCGAGATGGTCGCCGCCGTCCGTCGCCTTGATATAGGCGAAGTTGGCGCCTTGGGCGCGCAGCTTGCCCCAATTGATGTCGCCCTGCCAGCGCGAGACGTCGACGCCGTGCACAGCAAGGTGGCGCGGCGAAGAGCGGCCGAAATTGATCGGCTTGGCGTCGCGGAAGGCATAGCGCGTGACCGGACCTGCCAGCATGGCGGGCGCCGCGCGCGACAACCGCTTCGGCGGCGACACGAGTGCTGCCTCCTGCACCGGCGGCTCGACACTGTCCGGGAGACCCTGCGCGGGGAAATTCACCGTCTCCTCCTCGGCCAGGCCGAAGGGGCGCGAATTTTCGTCGGCGGCGCGGGCGTTTTCTTCATCGAGCAAAGGCGCTGGCGGCGTGAAACGCGACGCGCCCGACATCGAAGCGGTCTCGACGGTTTTTTCCGTCACGGCGGTCCTTACGCCCTTCGTCACCGGCGCGGCCGGCCGCACGACCGAACTCGTCGTCTCGCCGGACGGCAGTTGCAAGGCATCGACACCAGCCGTGGACGAACAGCCGGCAAGGCAAAGCGATGCAAATAGGAAACCGACGACCCCTGAAATCCGCATCTTGACCTGTACGCAACACAAAACAGACCGAAGGCAGGAACGGCGCCACCGGACAATCAGGCCTTTCCTAACGAGAAATTACCAACAAAGTTTGAATCAAAATTTACTTTTGACTGGCGCGAGCCTGACGCGATTCGCGGCCGAATGCGGCCGCCAGGTTCCCGGCTATCGCCTGAACACACCTATCATCGGCCCGAGATTCCAGAAATCGTCGTTACGGCCGATGGCCGGCGCGTAGAGGCTCGAAATGGAGCCGTCGAGGAAGAGCGCGTTCGGGCAGCCGAGCTGGTCGCGGAACAGCCGCGCGAATTGATGGAAGGTCACGACATCGTTCGAGATCGCGAAAACGGCGATGCCGTCGGCGCGCACGCCCACGCCGTCGCGGATCTTTCGCGAGGTGCCGTCGTAACGGAATTTCGGATGCAGCTTGCCCTCGATGACCAGCATCGGCCCGGACTGCGTTGCATAATCCACGCGCGGCGGTCGCTTCAGGTAATCCTTGGTCGCGCGAACGCCTGCCTTGCCGGCACTGAGATAGAAGATGCCGTTGGGCTGCATCGAGAAATTGCCGGTTCCCGACCCGGTCCTGGCCGGCGTAACCTGCTCGCCACGTTCGACATAAAGGCCGACCGGCGCGAGATCGGGATGATACATGCCGGCATTGATGCCGAAGAGCATGATGCGCCCCGCCGCCTGCTGCGCGCTGCGCAGATTGTGCAGCGACCGGTAGAGGTCGCCATCCTTGTTCTTCCAGAACAGCTCGATGGAAAAGTGCCTCGGATCGGTCTCGCAGACCAGATAGGTCGCGTTCTCGAAAACCTGGTCGCGGCACGGTGGCAGCGCCGCCAGCCATTGGCCAAGGCTCATGCCAACGCCAACGGTGGCGGGCACCGCCGATTTCACCAGCGCGGCCAGCAGAGGGACCGATTGCAGAAGCGTCACCAGATCCATCAGAGTTCCCGAAGAAAATAGCGGATTGCGTGGCGGCATCTAAGCCAGGCCAGGGTGTGTCGAAATTCAGGTCAGGCCGAACCGAAAATGGTGGCTTCCGAGAACCGGAGCGGAGCTTACTTAAGTACGTGAGCACCAGAAGCGCAGGAAGCCGCCATTTGCAGGCCGGGCCTCACCTGAATATCGACACACCCTAGGTGAGCCAGCCGGTGGCGACGCCGATCAGTAGCACCACGCCAAGCAGGCCGCGATAGATGGCGAACGGCCAGGCGGAGAAGCGTTCGAGCACCCGCATCAGCCCCCAAATGGCGAAGAAGGCCGAGATGGAGGCGACGACAAGGCCGACGGCCAGGACCGACCAGCCATGCGCGTCGAGATGCACCTTGTGCAATTCCCACAGCTCCTTGAGGCCGGCCAGCGCGATTGCCGGCAAGCCGAGCAGGAATGAAAGGCGCGCCGCCTCCGGCCGGGCGAAGCCCAAACCCATCGCCGCCGTCAGCGTCGAGCCCGAGCGCGAGACGCCGGGAATGAGCGCGCCGACCTGCGCGACGCCGACCAGCAGCGCGTCAAGGATCGAGGCCTGGCGCAGCATGAGCTTGTGGCTGGCGAAGATCTCGGCCAGCGCCAAGAGGATCGCCATGGCGATACAGGCCCAGCCTATCACCGCAAGACTGCGTAATGGCGAATTGCAGGCGTTGAGCACGCCCGAAAGCGCAAGGCCCGCAATGACGATGGGGACGGTGGCAAGCACGATGCTGATCGCGAGGCGGAAATAGCGGTCGCCGAAATCGCGGCGCGTGATCGCCGAGATCGATCCGAACAGCACGTCCCTGACATCGCTCCAGAAATAGCTGACCACCGCCGCCAGCGCCGCCAGTTGCATGGCGGCCGAGAAGGCGGAGCCGGGGTCCTGCCAGCCGAGCACCGCCGGCACGATGCGCATATGCGCCGTGGATGAGATCGGCAGCAATTCGGTGATGCCTTGCACGATGCCCAGAAATGCCACCTTGGCATAACCCAAGCTGACAAAGCCGGTGTCCAGTCCTTGAGTGCAGACGTCGGTCATCTCAACCCTTTTCCCTGCGCCCCGGGCTTTCTCCGAGGCAAAAGTGAATCGTCATCCGAAAAGCCCCTCGAGGACAGGCTTAGCCTCACGGTAGCGTGATTCCAACTCACGGATTTGTAAGGCGCAGCTAATCCTGCTTGACAAAAGGCGCCACAATATTATCCTTCGCTAATCTTACACTGTAAGGCAACCGGAGGAACATCACCATGTCGACAGCCGCCCTCTCGGAACTGCAGCCCGTCGTGCCGCCGCAAACGCATGTTCCGGAAATCGCGATCGAGGAGGTATCGGTTGATATCAGCCGCGCCATCGAGCGCGCGGAAGTCGCCGCCTGGCTCGATCTCTACGAAGCGGCGCCCGCGGATTTCGCGGCGCGGTACGGCCTGTCGATCGCCCGCG
The DNA here is from genome assembly GCA_003963455.1 of Hyphomicrobiales bacterium. GTDB lineage: Bacteria > Pseudomonadota > Alphaproteobacteria > Rhizobiales > Rhizobiaceae > Mesorhizobium. Next base: position 7,486 of record RXJA01000334.1, read on the forward strand.
ACGGCGACCTCGTCTGGACCACCTGCACGACGATCCCTTTCATCCATTTCAACTGCGTGAAGAACATTGGCGTCGATGGGCCAGCGACGGAAGAACAGGTCGACGCGCTGCTCGCGCGGTACCGCGATGCCGGCATCATGCGGCCATGGTTCTATACCAACCCACACACCGAGCCGTCGCGGCTGCGGTGCTGGCTGGAAGCGCGCGGCCTGCAGCACCAAGGCGGCTGGGAGCGTATCTATCGCGACGCGACGCCGCTGCCGGACGAACCGCTTTTCCCGGCCGATCCGCTTATCCCGGTTGACGATCCAGCGGTCGAGGAGGTCACGCCCAGGACAGCTTCCGAGTGGGCTTCTTTCATCGATGCCAAATACAGGTTGCCCACCTCTCCCTGGCTCAAGGCGCTCGTCGGCCGCAAGGGCTGGCATCACTACATGCTAAGGCGCAAAGGCGCCGTGGAGGCCGTGCGCTCGCTCTTCATCTCGGACGGCGCCGCCTGGACCGGCATCGACGCTCCGGTGCCCGGGATCATGGCGCCAAGCTTCGATCTCGATGCCATGCTTGGGGAAAGGCTGGTTCGCGACGGCATCGCAGCCGGCGCGAAACTGTTTGTCGCCGACATCGAGGCGCCGCGCCCCGATCGCGACGGACCGGCCTATCGCAACTACGACCGGCTCGGCTTCAAGCTCGCTTATCTACGCAGTCACTACAGTTACCTGCCTGCGCATTCGAGCTGAACCGCGGCTATTGTCCTTGAACAATTCCCGGCGGAAAACCGCCACGCATTTTCCTGGGATCCTCAGCGGTGCAACCACTGCTTCAGGCAGCTTCTCGCCACCATATGCGCGGGCGGCACCGAAGCCGAGGCGACGCGAGAATCATCGGCGGGCCTGTCGCGAGCCTTTTCCAGAAGCAAGCGAAGCTCAGCCGGGCGCACATGGTCGCGCGCCATCACGAGCTGGATCATCGGATCGTTCAAAAGCTCGTCCAAGGTGTTGATGCTCTCGCTCATCCGTCGCCTCCTCGATGCCTGCCCGCATGGCGCTTAGATAGGCAGCCAAAGATGGCCCGCCAATGACGCTTTGCCGGCTATCTCGTGCATCGAAGATGAAATTTTCGTGCAGTTCTGCGTCGCTATGACTCAGGGCGGCGGCGCGCCTTCATACTGCGGCAGGCCATCGTCAAACGTCACCCATGGCTGCTTCGAGGCGGTCCAGAAATGCATGTCGGGCTTGAACAGGGACGGATCGTCGAGCGAGCCGGAGGTGACGCCGAGAATGCCCCTGGAGTCGCGGCGCGAGAACATCGTCGTGCCGCACGCCGGACAGAAGCCGCGTTGGAGGTCGGGCGAGGAATTGATCGTCGCCACCGGCCCTTCGATCGTCACGTCGTCGACGCGGAACAGGAGGCGGGCGTTGAAGGCGGCGCCGATTGCTCTCTGGCAGATGCGGCAATGGCAGACCCGTTCGTTGACCGGCTCGGCCTCGGCTTTATAGCGCACCGCGCCGCACAGGCATCCGCCCTCATATTTTGCCATGGTAGCTTCCCGTTCGTGGAATGCCGGCACGGTAGCGGCCGGCCTGGCAGCGTCAATCAAAAAGCATTGATGGGACGTAATCAGCAACGGTGATGAAGCGCGGCCCAGTGGTGAGATCAGTGGCGCTTGGCCTGGACCAGATAGGCGTCGATGGTGGTTTCGCCGAGCCATTTCGCCGCTTCGAGCCGATGCAGGCCCTCGACCAGGACATGGCGCTTGCCGTCGTGCCGAACCTGGATCGGCGTCTTCATGCCGTTCTCGAGAATATCCTCGGCAAGATGGCGCACGGTCTCGGGATGCAGCGTCTTGCGCCGC
>RXJA01000560.1 GCA_003963455.1 Hyphomicrobiales bacterium
CGACAAGTTCGAGATCCCGATGGTCAAGGTGACCGGCGGCCAGCGCATCGACATGCTGGGCATCCGCAAGGAAGACCTGCCGGCGGTGTGGGCCGATCTCGGCAAGGCCGGTTTCGTCTCCGGCCATGCCTATGCCAAGGGATTGCGCACGGTGAAGACCTGCGTCGGTTCCGACTGGTGCCGTTTCGGCACGCAGGACTCGACCGGGCTCGGCATCCGAATCGAGAAATTCATGTGGGGTTCCTGGACGCCGGCCAAGGTGAAGATGGCGGTGTCGGGATGCCCGCGCAATTGCGCCGAAGCGACCTGCAAGGATGTCGGCGTGGTGTGCGTGGACTCTGGCTACGAGGTCCATTTCGCGGGTGCGGCCGGCCTCGACATCAAGGGCACGGAAGTGCTCGGCCTGGTGAAGACCGAGGACGAGGCGCTGGAGGTGATCGTGGCGCTGGTCCAGATGTATCGCGAGCAGGCGCGCTATCTGGAGCGCATCTACAAATGGGCCAAGCGGATCGGCACCGCCGAGATCAAACGGCAGATCCTGGACGATGCCGAGAAGCGCCAGGCCTATTTCGAGCGCTTCGTCTTCAGCCAGAAATTCGCACAGGTCGATCCGTGGTCGGAGCGTGTCTCCGGCAAGGACAAGCACGAGTTCCGGCCAATGGCGTCGGTCGGGTTCGCGGAGGCGGCGGAGTGGGTCGACAGGAAAGAGACGGCATGAACTGGATCGCCATCGGCTCCATCGCCGACATCCCGCCGCGCGGCGCGCGTTGCGTTGAAACCCCGCAAGGCAAGATCGCGGTCTTCCGCACCGCCGACGACCAGGTCTTCGCCATTGACGACCATTGCCCGCACAAGGGCGGGCCGCTCAGCCAGGGCATTGTCCATGGCGCGGCGGTGACCTGCCCGCTGCACAATTGGGTGATCTCGCTGGAGACTGGCAAGGCGCTCGGCGCCGACGAAGGCTCGGTCAGGACGCTTCCCGTCAAGGTCGAGGGCGAACGGCTCTTCATCGCGCTCGACGCGCTGACCTCGAAAGCGGCCTGAGGCATGGAGGAAGCACGCGAGGTGAGGACCACCTGCCCCTATTGCGGGGTGGGTTGCGGCGTGCTGGCCGAGATCGCCGCGGACGGTAAGACAACTGTCCGCGGCGACCCCGGTCATCCGGCCAATTTCGGCAAGCTTTGCTCGAAGGGAACCGCGCTTGGCGAGACGCTCGGCCTTGAAGGCCGGTTGCTGCATCCGGAGGTTCTCGGCAAGCAGGCGGGTTGGAGCGACGCGCTCGACCTCGTCGCCGAAAAATTCTCGCGGACGATCGCCGAGCATGGGCCGGATTCGGTCGCCTTCTACGTGTCCGGCCAGTTGCTTACCGAGGACTATTACGTCGCCAACAAGCTGATGAAGGGTTTTATCGGCTCCGGCAACATCGACACCAATTCGCGGCTCTGCATGGCCTCGTCCGTCGCCGGTCATCGCCGCGCCTTCGGCGAGGACATCGTTCCCGGTGTCTATGAGGATTTCGAGCACGCCGACCTCATCGTGCTGACCGGTTCGAACACCGCATGGTGCCATCCGGTTCTCCACCAGCGCATGCTCGCGGAGCGGAAGAAACGCGGAACCAGGATCGTCGTCATCGATCCGCGCCGCACCGCCACGGCCGATGAGTGCGACCTGCATCTGGCGCTCGATCCGGGCACGGATGTGCTGCTGTTCAACGGGCTGCTCGCGCATCTCGCGCAAGCCGGCAAGATCGATGCCGACTTCGTCCGCGACCATACATCGGGCTTCGACGCGGCAGCTTCGCTCGCCGGCGCGGATGCGCCGTCGGTCGCGCGCGTCGCCAAGGGATGCGGGTTGACGGCCGCAGATGTCCAGGCTTTCTACGATCTGTTCGCCGGCACGGAGCGGACCGTCACCGTCTATAGCCAGGGCGTCAACCAGTCGGCGCATGGCACCGACAAGGTCAATGCCATCATCAACTGCCACCTCGCCACTGGCCGCATCGGCAAGCCGGGTACGGGGCCGTTCTCGGTCACCGGCCAGCCGAACGCCATGGGCGGCCGCGAGGTCGGCGGTCTGGCCAATCAGCTTGCCGCGCATATGGACTTCGCGGACGAGACCAACATCGATCGCGTGTCCCGCTTCTGGAACGCGCCAAACATCGCGCGGCGCGGCGGCCTGAAGGCGGTGGATATGTTCCAGGCGGTCGCCGACGGCCGCATCAAGGCGCTGTGGGTCATGGGCACCAATCCGGCGGTCTCGATGCCGGACGCTTCGCGCGTGCGCGCCGCGCTGTCCAAATGCGATTTCGTCGTCGTCTCGGATGTCACCCGCACCGACACGACGCGCCATTCCGATGTGCTGCTGCCGGCCGCGGCTTGGGGCGAGAAGGACGGCACGGTCACCAATTCCGAACGGCGCCTCTCGCGTCAGAGGCCGTTCCAGCCGCCGCCAGGCGCGGCGAAAGCCGACTGGCGCATCGTCTGCGACGTCGCCGCGCGCATGGGTTTCGGCGAGGCCTTCGGCTATCAGTCGCCGGTCGACATCTTCCGCGAGCATGCGGCGCTTTCCGCCTTCGAGAATGATGGCGAGCGCCTGTTCGATCTCGGCGGCCTCGCCGATCTCAGCGACGCCGACTACGCCGTCTTCTCGCCGCGCCATTGGCCCGCATCGGATCGAGGTGAGCAGCAGACGAGATTGTTTGGCGACGGCCGTTTTCCGACGCCGGACGGCCGCGCGCGCTTCGTGCCCGTGCGGCAGGAGGCGACGGCTTTCACGGTCGATGCCGACTATCCGCTGGCCCTGAGCACCGGCCGGCTGCGCGACCAATGGCACACCATGACACGCACAGGAAACGTGCCGCGCCTGATGGCGAACGCGCAGGAGCCCGTGGTAGACATCCATCCGGCGGATGCGGCCGCGCATCGTCTCAAAGAGGGCGACCTCGCCCATCTTTCAACCCGCTTCGGCTTTGTCCGCGCGAAGGTGCGCGTGACCGACGCGCAGCAGCGCGGCCAGGCCTTCCTGCCCATGCATTGGAGCGGCCAATTCGCAGCCAGGGCTTCAGCAGGCCTGTTGTCCTCGCCGGTCACCGATCCGCATTCCGGCCAGCCGGAGCTCAAGCATGTTCCGGTCAGGATCGTGCGTGAGAACACCGGCTGGGCCGGCGTGCTCATCACCCGCCGCGATCTCAGGCCGACAGGTTTTGTCCACTGGAGCCGGCATGCGGTCGAGGGCGGGTGGGTCTACGAGCTGACCGGAACCGAGCCGCCGGACCAGGGCATCCTCCTGGTGCGCAAGCTGCTCGGCGTCCGTCCGCGAGATCAGCTCCTGGAATACACCGATCGCCGCGGCCTCGTCTATCGCGCGGCCGCCATCGACGATGCGAGCGCGATGGCCGAAGCCTTGCTGGTCGCAGCCCCGGATCAGTTGCCGGCGCGTGACTGGCTGGTGTCGCTACTTGCCACGCGCCAGAAGCTGTCGGCGACCGATCGCCATGCGCTTCTGTCCGGCCGCTCGCCAGCGCCCATGCCCGCCATCGGGCGGGTCGTCTGTGCTTGCTTCCACGTCGGCGTCAACCAGCTTACTTCTGCGGTCGCTGCCGGATGCGACAGCCTGGAAGCGATAGGCTCGACGCTGCGTGCGGGCACCAATTGCGGCTCGTGCCGCTCCGAAATCCGGGCGATCATCGACGCCCGCCAGGTGCAGGCGGCGGAGTGAGCCCTGTCTGCGCGTTATGCAGGACGGCGTGGCGAAGCCAGCCTGAAAGCCAGGTATGGTTCAGTCGACTTTCATGGTCATGCTGATCATCGACTGGCCGTGGTTGACTTGGCTCTTACCGGTGGCGGCGAAAACAAAGGTGTCGGTACCCTTGTAGCCCTTTTGTGCTTGATAGGCGATAACCGAGCGGTTGAGGACGGTGACGACACCATGCTGGGGGCGGGAAATGATCTTAAGACTGAGCGTACCGCTGGCGTGCATGGGAAATACACATTTTTGGCCGCTATGGACCATGGCGCTGCCAGTGGCGTCCACGCCGAGCCAGAAACGCAACTGCCACGGACAATCGTCAGCATGCGCTGACGTTGCAAGCACGAGAAGGCTGGCGAGAGCAAGGGCTGAAAGTCGGGCTGAGATCATGAAGCAGTACTTCCTGCTAAGTGGAATTCAAGTTTAACATCATATTGCGGCCTGCGAGTTACTGGCAAGTGAGTGGCTCACTTGCAGCATAACTCTCCTCTACCGAGCCTTGATGTGTAAACTACCGGTCCTCGACGATCCGCAGATACGCCGCCGCCACGAACAGCACGATGAAGCCGAACAGGATGCGGCGGCCGCCTTCGGGCATCTGCAGGATGGTGAGCAGCGTGGTCAGCACCGTTAGGATCAGCGCGCCGATGATGGTGCCTGTGTAGCCGCCGCGGCCGCCGAAGATTGACGTGCCGCCGATGACGGCGGCAGCCACCGAAGGCAGCACAAGCGGTTCGGCGAGTGACAGCGAGGGCGCCTTGATCAGGCCGATATAGAGCAGGCCGGTGATGCCGGCGAGCAGGCTGGAAAGCACGTACAGCGCAACGATCACCTGCCAGTAGCGGACGCCTGACAGCCGCGCCGCGCGTTCATTGTCGCCGACGGCGTAGAGCAGGCGTCCGAAGCCGGTGCGATTCAGCATGAAGACGATCAGCACCGCCACCGGCACGAACAGCAAAAGCGCGTTGGGAAAGCCGTAGGTGACGCCGGTGCCCAGCCAGTTGAGGAAATCGGGGATCTTGGCGCCGGAAGCGATCACGGTGCGCTGGTAGACCTGCAGGAAGCCGGTGCCGATCAGGCTGGTGCCGAGCGTCATGATCAGCGGATGCACCCGGAAGACGCCGACGCCGATGCCGTTGACGAGGCCGATCAGCACGGCGGGCAGCATGGCCAGCAGGAACGCCACCGCCGGATCCTGGTTGACGATCTGCGTGGCCATGATGAAGGCGCCCATCGTCGCCACCGTGCCGACGGAAAGATCGATGCCGCCGGTCAGCATGGTCATGGTCTGGCAGCCGGCGAGGATCGCCAGCGGGATCGCGAACTTCGCCGTGTTGGCGAGCCAACGCTCGTTGACGATGCCAGGGCGCAGGATCTGCAGGATCACCACGAGAATGATCAAAAGGATGATCAGCGGAATGAGCGGCCGGTCCGCCATGAAGCGCTTGATCCGGCGGCCGAACGAGACAGGCTGGGGCATGGTCGCGATGTCGGTCATGGCGTTGCTCCCGCCGGGCGGCTGCGCATGGTGATGAAGGCGCCGAACATCACGACCGCGACCATGATCAAGCCTTCGATGATCGCGGTGACGTTCGGATCGATGGCCAGAAGCGTCAGGTCGGTGCGCACCAGCCGCAGCACGAAGACGGCGATGATCGGACCGAGCAGGCCGCCCTTGCCGCCGCCGAGCGCGACGCCACCCAGCACCACCGCGGCAACGCTGGCCAGCAGGTAGGGCCCGGGGATGGGCGCGCCGATGCCGGTGCTGACGGTCAGCGACAGGCCGCCAAGCGCTGCGAACAGGCCGGAGAGCGCATAGGCGACGATCCTGGTGCGCGCCACCGGCACGCCGCTGCGGAAGGCGGCGAGCTCGTTGCTGCCGATGGCGTAGATGGAGAGGCCGAGGCGTGAGCGCCTGAGCGGAATCCAGACGATGCAGAGGGAGACGACGAGCAGCACCAGCGCCTTCGGCACCCAGGCGTCGGCCCAATCCGGCAGGCCGGGGATCGGCACGGTGCCGATGACGCTTGCCTTCAGCCATTCGGCGGCGGCGCCGCCGGGCGCTTCAAGCACAAGCAGCGCCGCGCCCTGCAGCACGAACAGCATGGCCAAGGTGACGACGATGTCGGGCACCCGGGTGACGACGATGAGGACGCCGTTCACCGCGCCGAGCACGAAACCCATGGCCAGCACGAAGGGTACGACGAAGAGCGCGTATTCCTCGCTGGCGCCGTTCATCATCGAGGCGGCGGTGACGCTGGTCAGCGCCATCATGGCGGCGACCGAGAGATCGATGCCGCCGGCAAGGACGACGACGGTTTGCGCGGCGACGGCAAAGGCGTAGGGCAGGACCGCCCGCGCCAGCGAGCCGAAGTCGCCGCTGCCATAGGCAGGCTGGATCAGCTTGGTGACGACGAACAAAAAGATCAGCAGGGCGAAGAGGCCAGCGACCCAGCCCTGGTTGCGCAAGAAGCGGCTCATGGCGCGACCTCCGCGCCGGAGCCGGGTTTGACCTCGGCAAGGATGCCGACATCCGCCTTGGCGCCGCGCGGCAGACCGTAAGCGGCCCGCATCAAGGCTGCCTCATCGGCCTGCTCGACCGGGAAGGTGTCGACGACGCGGCCGCCGAAGATGACGATGACGCGGTCGCAGACACGCTGCACCTCCTCCATTTCGGACGTGTAGAACAGCACCGACTTGCCCTGGCCGGCGAGCTCGCGCAGAAGCTTGTAGATCTCCTGCTTGGTTCCGACATCGATGCCGCGCGTCGGGTCGAAGCACAGCATGGTACGGGCGTCGGCCGCGATCCAGCGGGCGATGGTCACCTTCTGCTGGTTGCCGCCGGAAAGGCGCTGCACCTCGCCCTGCGCGCGGGTGTCGATCTGCAATCGGGCGATGGCGCTGGAGACCACCACCTGCTCGCGGCGCATGCGGATCGGCCCCCATTTGCGCAGCGCGGCGCTGAAGGGCAGCGCGATGTTCTCGCGCACCGAGCGCTGCATGGCCAAGGCCTCGGCGCGGTCGCCCGGCACATAGGCGATGCCGGCCTGGATGGCGTCGCTCGGATGCGAGAATCCTGCCGGCGCGCCATCGACTTCGATGGTGCCGCCGGTCGGGCGGATCGAGCCGGCAAGGGCGGCGAAGAGCTCGTCCTGGCCCTGTCCCTCGAGCGCGAAGACGCCGGCGACCTCGCCATTGGCGAGGTCGAAGGAGACGTCATGTAACTTGGTGCCGAGCTGCAGGTTGCGGACCGACAGTCGTGGCCGGCTACCGTCCATAGCCGCCTTATCGCTCGCCGCGCGCGCGGCGACGCGCGTCTTCTCGATGCGGGCGCCGAGCATCATCTCGACGATTCTTTCCTCGATGCCCGGTTCGATGTCGACGACGCCGACCGTGGAACCGTCGCGCAGCACGGTGGCGCGGTCGCAGAGCGCGGAGATCTCGACGAAACGGTGCGAGATGAAGATGACGGAGCGGCCGGCGTCGCCCTGGCGGCGCACGACTTCCAGTACTTTCTCGGCAAGGTTCGCCGGCAGCGCCGCGGTCATCTCGTCGAGCAGAAGCACGTCGGGGTCGACGGCCAGAGCGCGCGCCAGGTCGAGCACGCGCAGGATGGCCAAAGGGATGTCGCGCGCGGTGTCGCGGATGTCGAGGTTCGGAATGCCGAGCTCGCGCACCCAGGCGCGGAAGGGCTCGACCGGCGTGCCGGTCAGCCGCAGATTGGAAAGGACATCGAGATCGGGGATCAGCGAAGGTTCCTGGTAGACCGGCAGCAGGCCGGCGCGGCGGGCGGCGGCGGGCGAGCGGACATCGAGCTGCTTGCCGCGTATCAGGATGCGGCCGGCATCCGCCTTGATCGCACCGGTGAGGATCTTCACCAGCGTCGACTTGCCGGCACCGTTGGCGCCCATCAGCGCATGGACTTCGCCCGGCAGCACGGATAGCGAAGCGTTGCGAAGTGCTGCAACCGCGCCGTAGTTCTTCGCCACGCCGGCGGCGTCGAGGAGAGGGTTTTTCGGCAATGGGTTTGTCAAATCGTCTGGTTCTCGTTCCAGAAACTAATGCAGGTGTCGGATGAAGCCAGGTGACCTCCCCTTCTCCCCTTGTGGGAGAAGGTGTCGCCGAAGGCGACGGATGAGGGGTGTTCCAGCGGAGTGAGACGCTGGCGTTCCCTGCAACACCCCTCATCCGTCTCGGCGCTCTCGCGCCGATCCACCTTCTCCCACAAGGGGAGAAGGCAGAAGTGGGATCAGGCGCTTATTCGCCAGGGCCTTTGCAGGAGATGATCTGGTCCTTGGTGTAGGTCGTCCAGTCAGGGATCGAAATCGACACCGGCCATTCAGGGCTGAGCGAGGGGTCGACAACGCTCTTCAGCTTGGCCTTGCCTGCGTCGGTGGCGTTCTCCCAGAGCTCGGGATTGACCAGCACGGTCTGCTGCGCCGGCTTCTTGCCGTCGAGGATCTGCAGGGCCAGCGTCACGCCGGCGCCGCCGATCGAGCCGGGATTGGTGACCGCAGCACCGACCAGGCCCTTGACCGAGCTGAGCTGGCCGACGAAGCCGGCATTGTCGGCGCCGACGACCGGAACCATGGGCGCCTGCTGCTCGACCAGCGCGTCGACGATCACGTTGTCGATGCCGGAGGTCCAGATGCCGTTGATCGGGGTGCCGGTGGCGAGGAAGGACAGGATCTGCTGCTTGGCCTGGTCCTGCTGCCAGCCGGTGAAGACTTCCTGCGCGACCTTCACGTCGGGGAATTCGGCGAGCGCCTTCTTGAAGCCTTTGTCGCGATCGGAGTCGGCCGAAGCGCCGGCGGCGCCGCGCATGTAGAACACCTCACCCTTGCCGCCCATCTGCTGGAACAGCCACTTGGCTCCCAAATAGGCATATTGTTCCTGGTTGTTGGAGATGATGTAGGCGGATGGCTCGGTCACCGCCTGGTCGACGGCGACGACGACGATGCCGGCCTTGGTGGCTTCCTCGAGGCCGGCCTTGATGCCGGCCGGATCGGCCGGATTGACCACGATGGCGTCGACCTTGGCGCTGATCAGGTTGCGGATGTCCTCGAGCTGGCCGGCGGCGTCGGTGTTGCGGTGGGCAATGTTTAGCTTCGCCACTTCGCCCGAAGCGAGCGCCTGCGCTTTCATGGCGCAGATCATCTCCTCACGCCAGCCATTGCCCTGCACGGTGTTGGAAATGCCGATCGTGTATTTGCCGGCGGCGACAGAGGCGGCCATCGAGGCAAGCAAGGCGGCGCCGGCAAGTAGCGAGGCCGCGGTCAGATGTCTATTCATTTCAGTACTCCTCCACATTGATCTTTTCAGTTCAGTTCCAGGGCTCCGATACGATCGGAGCCAAGCTTTTCGTCATTTGATGAAGGGGCGCAGCACGTCGCGGGCAAGCAGGAAGCCGCGCTTGACCTTTTCATCCGTCCCCTCGAAGCGCCGGTCCTCATGCTCGATGATGACCGGCCCGTCATATCCGGCCCGGTAGAGGCCCGAAAAAATCCTGCTCCAGTCGATGTCCCCAAGCCCCGGCATGCGCGGCACCTGCCAGCCTATGCCAGCCGAAAGGATTCCGCGCTCGTACAAACCATCATGATCAA
>RXJA01000256.1 GCA_003963455.1 Hyphomicrobiales bacterium
CGGCCGCTGTCAGCAGCCCCACCACCAAATGGTCTTGTTCGAACGCATGTTCATGGCGACTCCCATAGCGGCGAATGGAGGCCCGCGCAACTGGATTTCACGCCGATGCCGAAGCCCGCGCGGCTTCAGTCCTCCAGCGTGCCGGAGCGCGCGTCGCCGCTCCTGGCGTCGCCGGCGAGCTTCAAAAGATCCTCGCCGGCGCGGACTATGCGGCGTGCGCGGCGGGTCAGGATGAAGCCCGATTGCGGGGCGAAGACTTCCTCGTGGCCGCCGATCTCGCCGGGTGCGTGCACGATCGTCGCCAGCCTGTCGCCTTTCTTGACGCGATCGCCGGGCCTGACGTCGTAGAGGATGGCGCCGGCCCGGGGCGAGGGCATCATGTCTATGTTTTCCAGCGGCACGACAGGTCCGGAAAATTTCTCGAATTTCGGCACGGACGAGTCCTGAACCACGCCTCGCGTGACCAGCAGGCGGTAGAGCCCCCCGGCATCGGAAGCAGCCAGTGCGCTATCTACATCGAGCATGCCGCGATATTCGACCGTGGTGACGACGCGCCGGCCGAAGCGCGCGACGTTCGCCGGCACGTTCTGGTAGGGCATGATCGAGGCGCCCTCGAAAGTGCCGGTGTCGTCCTCGCTCCACAGCAAGACGGCTTCGGCGCCCATGGCGGCGGCGCAGTCGGCCATATGCGGCCACAGGCTGGTGTGGATATAGAGATAGGCGAGACCTTCGTCGTCGCAGTGAAGGTCGAGCACGATGTCGCTGCCGAGCGAGAGCTGGACGAGCCGGTTCTTCAGCCGGCGATCTGCCCCGCCAAGGCTGACATCCGGCAAGAGCCGCGTGTCGGGCGCCGCAAGCAGCGGAAAGGAGCGGTTGAAATTGGTTCGGGTGCCGAGATTGAAGCGGCCCTGATGCTCGCCGAAATGATATTGCGCGCGGCCGATCGGATTGGCCCAGGGCACGATCGTGATCGGACCCTTGATGCGGCCCTCGGCCTCCGCCCTGGTCAGCATCGGCATCAGCGCGTCGATGGCGACGACGCCCGGCAGTTCGCCGGCATGGAGGGCGGCTTGCAGGTAGGCGGAAGGGGCCGCCTTGTCCTTGCCCTCGAAGCGGAAGACCGGAAATTCGTAAGCGACGCCTTCGCTGTCGCCGGCGATGCGTTCGATCGTCTTCTGCATGGGATACCTCCGCGTGAAGAGGTTTCACACATGCATTTTTGCGATCGGGCTGTCGAGTGGTCCAGCGCGTTACGCCGCCGTCACCGGGGCGGCTATTCGGCCGGCTGCGCCTGAAGCAAAGCGCGGCGATCGAGCGCCTGCGATGACACGGCGACGGCAACGGCCATAAGCGTCAGCGCGGCGCCCACCAGCGGCAGGTTGGCGTAGGATACGCCCCAGGAGATGGCGAGGCCGCCGATCCAGGCCCCGCCGGCATTGCCGACATTGAAGGCGCCCTGGTTGAGCGTGGCGGCAAGATTAGGTCCTTCGGAAGCTGCTTCGACGACACGGATCTGCAACGGCGGCACGACGATGAAGATCAGCATGCCCCACAGGAAGACGATTGCCACGGCCACGCTTGCCATGGCGCCGAATCCGGTAAAGACGACGAACAGAAGGGCCATGGAGAGCAGCGTGGCGATCACCGTCGGCATCAGCTTCCAGTCGGCCAGCCTGCCGCCGATGATGTTGCCGATGGTCATGCCGGCGCCGAACAAGAGCAACACCCAGGTGACAGTTGCCGTCGAAAGGCCGGAGACGTCGGTGAGATACGGCTTGATGTAGGTGAAGACCGCGAACAGGCTGGCCGAGGCGAGCGAGGCGATCAGCATCGCCAGCCAAACCTGCAGCTTGCCGAGCACCCGCAATTCGCCGACCAGGCCGCCGCCGCTGGGCTCGGCGACATCCGACGGCACCAGCCAGGCGATGGCCGCGACCGAGATCAGGCCGATGCCGACCACGGCAAGGAAGGTGGCGCGCCAGCCGAAGGCTTCGCCAAGCGCCGTGCCGGCGGGAACGCCGAGGATGTTGGAAAGCGTCAGGCCGGCGAACATCAGCGCGATGGCGCTCGCCCGCTTGTTGCGCGGCACGAGGCTCGCGGCAACCACCGAGCCGATGCCGAAGAAGGCGCCATGGCCGAAAGCGGTGAAGACGCGCGCCGCCATCAGCAGCCAGTAGTTCGGCGCGATGGCGCAGAAGAGGTTGCCGACGACGAAAAGGGTGGCGAGGCCGACGAGCACCGGTTTGCGTGGCAGGCGCGCGGTTGCCATGGCAACGACCGGCGCGCCGAACACGACACCCAGCGCATAGCCGGTGACCAGTAGACCGGCCGAAGGGATCGAGACGCCAAGGTCGGCGGCGACCTCCGGCAGCAGGCCCATGATCACGAATTCGGTGGTGCCGATGCAGAAGGAGGCAATGGCGAGCGCTAGGATAGGCAGCGGCATGGGATGTCCGGTCTGAATCGGTTCAAATTCAAGACTGACTTTGGACCTACCCTGCGCGCAAGCGTCATTGTTGCAATGCAGCAATGCAGAAACGGGAGAACGCCGCTGCCAGGCTTAGACCAGCGGCTTCAGTTCCTGGGCGATCGTGGGGAGCAATTCGGAAACATTGGGGTGGATGTGCATGGCGCGCGCGAGCGTCGAGATCGGGGCCTTGGCATACATGAGGTCGAGGACGCAGTGGATCGCCTCGTCGCCGCCTGGTCCGAGCACCGCGCAGCCGAGAATTTCTCCAGTGTCGGCATCGGCCAGGATCTTCATGAAGCCCTGCGTCTCGCCCTTCTCGACGGCGCGGCCGACGCGGGTCATCGGCCGCTGGCCGACCAGCGCGCGGCGGCCGGATTTCCTGACCGCCGCCTCGGTCATGCCGCAGCGGCCCAGCGGCGGATCGATGTAGAGCGCATAGGCTTCGATGCGGTCGCTGACCTTGCGCGGATCGTTGTCGAGCAGGTTGGCGGCGACGATCTCGAAGTCGTTGTAGGAGGTGTGGGTGAAGGCGCCTTTGCCGTTGCAGTCGCCCATCGCCCAGATGCCGGGCACGCTGGTGCGCAACTGGTCGTCGACGACGATGAAGCCGCGTTTGTCGACCTCGACGCCTGCCTTGTCGAGTCCGAGATCATCGGTGTTCGGGACGCGGCCGAGCGCCAGCAGCACATGCGAGCCGTTGGCCGGCGGCTTGCCGGCCGAGAAGGTCACGGCGATCTCGTTGCCCTTCCTGGCGAAGCCGATGTCGTCGGCGCCGACATGGACAGTGATGCCTTCGTTTTCGAGGATCGAAAGGATGGCGGCCGAGGTGTCCTCGTCCTCGCGGCCGGTCAGTCGCGCAGCTTTCTCGATCACTGTGACGTCGGAGCCGAAACGGCGAAACATCTGCGCGAATTCGAGCGAGATGTAGCTGCCGCCGACGACGATGAGATGGCTGGGCAGCACATCGAGATCCATCATCGAGGAGTTGGTGAGGTACGGGATGTCGCCGACGCCGGGCAGGTCGGGCACAGAGGCGCGGCCGCCGGTGTTGAGGAAGATTTTTGGCGCGGTGAGCAGTTCCTCGCCGACGCGCACCGTGTTGGCGGATTCAAAACGCGCATGGCCGCGATAGAGCGTGCATTTCTCCATGCCCGCGATCCAGGTCTCAAGTCCGCTGCGGGAAGCGCCTGACACCTTGTCCTTGCGCGCCTTGATCGCCTTGTAGTTGACGCCGACCGGACCGCCGAGTGTCACGCCATAGTCGGCGGCGCGGCGGGCGAGATGGGCGGCATATGCGCTCGCCACCATCGTCTTGGTCGGGATGCAGCCTGTGTTGACGCAGGTGCCGCCGACCAGCTTGCGCTCGATCAGCGCCACGTTCATGCCGGCCGCGTTCAGCCGGCCAGCGAGCGGAGTGCCAGCCTGGCCGGCGCCGATGACGATGGCGTCGAAACTCTTCGCCGTCATGCGACGGCCGCCACGATCAGCAGGCCGCCGATGATTGCCACCGCGTCCTCGATGAAGGCGGCGGGCGGATCCTTGCCGAAGGCGGCAGCCAGCCGGCCGCGCACCTCAGCGCCGCCCAGCGTGCCGATCACCGCGCCGATGGCGCCGGCAATCAGGCCGCCGATGGTGGCGCCGGCGGTGGCGCCGATCACCGCGCCGGAAAATGCGCCGGTAACGATGCGGGCGCCAAATTGTTGCGGCACTTTCCGGCTCGGCGTCGACGGCAACTGGTCGGTGATCAATTCGACGATCGCCAGGATCGTGAAGATGCCGACGGCGATCCAGTGGCCCATGAAGCTCGCCCAGGTGCCTGTGACCGGCAGCCAGCCGAGATACGAACCCCAAGCCACGGCCGCGGGCGCGGTCATCGCGCGCAGGCCTGCAACGACACCTATCAGCAGTGCAAGAATGTAAAGCATGATTGCCCCCTCAAGATCGGAACCTGAGCCAAGTATCCAAGATACAGGCTAGCATAGCTCCAGTGTTTGGCTACTGGCTTTCTGGTAGCGTCTCAGTTCGAGTTTTGGGTATTGATTGGACACGCGGCCGCGGAAGGCATAGCGTGCCGGCTCGCGAGAAAGCCCTCCCTGAAAGGAGCGCGCGATGCCAGGCAGATACAACGAGTTCGTGCACCTCGAAAACATCAAGAACTTCGAAAAAAAGCTCGAAACGGAAACAGATCCCGTGAACCGCGAGATGCTCTCGCACCTGCTCGCAGAGGAGAAGGCCCGGAAGCTCTCGCCACCGGTTCCTGAGCCTTAGGCCCGCCCCCTGTATGGCCCGGGCTTGCCCGGTGGCGTGGTTCTGGCCAGCCACGCGCCATAGCGAGAACCTTGTTCGGGCAACGGTTGCCGGCCGCAAGCACGCGCCGTCGCCGGAATACGTTGGCTGGCCGCAGACTGGAGAATGCAAAAGCGGCCGCGTCAACGCGGCGCCTTGAGCCGTCTTACCTCAAGACACGCGCGCTATGTGCTCCGTCCTGATCGGTCCGCCCCGAGAACTCACGCCGATAGTGCATCGGCGACGTTCTAAGCCGCGCGGCGAAATGCTGGCGCAGCGACGTGGCGCTGCCGAAGCCGGCCTCGAAGGCCACCATATCCATCGGCTTGTCGGTCTGCTCCAGAAGCCGCTGCGCCAGCGCGACGCGCTGGTCGGCCAGCCAGTCGCCGAAACTGGTGCCGATCGACTTCTGGAAGCGGCGCGTGAAGGTGCGGCGGGTGAGGCCGGCTGCACCGGCGACGCTGTCTAGACTGTGGGCCTTGCCGGGCGTCGCCCGCACCTGGTCGAGCGCGCGCGTGAAGCGGTCCGCGTCCGGCGTCGGCGCGAGCGGGCGCTCGATGAACTGCGCCTGGCCGCCTTGCCGGTGCGGCGAAAGCACGACATGCCGCGCCAGCCGGAGTGCCGCTTCCGCGCCGTAGCGGGCGCGCACGATGTGCAGACAGCAGTCGAGGCCGGCGGCGACGCCGGCGGAGGTGATGATGTCGCCATCGTCGACATAGAGCACCTCCGCGTCGATCGCGAGATCTGGATGAAGGGCCTGCAACTGATCCGTATAGGCCCAGTGGGTGGTTGCCTTGCGCCCGGCAAGCAATCCCGCGCCGGCAACGGCGAAGGTGCCGAGGCACAAGCCAACGATCAGCGCGCCGCGCCGATGCGCGCGTTGCAGCGCATCCCTGAACGGCGCGTCAAGGGGGGCATCGAGGTCGTTCCAGCTTGGAATGATGACGATGTCGGCCTCGTCGAGCGCGGAAAGCCCATATGGGACGAGGATGCTCAGACCGGCATCGGTATGGATAGGTCCTTCCTCCATAGCGCAGACGCGGAAATCGAAGCGCGGCAGGCCAAGCCAGGTGCGGTCAGTGCCGAACACCAGGCAAGGCACGGATAGATGGAACGGGCTGATGCCGTCGAAGGCGACAACGGCAATGATTGGGGTCTTCATGACAGACATCGTTGGTTGATTCACGAAATGTCCCAATTCTTTCGAATGATGTCAATCGGGCCACTTTCGGCTTCCGAAATGCCCGTCTAGCTTTGCCTCATCAACACGGCCGAAAGGAAACCGCCATGTCAGCACCAGTCACCCAGCCGCGCCGCGCGCTTGTCGTCATCGATGTCCAGAACGACTACGATGGCGGCAATCTCGCCATCCAGCATCCGCCCTTCACCGAGACCGTCGCCAATGTCGCGCGCGCCATGGATGCCGCCGCCGCGGCCGCCATCCAGATCGTCGTCGTCAGGCAGATGGCGCCGGAGACCTCGCCAATCTTCGCCAAGGGCAGCCATGGCGGCGAGATGCATCCCGAGATCGCCAGGCGCGCCCACGATCACTATGTCGAAAAGACGCTGCCTTCAGCTTTCGCCGGCACGGACCTCGAGGCCTGGCTGCGCGCCAATGCCATCGATACGATCGCCATCGCCGGCTACATGACCCACAACTGCGATCTGTCGACCATCATTCACGCCATGCATATGGGCTTCGCGGTCGAGTTCCTCTCGGATGCCAGCGGCTCGGTGCCCTACGCCAACAGCGCCGGCTATGCGTCGGCCGAAGACATCCACCGGGTGGTGAGCGTCGTCTTGCAGTCACGCTTCGCTGCGGTGCTGAAGACCGCCGAATGGATCGACTGCCTGAAGACCGGAGCGCTGCCCGGGCGCGACACGATCTATGCGTCCAACCAGCGGGCGCTTGCCCGCAACGCGGCGTAGGGCGTTTCACCGTTTCACGGAAACGGCGAGCCGCCCTACCTCTTTGTTTTGACGCAATTCCGGACGGAAAGGCCACGGCGAAGCCGCCGGGCCCAACTGTTTCACACTTTTCCTGGAATTGCTGTAGCCCGGACTGCTTTCGACCATCAAAGGGCGCCGCCGAGATGCGGCGCCCTTTTGCCTTGGCGGCAATATCCGGGAAGAGCGTGACCCATTTCACGGAAGTCAGTCCGGTATTTTTGCAAGGTCGCGGCGCATGTGAGCAAGCGCGGTTGGCTGGGGGCTGAAGTGAAAGCGCGCGTCGCACGAACCATGGTCGTCCTGGCTCTTGCCGTTGGGGCAGCGCTGCTGCCCTGGCCCGCTTTCGCGCAAGTCCCGCCGCACGCGCCGGGAACGATCTGCTTCACCCAATTCTTCTGGTGCTGGGCGCAGCCGCCGGGGCCGCCCGGCTATCCCTGCGGGTGCCCGTCGCAATACGGCTTCGTGCCGGGTTACCTTGGCTAGTGGTCGGAGGGGCTCGCGATGACGACATCCCACGATCCGCTTGTCTCCGGACTGCTTGCCGATGCGAAGCTGGTCGCCGGCTATGGCCGCTACGGCGTGTTCAAGGACAGCGCGCTCTTCGCCGCGATCGGCGACGCGGAAAAACTCAGTGACGCGACGGCGAGCCAGCCCGAGCTGGTCAAACTTCAGACGGTCCTCAACGACTGTTCCAGCACCGTGCCGTTTTCCACCCTTGCCGCCCTGCGAAGAGGCTGGTCGCCAGGCGACATGTCGCGGCGGACCGCGCTCGCGACCTATTTTCTCATAGCCCTGTCGGTGACGATGATGGTCGTCATCGGCAAGCTGACCTATGTCTACAACAGGGGTGTTTCGATCAACGCCGAACTGCAGGAAATCGACGACAACGATTTCAGCGCCCGGTTCGGGCAGTCGATCAGGCAGGTCTGGGCGACGAAGAAGCAACTGGACTCAGCCACCGCCCGACAGGCGTCGGCGACCGATCTGACGCTGATCAAGGATGCCTATTACAATTCCGTCGACAGCCTGCATTCGCTCGACCAACGTTTTTCCTCGCTGCTGGTGCGGGCGCAAGGGTTCATGACGCAGGAGGCCCCGTTCCCGATCTGGGGCATGCAGTGGGCCTATTGCAAGCTTTCCGCCTCGTCGGCCAAAGCCGGCGCGCCGCCGGATTTCTCGAACCCCCGGCAGATGGCCATAAACCATTTCTGCGGCCAGCAGATGGCGCTGGCGCAACAGCAAGGCGGGGCCGACAATAGCCAGCCGCTCAAGCAATCGGATTTCGACTGCAGGAACAGCGGCAACGGCCAACCCAGAACCGAGGTCGTCAGCGCCACCGGCACCGCGGGCCAGGCTGAGGACCTCAACGCCGATTTCGATGAAGCGACGCGCAACCTGCAATGCGAGGGCGTCATCACCATCACGCCAAGTTCGATCTCGACGCTGACATTGCAGGCCAAGACGCTGAGCGAGGTTCTCAGCCCCTATGCGCTGTGGATCCTGCCCGCGCTCTACGGCGCGCTAGGCGGCATCATGTTCCACATGCGCATGATCCTGAACCCGCTGTTGCCCAATCCGCCGCTGGCTAGGCTCATTCACCGCATCGCGCTCGGCGGGCTTGCCGGCATGATCCTCGCCTGGTTCATGGCGCCCGGCACCAAGCTCGGCGGCGAGGTGACCGGCATAGGCTTCAGCCTGTTCACCTTCGCCTTCCTGTTCGGCTTCAGCCTGGACATCTTCTTCGCGATCCTCGACCAGTTTGTCTCCATGTCGGTCGCCGGCATCAAGAAGTTCGGTTCGTCCACGGTGGCTTGAGGGACTCCAAACAAGCAAACAAAAAGGGCGCCGCATCGCAGCGACGCCCTTTTGTCGTCCAGGTCCGCCGATCCTAGAACAAACCCTCGATCTGACCCTGTTCGTTGAGGAAGATCTTTTCCGAGGACGGCGCCTTGGGGAGGCCCGGCATGGTCATGACCTCGCCGCAGATGATGACGACGAAGCCGGCGCCGGCCGAAAGCCTGACCTCGCGCACCGGCACGGTGTGGCCGGTCGGCGCGCCGCGCAGGTTCGGGTCGGTCGAGAAGGAGTACTGGGTCTTGGCCATGCAGACCGGCAGGTTGCCGTAGCCGGCCTGTTCCCAGGCGTGCAACTGGTCGCGGATCGACTTGTCGGCGATCGCCTCGTCGCCGCGATAGATGCGCTTGACGATGGTGTTGACCTTCTCGAACAGCGGCATCTCGTCGGGATAGAGCGGCGAGAATTGCGAGGCGCCGGATTCGGCGATCTCGACGACCTTTTTAGCGAGATCCTCGATGCCGGCCGAGCCCTGCGCCCAGTGCTTGCACAGGACCGCCTCGGCGCCCTGCGCCTTGACGAAGTCCTTCATCGCCTGGATCTCGGCATCGGTGTCGGTCGTGAAGTGGTTGATCGCCACCACGGCCGGCACGCCGAACTGCTTCACGTTCTCGATGTGGCGGCCGAGGTTGAGGCAGCCCTTCTTGACCGCCTCGATGTTCTCCTTGCCGAGGTCTTCCTTCTTGA
>RXJA01000291.1 GCA_003963455.1 Hyphomicrobiales bacterium
GTTTTCCGGTTCCCCGGGAAGCACCCGTAGCTCAGCTGGATAGAGCGCTGCCCTCCGAAGGCAGAGGTCACAAGTTCGAATCTTGTCGGGTGCGCCATTTCAGTACAGAACTATGAACGCCGAAAGCCGCCGATTTCCCTCCCGAAGCGGCCACGAGCGTTCGCAGCAGTTCCGATTTCGATCCCATGATGTTGACTTCGGTATCCGCGACCTCGACGCGCTGGGCAAAGGCGCGCAGGTGATCCCGCCGATAGCCGCCCCCTTCGAGCCGTAGGCCGTTACGGGCCTCGTTGGCGAAGGCGCCGATCATGTCCACCGTGATCGACTGATTGCCTGAGCTATCGAGCGTCATCTGAATGCGCTCAGCGTCAGCCGTGGCCTGCTCGCGAATCGCCTTGAGCCCGGCCATGCGCTCCTTCAGCACCGAATCATTGAGATCGGCGAGGCCGGCTTCGATCGCGTCATAGAGGCGATTGAGCCGCTGGTCGGTTTCCGTGATTCGCCGGTTGAGTTCCGCGAGGTGTTCGCGGCGGCGCTCGGCGCGCTCCTCGCGACGGTCGAGCAGGCTGCCGAGGATGGTTTCAAGCCGCTTCGGCTGAAGCAACCGTTCCTCCAGATGGCTCGCGACCAGATCGTCGAGCTTGTCCATCGGGAAGGAGCGGCCAGCACAGCCGGTCTTGCCCTGCCGCGCCTTGGTCGAGCAGGTGTAGTAGCGATACGTCCCGCCGGCGCTGCCCCTGCCGGTGCGCAGCGTCATCGCGCCTCCGCACTTGGCGCAGAAGCAGATGCCGGTCAGGAGGGTCGGCCCGCTGGTGATGCGCGCCGGCACCATCATCGGATTGCGGGATTTCAGCTTGGCCTGCACCGTGTCAAACATTTCGCGGTCGATCATCGGCGGCACGGCCATGACCGCGACATCGCCCTCCGGCTTCTTCTCGCGGGTTTTGTGCGAGCGCGTGTTGAACCGATGCTCGCCAATGTAGGTCGTCCGGGTCAGGATCGAGTGGATTTGCGCAAGGCCCCAGCGCCCGCCGTCGCGGGTGAAGATGCGGCGTTCGTTGAGATGGCAGGTGATCGCTTTGACGCCGAGCGGGCCGGTGTTGCCATCGCCTTCCAGGAACAGGCGATAGATCAGCCGCACCGTATCGGCGTGCAACGGATCGATCTCCAGTTTCTTCTTGGTCTTCGAGCCGCGCTGCTCGGCCGCGACGATGCGATAACCGATCGGCGGGAGCGCGCCGTTCCAGAAGCCTTGCCGGGCGTTCTCGTTCATGGCGCGCAGGACGTGCTTGGCGTTCTCTTTGGACTGGTATTCGTCGAACAGCGCCATGATCTGCCGCATCATGACGTGCATGGGATCGTCGCCCATTTCCTGCGTGATGGAGACGAGCTTGACGCCGTTCTTCGCCAGCTTGCGAACGTAGAACTCCAGCTCGAAGTGATCGCGGAAGAAGCGACTGAAGGAATGGACCACGAGGATATCGAACGGCGCGGGCTTGGACGTTCCCGCCTCGATCATGCGCTGGAATTCGGGGCGGCGATCGTTCGTCGCGGAAGCGCCTGCCTCTACGAACTCCTCGACGAGCTGATAGCCGCGCGAGGCGCACCAGGCTTCGCCCTGCTTGCGCTGGTCGGGGATCGAGACATCGTGCTCGGCCTGCCGCGTCGTGGACACACGCAGATAGAGCGCGGCGCGCTGGATGATATCGGGGCTGTGAATGTTCATCGTGCGCCTCCTGCTGCCTTCCGGGGCGTTTTGCCGGCCGTAAGTGGCAACACTAACTCCACACGGTCATGCTCGACCTTGGGTATGAGTTTCAGGCCCTGGCCCTTCTCCATGCGGATGAGACCGTAACCGGCCATTGTCTTGAGAGTTCGGGACAGGCTGGATTTTGCTCGCCCGGTCATCTGAGACAATTCCTCCAGCGAGGCCGGGGCTTGCTCTACGATAATGCGCAGCAGCTCACGATTGCCGCTTGAGAGCACTTGCGCGAAGGATTCGGTTGAGGTGAACCAGACCTTCGGATCGCCCGTCGCCGGCTTTTCCTCGCCGCGCGCGATCCGCATGGTGCGGGCTTTCATCTCGTCGTAGTCGGCGATCCCGACCTTCAATGTCGTCATAGCACGCCTCGCTCCTTCAACACCGCGTCCACCGCCTGCCAGAAGTCGGCCAGCAGCGTGGCCGCGTCCTCGTAGGCGTAAGCCTTCACGGTCTGGTGGCGATGCCGATGGTCCATTGGCTCGCCGCGTCTGCCTCGGCCAACCGGGTGGGCATTGTCGAAGCCGACCAGCCGTTCGCCCGAAGGCCCGTGAAGCGTGAGCGAGTAATCGAGGCCGTGCGACTTTTCCGGCGACACCGGAACGCGGGTGACGACGAACTTCACCCAATGACCGCCCTCCGGGTCGACAACGAGCACCTGGCCGTGAAGGTCAAGCAGCGTGTCGAGGCTCGGATCGCGATCCTCGCTCATGGCTTATCGTTAGCATCTGATGTTAACGATTGCAAGCCTTCATTTTCCGGCTTGCTCTCTTGGGGACCGAACAGGCGATCGAGCACGTCGCCGAAATACCGTTCGAAAACATCGATCTCGGCTTCCGTGACCGGCACCTCCTCCGGCCAGTCGTCGATGACGGGCAATTGCGAGATGTCGAAAACCAGCGGAGAGCTGTCGTGCGAGGGGTTGCGGCGGGGCGCGGGATCATCGGCGTAGTCGTGAAGACCATCTGGCAGGGTTTGCGGGGCTGGTCGGCGGCGGCGGGCGCGCATAGAATCCTCCGTGGTTCGTTGGCTTCCGGGCGCTTGTCGGACCCGGACTGAGGCGAACCATGGAGGGGGATCGGCGGTACGTAGCGTGCCGCATTTGCGCGCTCATGCAGGCGGCACCCCGAATTGTGCGGTCATCGGCGCAGTCAGTCTTGCTGTGATCGGGAGAGGCTTTCGATCCGCATTGTTCCTGTAGTAGCACACGGAATTGTAGCGGTTCGAATCCCTCGCGTTCCACGCCGTGAGCATGATCGAACCAGCGGAAAGCGGCTCTCTCGTCAGAGAAAGCCGCCTCCACTCAAAGGGACGGATGGATTCGCCCGGTCGCATTTTCAGTGCTGTGGCTCCGAGTCAGTTGCGGGACAGCTTGAGGCCCAAAATCTGATCGGTGGTCAGGATGTCACCGAAGGTGTCGTCGATCGATGCGAGCGCGGCGCGATGCAGCGGGTCGTGGGATACGGTTTTGCCGTCACCTGAATCGAGATCGCGTGTCGCACAGGCATCTGAGGGACCACGACATTGTAACCGAGAGGCACGGCGTCGCGTGCGGCTCCGGCCACGCAGGCATGAGTCATCAGGCCGGTGACGACGAGCGTGTCGATGCCGGTCGTCTTCAGGCGTTCATTGATGTCTGTGGTCGGAAAGACGCTGACCGACGATTTCTGGACGACACTATGATGAGCCGCTGGCTGAAGGTCGGCATGGAAGGCGGACGTTGCGCTGTCTTCGGCGAAAATCGGGCTGCCTGCCGGCGTGACGTGCTGGACGTGATAGACGGGAATGCCGGCCGCGTCCGCATGGGCGATCAGGCGGCGGGCGTTGGTCAGCGCCTGCTGGCCATCGGGGATCGGCATCCTGCCGTCGAAATATTCGTTCTGGAAATCGATCACCAGCAAGGCGGTCTTGGCCGGGTCGAGGCTATCGGGAGCGCTCGCGCCAGCCATGGTGCGGATGGTGGGATGAGTCATGGCTTTTCCTTTCGTGTGTTTCCGTTCCGCTCAAATTGGGCGGATCGGCCGCATCACGAAAGTGGCCGGAATGACAAGATGTGATAGAATCCGGCCAATCGTTCCAGGCCGGAATCGTCCTTGTCATGCACACCATCGCCGTCATCGCCTATGAGGGCATCAGCCCCTTTCATCTGTCCGTTCCTTGCATCGTCTTCGGCGACGATTTGCTGAAGCTCGGGGCGCCGCGCTACCGCCTGCTGATCTGCGGCGAAAAGACCGGACTGGTGCCGACGATGTCCAGCTTTCAGATCGAAGTGCAGCACGACCTTTCCGCGCTTCACGATGCGGATACCGTGGTCATTCCAGCCTGGCGCGATCCGGACGAGCGACCGTCCGAGCGCTGCGCGCCGCCCATGCGCGAGGCAGTCGGATGGTCGGGCTCTGTCTCGGCACCTTCGTGCTCGCCGCCGCAGGCCTGTTGGAGGGACGCGCGGCATCGACACATTGGGCCTGGGCGGAGGAGTTCGAGCGGAGCTACGGGAATGTCGCTCTGGACCGGAACGCCCTCTATATCGACGAAGGGGACATTCTGACCTCAGCCGGCACGGCGGCGGCGATTGACTGCTGCCTGCATCTGGTACGGCGTGACCATGGAGCCGAGATCGCCAACCGCATCGCCCGGCGGCTGGTGGTCGCGCCGCATCGCCATGTTGGGCAGGCCCAATATATCGAGAAGCCCTTGCCGGAAACCGGCGACCCGGATCGGCTTTCGAGCGCTCTCGAATGGGCGATCGCCAATCTCAACGAGCCTCTGAGCCTTGAGCAACTGGCCGCGCGCGCCGGAATGAGTCTGCGCAGCTTCACACACCTCTTCCGGAAGAAGACCGGGACGACGTTCACGCAATGGCTGTTGAATCATCGTCTCGCTGCCGCGCAACGTCTGCTTGAAACCGGCGATTGCTCGGTCGAGCATGTCGCGGAGATCGCCGGCTTCGGCTCTACGGTGTCGCTGCGCCAGCATTTTACGCGGGCCTTTTCGATTTCGCCGGCCAGCTATCGGCGGCAATTCAGGGAACAGGCCGCATGAGCGCGGCTACGTCGTCGAACGCCGCGCCTTGGCGAAGCCGCGGTCAGTTGCGATGAAGCGTTCGAGCATCGGCACGATCAGCTTCATCGGATCAGTAGCGGGCTGACCCGCCTCGCGGGCCAGCACCTCGGCATAGGCGGCAAGATCGCGATGGAGCGCGGCGGGCAGCTCCAGCGTGACCTTCACGGGCTTGTCGTCGGCGATGGGACCGAGTTTGAGTTTCATGATGGTCAACTCCTGTAGGGCTCAAGGATCAAATCCCGCGTGACGACGATGCGGACCGGGAAGCCCGGCCGGATGGTCAGCGTCGGCGGGACGTTGAGCTGGCGGCGGACGATCTGCTGGCCGGCGTCGTTGATCGTGTCCTGGCCACCGTTGCGGATCGCGCGCAGAAGCCGGTTCTCGTCGTTGACGGCAAGCTCGGCACCAACAGAAAGAAGCGTCGAGAGGCCAGCGGCCTTGGCGAGATCCCACCAGTGATAATCGACGCCATCCTCCAGCCCGGCGTAGCCTTGCGTATCGGCTCCGGGCTGGCGTTCAAGCACGATCGAGCGGCCGTTCGGCATGATGAGGCGATTCCACACGAGCAGCACGCGGCGCTGGCCGAACTGCACGTTGTTGTCGTACTGGCCGATGATGCGGGTGCCTTGCGGCACGAGCAGAATGCGGCCGGTCGGGCTGTCGTAGATCGGCTCCGTGACCTGCGCGGTGATCTGGCCGGGAAGATCGGAGCGGATGCCGGTAATCAGCGCAGCCGGAATCACGGCTCCGGCCTGAAGCACGAAGGGCGATGCCGGCGGCATGACACGATCGGGGGTCACCGTGCGGCGGTCGGCGGCGGCGTTGAGAAAGGTGAGCTGCTTGTCCTGCGCGGTCGGCTGACCGGGCTGGCCCGACAGGTTCGCCATGTCGAGACCGGCAAGGCCGGGTGTCGACGTGCCGGCCGTCGCAGGCGTTCCTTGCCGCGACTGGAAAAACACGGTGCTGATGCGCGCGGCTTCTTCCTCGGCGCGGCGGCGCTGCTCGGCCTCGTCGACGCCGGGCGTCGGAACAACGGGCGGCGCGACGGGTTGGCCGGCATTCTGTGCGGACAGGATCGGGCGTCCAAGATCGCCGGGCAGCGCCGGCCCAAGGATCGGGCCGGTATAGTCGCGCGGCAGGCCGGCGAGACCATCGGCGGGCTGACGGTTGCTGGTCGAGTAAAGCTCCTCACCATCCTTGCCACTATTACGCATCTGGAGGGCGTAGATCAGCGAACCGCCGATGCCGACCAGGGCGACGGCCGCGACGCTGGCAAGCACCTTGCGCGACAGGCGGGTAACACGCGGCGGCTCGGCGCGAAGTCGCATCGGGCCGGTGGTGGTTGGGTTCTCGCTCATTAGGACGGCCTCCCATCCGTGCGGACGATCCTGACGGTCTGCTGCTTGTCGCCGCCGCCAAGGCGCAGCTCTGCCGCGCCGAACAGGCGATCGACGATCAGGATGTGCTGGTAGATGCGGCTGTTGGCGATCTGGGCTTCGCCCTCGGGACCGATGACGAAGATCGGCGGCATCTCGCCCTGCACGATGCCGCGCGGGAACTCGACATAGACGCGGCGGCCGTCGTCATAGACGGTGATGGGCTTCCAAGGCGGATTGTCGCCGGTCAAGCCATAGCGGTAGTTGCGGGCGGCGACGGCCGGGATGACCGGCGTGGCGGGCATGGCCTGAAGCCCGCCGCCTGCCGGTCGCGGATAGGCCCAGGCGACGGCGGGCATGTAGGGCTTCGCGCCGGAGCGCAGCTCGATCATGTAGGTGCGCCGGTCGGTGGTGACGACGAGATTGGTGGTGATGTCGGCGCGCGAGGGTTTCACCAGCACATGGACGCGCCGGTTAATGCCCGATCCGCTCTCGGTATCGCCGATGATCCAGCGGGTGGTGTCGCCAGCCGCGATCGGACCGGCGCCGGTCAGGCTCTCACCGGGCTCGAGCGCGATATCGGTGATCTGCCCCGGCGCGGCATAGACCTGATAGAGCGCGCCATCCGACCACGGATAAATCTGGATGGCGTTGTAGTAGCCCTCGCGGCGCGGTTGAACGCGCGCGGCGGCATTGGCGCTCTCCACACGGGCCGTCGGCGTGCCCGCAGTGGCGCCACCCTTCGCCGGCGTCCAGGCGGGTGGAATATGCAGCGGCTTCGGCCTGTCGTCGGTGACGGATGCAGGCACGACCGGTAGCGGCGGCACGCTGGAATCGTAGCTGATCTCCGGCGGCTTGAAGGTGGAGCAGCCCGCGAGCATGGTCGCGGAAAGGAGCAAAGCCACAATTGCGGATTTACGGAAAGACGGATTGCCGCCTTTGCGGATCGTCGGCCGGTTCATTGGCTCATCTCCCGCGACCAAGAAATCGCATTGATGTAGATGCCGAGCGGATTGACCTTGAGCCTTTCCGCATCGCGTGGGGGCTGAAGCACGACAGTCAGGATCGCGGTCCATCGTTCGGTGGTGGCGAGCTTGCCGTCCTCGTAGCGGCGCTCGGTCCAGGCGACGCGGAAAGAATCCGGCGACGCACGGATGACGCTGGACACCTCGACCGCGGCCTGCTGCTTGCCGACCTTCGCGAAGGGATCGTTGGCCCTGGCGTAGTCGTTGAGCGCGCCCGCGCCACGATCGGTCGTCCACTCATAGGCGCGGAGCCAGTTCTGGCGAACGATGATCGGATCGGCCGGAATACTCCTGACCTGTTCGATGAAGCGCGCGAGATGCCATGCGATTTGCGGATCGGTCGGACGATAGTCGGCGGTCGCCGCTGCAACGGTCTGCGCCTGGCCGAGCTTGTCGACCTGCACCACCCACGGCACGACGGTGCCTTGCACCGATTGCCAGACCAGCGCGAACGCAAAGCCGGCCGAGAGCACCAGCGAGCCGAATGCCATGTATCGCCAGTTCTTCGCTTGCACGCGGGCCGAGCCGATGCGCTCGTCCCAGACCTGCGCGGCGCGCTGATAGGGCGTTTCGGGCTGCGGTGTCTTGCCGTAATGCGCGGCGGGTCGTTTGAAGAGGTTCATGAGCGGTCACTTTCGGAGAGGTTGACGGAGGAACCGGAGCCGTGGCTGTCGCCGGAGCGGACGGCGTGCGCGGCGGTCTGGGTGGCGTGGCCCATGTGGCCGGAGCGGTGCATTTTCTGCGCCCAGGCAGGCGCTGCATTGGATGACCCAGCCGGTGCGGATGGGGCCTCAGTCGCGCCGCTAATCGAACCCATGGTGGAGGAGCCGCCGGTCGCGCTGAAGCCGCTCTTCACGCCATCGGAGAAACTGGATTTGACGCTGGCGGCAGCGCGGCGGAGCGGCGACATGGCCGCGTTGCCCGCCGAGCCGCCTGCCGCACGGGCGATGCCGCCAAGGCCCGAAGCCACGCCCGATGCGCCGGACTTGCCGAGCGAGCCGAGGCTATAGGCGGCCGACGCCGCACCTGCCGCGGTCGCACCGCCCCGGACAGCCGCAGCGCCGCCCGACAGGGCTGCGGCTCCGCCCTTCGCTGCCAGCATCGCGCCGCCGCCAGCGGCCAGAACTGCTCCACCGACGGCAAGGCCGGTGCCCACGGCAGCGCCCGCGCCGAGCTGCGGGCCGCCGGAGACGAGGCCGTTGGCGATGCCGGGACCGAAGATGCCGAGACCGACCAGCGAGAGCGCGGCGAGCACGACGGCCATCGCGTCGTCGATGCTCGGGGTTGCGCCTCCGAAGCCTTGGGTGAACTGGCTGAACAGCGTCGAGCCGATGCCGATGATGACGGCCAGCACCAGAACCTTGATGCCGGAGGAAATCACGTTGCCGAGCACACGTTCGGCCATGAAGGCGGTTTTGCCGAACAGGCCGAACGGGATCAGCACGAACCCCGCCAGCGTCGACAGCTTGAATTCGATCAGGGTGACGAAGAGCTGGATGGCGAGGATGAAGAAGGCGAGGATCACCAGCGCCCAGGCGAACAGCAGGCAGGCGATCTGGATGAAGTTCTCGAAGAAGGCGACCCACCCCATCAGGTTGGAGATCGAGTCGAGCAGCGGTCGGGCGGCATCGAGGCCGGTCTGTGCGACCTTACCGGGACGCATCAGATCGTGCGCGGAAAACCCCGTGCCGCTTGCTTTGAGTCCAAGGCCCGCGAAGCTGTCGAAGACGATCTTCGCGAGGTTGTTCCAGTTGGAGATGAGATAGGCGAAGACGCCGACGAAGAGCGTCTTCTTGACGAGCCGCGCGATGATGTCGTCATCGGCGCCCCAGGACCAGAACAGCGCCGCCAGCGTCACGTCGATGACGATGAGCGTCGTGGCGATGAATGCGACTTCACCGCTAAGCAGTCCGAATCCGCTGTCGATATATCGAGTAAAGACCCCGAGGAAATTGTCGATGACGCCCGCGCCGCCCATGCGTCACCGCCCTTCCGGGGTCAGGGGCGCGGCGGGCGCTGGCGTCTTGCCGAGGAAGCGGTCACGGGTTTCGGCCCAGACGCGCAGGCATCCGGCGTCGCTCGCGGCCGCCTGTCCAAGCTGCTGACACCGGCGCTGCCCCTCGCGCAGCGGATCGGTCGCTGGGCGGAGAACCGGCGCCGACGAAGATGCCGGCGCGTCGTCCTTGCGGGTCAGCTCGATCGCGGTCACTGTCAAGGCGACCGCGACGAACATGATTGCGCCGATGCGCGCCAGCATCTTGCCATCCATGCTCGCGCCCTCAGTTGCCGTTGTTGAACATCTGCGCGTTGCCGGGCTGATAGCCTCCGCCCGGGGTCAGGAAGCGACGGCGCTGCTCGCGGCCTTGTTCGACTGCTGCCGTGCGTTCGGCCTCGGTGAGCGCCTGCGCCCGGCCGTTGGCAGCGCCGACAGCGGTCAGATCGGCGAGTTGCTGGGCGAGGAGCGCGAGGAGCTGGTTGCCGGCCTGCGTCGCCTGCAATGCGCCGGTCGCCGACTGGCTCTGGCTGACCAGCGCAGACATCTGAGTGCGGTTGCTGTCGATATTGCCGACGACGCCGGCCTGCACGCGCATGGCGTCCTGCAGGCCGCCGACCGTGTTCTGCCAGCGCGAGCGCGCATCAGCGATGAGCTGTTGTTGTGGCGCCGACATCGAGACGTTGCCGTATTTTTGGCTGAACATCTGGTCGACCTGCTGGACGTTGAAGGCGATACCCTTCGCTTGGCTGAGAAGCTGCTGGGTCTTCTGGACATTCTGCTGAAGCTGCTGAAGCGCCGAGTAAGGCAGGCTCGCCAGATTGCGCGCCTGATTGATGAGCATCTGCGCTTCGTTCTGAAGCGAGGTGATCTGGTGCGTGATCTGCTCCAGCGTGCGCGCCGCCGTCAGCACGTTCTGCGCATAGTTCGACGGGTCGAACACGATGATCGCGTGCGCGGGCGTGGCAAGCATCGGAGACAGCGCGATGGGCGCTGCGAGCATGGTCGCAGCCAGGATCGCGGCGCGCGAACGGATAAAACGGGTCTTCATGGTCAAGTCTCCTTTTCAGCTTGGGGGATGAGGGATGGGAAAGTCGGGATGAGATCGGCGGCCCAGCCGGCGTCGCGGGCCTTGAGCCAGGCTGCGAGGAAGCCTTCGCGGCCATGTTCGGCGATGAGGTTCGCGATCAATGTCTGGTCGGATTTGGAAGATGCGGCGCAGAGCGCGAGGCCGACTTCGGACAGGCCCAGCTCGAAGAGCCGGTTGCCGCGCCGGGACTGGCAGTAATAGTCGCGCTTGGGCGTCGCCCGTGCGAGGATTTCGATCTGGCGGTCATTGAGCCCGAAGCGGCGATAGATCGCGGTGATCTGCGGCTCGATCGCGCGCTCGTTCGGCAGAAGCAGCCGCGTCGGGCAGCTTTCGATGATGGCCGGTGCGATATTGCTGCCGTCGATGTCCGATAGCGACTGCGTGGCGAAGATGACGCTGGCGTTCTTCTTACGCAGCGTCTTCAGCCATTCGCGGAGCTGGCCGGCGAAGCCATCATCGTCCAGCGCCAGCCAGCCTTCGTCGATGATGAGCAGCGTCGGGCGGCCGTCGAGACGATCGCCGATGCGGTGGAACAAGTAGGACAGGACGGCTGGAGCCGCCCCGGTCCCGACCAGGCCTTCGATCTCGAATGCCTGTACGGCTGCGCGGCCAAGCTGTTCGGCCTCGGCGTCGAGCAGCCGGCCATAGGCGCCACCGACGCAGTAAGGCCGGAGCGCCTGCTTCAAGTCGTTGGACTGAAGCAGGACGCTGAGGCCGGTGATGGTGCGCTCCTCGACCGGCGCGGAGGCGAGCGAGGTCAGCGCCGTCCAGATATGCTCCTTGGCCTCGGGCGTGATGGTGATGGCCTCGCGCATCAGGATCGCCACGATCCAGTCAGCCGCCCAGGCGCGTTCATAGGTATCGTGAATGCGGGCCAGCGGCTGGAGCGAAACGGAGGCGTCGGAGCCTTCGGTGAGGCCGCCGCCGAGATCGTGCCAGTCACCGCCCATGGCGAGCGCGGCGGCGCGGATCGAACCGCCGAAGTCGAAGGCGAAGACTTGGGCTTGCTCGTAGCGTCGAAACTGCAAGGCCATGAGCGCAAGCAGCACCGATTTGCCCGCGCCGGTCGGACCGACAACGAGGGTGTGGCCGACGTCTCCGACATGAAGGGATAACCGGAACGGGGTCGAGCCTTCGGTCTTGCCATACAGCAACGGGGGCGCACCGACATGCGCGTCCCACGCCTCGCCCGCCCAAACCGCCGAAAGCGGAATCATGTGCGCGAGATTCAAAGTGCTGATGGGCGGCTGGCGGACGTTGGCGTAGGCGTGTCCCGGCAGCGAGCCGAGCCAGGCATCGACAGCGTTGACGGTCTCGACCATGGCCGTGAAATCGCGGCCCTGAATGACCTTCTCGACCAGCCGCAGCTTCTCGTCGGCGAGACGCGGATCGGCATCCCAGACGGTGATGGTCGCCGTGACATAGGCCATGCCCGCCATGTCCGCGCCGAGTTCCTGCAGGGCGATGTCGGCATCGGCGGCCTTGTTCGCCGCATCGGTATCGACCAGCGCCGATTGCTCGTTGGTCATCACCTCTTTCAGAATGGCGGCGATGCTCTTGCGCTTGGCGAACCACTGACGGCGTATCTTGGTGAGCAGCTTCGTCGCGTCGGTCTTGTCGAGCAGGATCGCGCGCGTCGACCAGCGATACGGAAACGCCAGCCGATTGAGATCGTCGAGCAGGCCCGGCGTCGTCGCCGTCGGGAAGCCGACAATGGTGAGGATGCGCAGATGCTCGGCCCCAAGGCGCGGCTCCAGCCCACCAGTGAGCGGCTGATCGGCCAGCAGCGTATCGAGATAGACGGGCGTTTCCGGCACACGCACGCGATGGTGCTTGGTCGAGACGGTGGAATGCAGATAGGTCAGCGTGTCGCTGTCATCGAGCCAGCCGCATTCCGGCATGAAGCCGTCGAGCAGCGCCAGCACGCGATCGGTGCGGTCGGTGAAGCTGCGCAGGATCTCGTGCGGATCGACGCCGGAACGTTCGCGGCCCTCGTAGAGCCAGGCTTCGGTGCGCGCGGCTTCCTCGGCCGGCGGCAGATAGAGGAAGGTCAGGAAATAGCTCGATACGAAATGCGTTCCCGCTTCCTCGAACTCGGCCTTCCGCTCGGCGTCGAGCAAGCCGGAAGCAGGATCGGGGAAAGTGCTGTCGGGATAGGTCGCGGCCTCATGCCGCTGTGCTTCGACAAAAATGCTCCAGCCGGAGCCGAGACGGCGGAAGGCGTTGTTGATGCGGCCGGCGACGGCGACCAACTCGGCGGCGACGGCTGAATCGAGATCGGGACCGCGAAAGGATGCCGTTCGCTGGAAGCTGCCATCCTTGTTGAGCACGACGCCTTCAGCAACGAGCGCGACCCAGGGCAGATAGTCGGCAAGGCGACTGGCATTGCGGCGATATTCGGCGAGGTTCATCATGGTGTGCGCTCTCCTCAGACCGACAGATGACCGGGGATGCGGAGATGACGGCGGCCGACCTCCACGAAGAGCGGATCGCGCTTGGCGGCCCATACCGCCGCAAAATGCCCGACGGCCCAGATGAGCAGGCCGACCAGCCAGAGGCGCAGGCCGAGGCCCACGGCACCGGCGAGCGTCCCGTTCAGGATCGCGATGGAGCGCGGAGCGCCGCCGAGCAGAATGTGCTCGGTGAGCGCACGATGCACCGGGATCGAATATCCCGGCACCACGTCGAGCTGTTCAAAGGCGGTCGCCATCAGATAAGCGCCCCGCCGCCGAACGAGAAGAACGACAGGAAGAAGCTCGATGCCGCAAAGGCGATGGAGAGGCCGAACACGATCTGGATCAGCTTGCGGAAGCCGCCCGACGTGTCGCCGAAGGCGAGCGCAAGGCCTGTCGCGATGATGATGATGACGGCGATGATCTTGGAGACTGGCCCCTCGATCGACTGGAGGATTTTCTGGAGCGGCGCTTCCCACGGCATCGAGGAGCCGGAGGCGTGGGCGGCCGGGACGAGGATCAGATTGACGTAGGCGAAAGCGGCGGCGGTCGCGATCGTGCGGCGCACGCGCATGGTGGTGCGGATCATGCGGATTCTCCTGTGCTGGTGGGGATGGCGAATGGGATGGGGTCAGTGATGCGGTAGTCGCCGTTCGGGCCGAGCCCTTCGATGCGGGCGAGTTCGGCGAGCCGGCGCGCGGAGCCGCGGCCGGAGAGGACAGCAACGAGGTCGATGGTCTCGGCGATCAGCGCGCGCGGGACCGTGACGACGGCTTCCTGGATGAGCTGTTCAAGGCGGCGCAGCGCACCGATGCCGGTTCCGGCGTGGATCGTGCCGATGCCTCCCGGATGGCCGGTGCCCCAGGCTTTGAGCAGGTCGAGCGCTTCGGCGCCGCGCACCTCGCCGATGGGGATGCGATCGGGCCGCAGGCGCAGCGAGGAGCGAACAAGATCGGAGAGCGTGGCGACGCCATCCTTCGTCCGCATCGCCACGAGATTCGGTGCGGTGCATTGCAGCTCGCGCGTGTCCTCGATGATGACGACGCGATCCGCGCCCTTCGCCACTTCGGCAAGCAGCGCGTTGGTCAGCGTGGTCTTGCCGGTGGAGGTGCCGCCGGCAACGAGGATGTTGGCGCGGGCGGTGACGGCTTCACGCAGAGTCACGGCCTGATCGGCGGTCATGATGCCGGCCGCTACATAGTCGTCGAGCGTGAAGACGGCGACGGCGGGCTTGCGGATCGCGAAGACCGGCGCTGCGACGACGGGAGGTAGAAGACCTTCGAAGCGTTCGCCGGTCTCCGGCAATTCCGCCGAGACCCGCGGGCTTCGGGAGTGAACCTCCGCGCCGACATGATGCGCGACCAGGCGTACGATGCGTTCGCCGTCAGCCGCCGACAGGCGTTCGCCTGTATCGGCCAGACCTTCGGACAGTCGGTCAATCCAGATGCGCCCGTCCGGGTTCAGCATCACCTCGACCACGGCGGGGTCTTCCAGAAACCGCGCGATGGCGGTACCGAGCGCCGTGCGCAACATGCGCGCGCCGCGCTGGATGGCCTCCGGTTTCTGGTGTGATGCGGTCATATCGGCCCCGTTTCTTCACGAGGCGCAACAGACAGTCCCCGGATTGGGGTCGATTAAAAGAGCCGCAAATCAGGCCGGTTCAACAAGTATCTCGGTGCGTGCGGGCATCGGCGGCTATCGGCGGCGAATGGGATGGGTCATGTCCCGGAGCCGTAGGCGCTAAACGCCGTGGTCGGCCCGCTCATCCGTCTCCGCAGAATTTCCATCAGCGCCAGGCACGTCCCGCGACAGCTCTTTCAGGAATCTGTCTCCCGTCGCCAGTCGCCGACCGAGCGTGTGCATGAAGCCCTTGAACCGCTCCGCACCTTTCGCCTTGGCGGATGCTTGCGCGCCGTCAGGCACCGGCGGCGTGACCAAGAGCCAGAATTGAACGAACAGCGAGACGGTCTCGCCGAGCACGGC
This sequence comes from Hyphomicrobiales bacterium, assembly GCA_003963455.1. GTDB lineage: Bacteria > Pseudomonadota > Alphaproteobacteria > Rhizobiales > Rhizobiaceae > Mesorhizobium. Next base: position 14,743 of record RXJA01000291.1, read on the forward strand.
GAGATCTTCGTCGAGCCCGTCGATCTGGCGGCCGAGCTTGTCCAGGCGGCGCGACATGGCCGCCTCCAGCTTCTCGGCGGAATCGCCGGACAGGAAGGAAGCGACGGCCGCCTCGATGATGGCGGACTTCGACACTTGCCGGCGTAGCGCCAGCGCCTCGACCTGGGCGAGCAATTCCGGGTTGAAATAGACGTTCATGCGGGTGCGGGTCGTCATGCGCGGCCCCTCAAAGCTCGATGCCGTCAGTGGGGTCGAGCGACGCTTGCCGCGCGACCAGACGAATATGCGAGCGCAGCGCACGGGCCTTCGCTGCGTCAATGTCGGGCTCGTCGTCGAGAAGATCGAACTCCTGTTCCGGCGGACGCGGCGGCGCGACGATTTCCTCGTGCTCCGGCAGCTCGGGTTCGCGGCGAATGCCGGCATTGGCGGGATCGCCGTCAATGTCGCTGGCGGTAGCGCTTGTGGCCGAAGCGTTCGTGGCGGTGACGATACGGCGAGACCAATCATCCGATGATCCGTGCTGCGCGGTGGTTGGCCGCGTTGCGGGATCGGGCGGCGTCAGAATGCGTTCCTTGAAACGCGCATCTTCATAATAGCGGGCCTTAGTCGCGCGGATCGGTGGCGTGCCCGCCACCATGACGATCTCCTCAGTGGGCGGAAGCTGCATGATTTCACCGGGCGTCAGCAGCGGCCGCGCCGTCTCCTGCCGCGACACCATGAGATGCCCCAACCATGGCGACAACCTGTGTCCCGCGTAGTTGGTGGAATCGCGCAGCTCCGTCGCCGTGCCGAGCGAATCCGACACGCGCTTGGCAGTGCGCTCGTCGTTGGTCGCAAAAGCGATCCTGACGTGGCAGTTGTCGAGGATGGAATTGTTCGGGCCGTAGGCGCGTTCGATCTGGTTGAGGCTCTGCGCGATCAGAAAGCTCTTGATACCGTAACCCGCCATGAAGGCGAGCGCCGATTCGAAAAAGTCCAATCTCCCGAGCGCGGGAAACTCGTCCAGCATCAGCAATAGGCGGTGACGCTTGCCGGACGTTTTCAATTCTTCGGTCAACCTGCGGCCGATCTGGTTGAGGATCAGCCGGATCAGCGGCTTGGTGCGGTTGATGTCGGATGGCGGCACCACGAGGTAGAGGCTGACCGCCTCGCCGCTTCCAACCAGATCGGCAATGCGCCAGTCGCAGCGCGCCGTGACGCGCGCCACGACGGGATCGCGATAGAGGCCGAGAAAGCTCATGGCCGTGCTGAGCACACCGGAGCGTTCGTTCTCAGACTTGTTCAATAGCTCGCGTGCCGACGACGCGATTACCGGATGAACGCCGGCCTCGCCAAGATGCGGCGTGTCCATCATCGCGCGCAAGGTCGCTTCCACCGGGCGGCGCGGATCGGAGAGGAAGTTGGCGACGCCGGCCAGCGTCTTGTCCTTCTCCGCATACAGAACGTGGAGGATCGCGCCGACCAGAAGCGAATGACTGGTCTTTTCCCAATGGTTGCGCTTGTCCAAGCTCCCTTCGGGATCGACCAGAATATCCGCGATGTTCTGGACGTCGCGGACCTCCCATTCGCCTTGCCGCACCTCCAGCAAGGGATTGTAGGCCGACGACTTCGCGTTGGTCGGATCGAACAGCAGCACACGGCCGTGCTTGGCGCGGAAGCCTGCTGTCAGCGTCCAGTTCTCGCCCTTGATGTCATGGACGATGCAGCTTCCCGGCCAGGTCAGCAGCGTCGGCACAACAAGGCCGACGCCCTTGCCGGATCGCGTCGGCGCGAAGCACAGCACATGCTCGGGACCATCGTGGCGCAGATAGTCGCGCTCGAACCGGCCGAGCACGATGCCATCGGGATCGAACAGGCCCGCCACGCGGATTTCTTTGTTCTCCGCCCATCGCGCCGAACCATAAGTCGCGATATTCCGTACCTCGCGCGCCCGGACCATCGACATGGTGATGGCCGCGGCAATCGCGATGAAACCACCCGATGCGGCGATGATGCTGCCCTCGGTGAAGATCGCGGGCGCGTAGGCGTCGTAGGAGAACCACCACCAGAAGAAGGCCGGCGGATAGTAGATCGGCCAACCGGCCAGCTCGAACCACGGATGGCCGAGCTGCGCTTGAAAGCCGAGCCGCCATGCGCACCATTGGGTCGCCGTCCATGTCGTCAGCAGCACAATGGTCAGGACGACGGCGATCTGACCCCAGAGTATTCGGCCTCCGCGCATACGGACTCCATTTGGCAAAAGGGATGGAGCCGATCAGAGAATAAGCGGTTGCGCGATAGGCAACAGCAAAGAGGATGCAGGAGGGCTACCGGATACTATCGGCGGCAAATAGGACAATTGCTCCGCTCGTCCACGGCGCCAAATAAGAAATCTTGGATCGTTAGCGTTATCCGACGCGACCGGGATTTCCGGCGTCGACGTATCGCAAAAATCTGTCGCGCAAGATCGACTTTTGCACCCGATTCTTGCGACAGAAATTGCCTTAATAATTCAATGCCGGCTGGACCTGGTGCAAAAATTAGGAGTTGTGCGACGGATTTATCCCGCCGCATAATTCGCGAAATCAAAATTGCTCCCTATTTCGAACCCGGTCGCCGTTCTTCGATCGGGCCACTTCGTGAAATATCGAACCTCCCGACATTGAGGTCACCTGCGCATCGATCGAGCAGCACTTCATAGAATTTCTTGAATCGCCTTACGCGCCCGGCAACGTCTGCTTCGACTCGTATATCGATATGGACAACCACAACGTCCTTGCTACGAATGTCGGGAGCGCCTAGCAGGAGGCTAAAGAACCCTGGGTCGAAAGTAATATCGCCAAACCCGGTGAGGTCGTGATGAAGGCTGCAACAATCTGGGTTGGCAGCGTGAAACGCTTCCGGCGAGGAAAAACCATTGAAGTATCGGTCGACAATGTACTCCGGTAACAACAGCTCGTATGTCATCTGTTCTGGCTTGATGATTCTTTCCATCGTCAGTGAGAGTGGTCTGATTTTATCTAAAGCCTTGAGAAAAAAGGCTCGTTCATCTGCCGGGCAGGTTACTCCGGCATCTGCG
>RXJA01000013.1 GCA_003963455.1 Hyphomicrobiales bacterium
GACCTGGGTGACGCCGATGGCGATGATGCCGACGATCGACACCTGCAGGATGATGATCTGCAGGCGCTGCTCGTTGAAGAGCCCGGAAACGTTCTCGCGGGTATTGAACAGGAAGCTGTCGCCGAGGAACAGGCGGCCGATCAGCTCGAACGCGGCGACAAGGATGACAAGCGCCAGGAACACGTTGAACTCGGCCGGCCAGGGGCGCTTCTTGGCGTCATAGCTCAGCCCGCCAATGCCATGCGATGTCTGTGACACGTCTTCTTCCTCCGTCGGGGCGCACCTGTCCGGCCTCCCGCGCGGGCGGGAGGAAGGGCGGAGCGGCGCATTTGTACCGGTTGGACGCGCCGCCCCGTATCGAGGCGCCTCAGTTCTTCTTCAAGAACTTGTCGATGTTCGCCGGCGTCACGAGCTGGAACGGGATGTAGACCTTCTTATCCACCTTCTCGCCCTTGGCGAGCTTCAGCGCCGCGTCGAGCGCGCCGGCGCCCTGGCCGGCGGCGTCCTGGAAGACCGTTGCGTCGAGATCGCCGGCCTGCATGGCAACCAGCGCGTCCTGGGTGGCGTCGACGCCGCCGACGACGACCGACTTCATGTCGATGTTGGCGGCCTTCATCGCCTGGATGGCACCGATGGCGCTTTCGTCGTTGTTGGCGATGACGCCGTCGAACGCCTTGCCGGACGACAGCCAGTTGGTCATCAGGTTCTGCGCCTCGTCGCGCTTCCAGTTCGAGGTCTGCTTGTCGATGATCTTGATGAAGTTGCAGTCCGGCGTGGCGATGACCTCGTCGATGTCCTTGGTGCGCTGCACCGCGGCCTGGTTGGAAAGCTCGCCCATGATCACATAGACATTGGCTTCCTTCTTGCCCGCTTCCTTGAACAGGCGGCAGACTTCCTTGGTTTCGAGCGTGCCGGAATCGGCCTCGTTCGAAGCGACGAAGGCCTGGTTGTCGGGCAGTTTGTCGACATTGACCGGCTCGCGGTTGACGTAGACCAGCGGGATCTTGGCCGCGGCGGCCGCGTCCGACATCGCCTGCGTGGCCGAGGTATCGACCGGGTTGACGATGATGGCGTCGACGCCCGAGGCGGCGAAGTTCTTGATCTGGTCGAGCTGCTTGGCCACGTCGTTCTGCGCGTCCTCGACCTGCAGTTCGACACCGCTCATGCCCTTGGCCTGCGCGATCATGCCGTTGCGCAGCACGGTGAGGAAGTTGTCGTCGAAAAGAGCCATCGAGACGCCGATCTTGGCGGCGAAGGCGGATGAACACATCAGCGCCGAAAGCGCGACGCCCAAAAGCAGTTTCTTCATTTGTTTCTCCTCCACTTGGTGTCCGGCTGCACCCGTTTGAACCGGAATCCCCGGTTTGCCCGGGGAATCTCCCTGCGGCCATGCGGCGTCGCCAATTCGATGGAACGCCTCGTCCTCCGTTCGAAACAGACGCTTCGGAACGAAAGAACCAAAAAGCCTAGTTAGTGAAATATTTATTCCATTTCGTTTGGAAACGTCAAGGGCAATTCCGACCGGCGCGGCCGGTTTTTCGATCACGATCGTCGCGACGAAACCATGATCGCAAAACCCGCGCCGGAAATCGCGGGGAGCGGTCGTGAAAGAATCCGTCAGGCTGATGGATTACATCACCCCAGGCGGCCTAGATGTTTTCCGGCAGGTAGATGTCGAAGGGGAGGAAGGTCTGCCCCGGCGCATTGGCGGCGCCGCTTTCGATGGCATGCGCCATCAGTCCGACGAGATCCCGGCACAGCGCCGCGAGCGGCGTCGAGATCACCATGGTGAGGATGTTGTCGGCGAGCGCCGCGCGCGAGACGGCATTGATCTCGTTGCAGATGACGACCGGCATGCGCGCCGGGCGCGCCGTCCGCAACGCCGAGACCGCGCCCTCCATGCCGCCGCCGGCGACATAGCAGCCGGCAAGGTCGGGATGGCGGGCCAGGAGATCGAGCATGGCGTCATGCGTCACGTCATTCGCCTCGAGGTTGACCACCGTCTCCAGCACGGTGAAGTCCGGCGCATGCTCGCGGAAATAGGAACGAAAGCCGATTTCGCGCAGCTCATGGCCGTGGAAGCGGTGGCTGCCGACGAAGAGCGCGACCTTGCCGGGCTTGCTGGCGGCCTTGGCGATCATCCAGGCCGCGCTGCGCCCGACCTTGCGGTTGTCGAGCCCGACATAACCCTCGCGGATGCCGGCGGCGAAGTCGGACAATAGCGAGAAGACCGGCTGGCCCTTCGCCTTCAGCGCCTCCACGACCGCCGTCAGCGTCGGGTGATCCGGACCGACGACGGCGATGGCTCTCGATCTGGCCGCCAGCTTGCGCATCTGGTCGGCGATCTCGTCGGGCGCCAGCGAAGCGGCGAAGTCGATCGTGGCGGTGCCGCGGAAACGCTGCGACTGCGCGACCGCCAGCTCCAGCTCCCTGGCGAAATCGCCGTAGAAGACATCGTTGCCCCTGAGCAGCAGGAAGCCGAGCCGGTATTCCGGCAGTTCCTGGCGCATGCGCTGCCTGATCAGCCCCGCGGCGTGGTAGCCGATCTCGGTAGCGGCCTCGTAGACCCGCCGCGCAGTCTCCTCACGCACGGGCAAACGGCTGTTCAGCACCCTGTCGACAGTGGCGACGCTGACGCCCGAGACGCGCGCGAGATCGGTAATGGTCGGCCGCTTTGCCATAATGCTTCCCGCTTGATGCTTCCCCGCTTGTCCAGCCAGGATATCTTATTCTGATAGGAAATGATAGAAACTATCTTTATGATGTTGAGACTATCAGACCTTATGGCTATGGTGAAGTCGAAAGTCAGCGATGCGCGGGTCGGCATGATCGGGCCATTCGCCAGGGCGCTGACGGAGGAACCCCAATGACGGCAATCACGTCTGCGGCGGCGGTGCCGCGCGACTACAGCCTGACCGGGCGGGATGCCAGGCTCGCGGTCGAGAACGGGCTCGCGGCGGCCGAGTGGTATCACACCGAGATCCCGCGCAAGCAGATGAAGGAGCTGATGCAGCGCTCCGACCAGCCGGCGATCCGCGACACCATCATCTGGCTCGGCGCGCTGATCCTCAGCGGCGCTGGCGGCGCCTGGTTCTGGGGCACTTGGTGGTGCGTCCCATTCTTCTTCGTCTACGGCGTGCTCTACGGATCCTCGACCGATTCCCGCTGGCACGAATGCGGCCACGGCACGGCCTTCCGCACCCAGTGGATGAACGACGCCGTCTACCAGCTCGCCTGCTTCATGATCATGCGCAACCCGGTGACCTGGCGCTGGAGCCATACGCGACATCATACCGACACCATCATCGTCGGCCGCGATCCGGAGATCGCCGTCATGCGGCCACCGGACCTTGCGCGCCTGGTGCTCAATTTCTTCGGCATCCTCGATGCCTGGCATGCGATGACCGACATGCTGCGCAATGCAGCCGGCATCATCAGCCCCGCGGAAAAGACCTTCATTCCCGAGCAGGAACAGCCGAAGGCGATCCGTATCGCACGCATCTGGTCGGCGATCTATGCCGCGACGATCGCGCTGGCGATCCATAGCGGCTCGTGGCTGCCGCTGATGCTTATCGGCCTGCCCCGGCTCTACGGCGCCTGGCATCACGTCATGACCGGGCTGCTGCAGCATGGCGGATTGGCCGAGAACGTCACCGATCACCGGCTGAACAGCCGCACCGTCTACATGAATCCGATCAGCCGGTTCATCTACTGGAACATGAACTACCATGTGGAGCACCACATGTTCCCGATGGTGCCCTATCACGCGCTGCCGAAGCTGCATGAGCTGATCAAGCACGACCTGCCGGCGCCGACGCCGTCGATCCTGGCCGGCTACCGCGAGATGATCCCGGCCTTCCTGCGCCAGTTGCGCAACGAGGACTATTTCATCAAGCGCGAGCTGCCGGCGACGGCGAAGCCCTACCGGGAAGAGCTGCACAACGACAATCCGATGGCGGCCGCGGCCGAATAATCTGCAGTAGGGCTTAATCAACCGATTTTCGCGGAGGACGAGATGAGCGACTGGGTCGAGGCCTGCGCGGCCGGAGACATCGATGAAGAGGACGTGATGCGGTTCGACCATGCCGGCCGCACCTTCGCCATCTACCGCAGCCCGGACGACGAGTATTTCGCGACCGATGGCCTGTGCACGCATGAAAAGGTGCACCTCGCCGACGGGCTGGTGATGGACGACATCATCGAGTGCCCCAAGCACAATGGCCGCTTCAACTACAAGACCGGCGACGCGCGCGGCGCCCCGGTCTGCGTCAACCTGAAGACCTATCCGGTCAAGGTCGACGCCGGAAAAGTCCTGATCCAGATCGGGTGACGGCGATGGCGGGGATGGTGATCGTCGGAGCAGGCGAGTGCGGCGGGCGCGCGGCGCTTGCGCTGCGCGATCTCGGCTATGAAGGGCCGGTCACGCTGGTCGGCGACGAGCCGCATTTGCCCTATGAGCGGCCACCGCTGTCGAAGGAGGCGATGACCGGTGAGGCCCCGGCCATCAAGGCCATCGCCAGCGACGAGCTCTTCGCCGAACGTTCGATCCGGCACATCCATTCCGTCCAGGCCGTTTCCATCGACCGGGCCGCGCACCAGGTGCGGCTGTCGGACGGCTCTTCGCTTGCCTATGACAAGTTGCTGCTGGCGACGGGGTCCGTGCCGCGCAAGCTGCCGATGCCGGGCCTTGGGGCCCGCTGCGTCTATCTCAGGACCTTCAACGATGCGCTGGCCATCCGCGCGCATCTCAGCGCGGGAAACCGCGTCACCATCATCGGCGGCGGCTTCATCGGGCTTGAGCTTGCCGCCTCGGCGCGCAAGCTCGGCGCCGCAGTCACGGTGCTGGAGGCCCAGCCGCGCATCCTCATGCGCGGTGTGCCGGCCGAGATCGCCGAAATCATCCACAAGGCGCATGAGGCCGAAGGCGTGACGATCCTCACCGGCCAGGGCATCGCTTCTATCGCCGACAACGGCGCCGAGGTTCGCATCACGCTGGCCGACGGGCAGGAGATCGTCGCCGATGTCGCGGTGATAGGCATCGGCGCGGTGCCGGTGACGGCGCTTGCCGCCGAAGCCGGGCTCGCAATCGACAACGGCATCGCGGTCGATGGCACGCTGCGCACGGAAGATCCGGACATCTTCGCCGCCGGCGACTGCTGTTCTTTCCCGCTCGCCGTCTATGGCGGGCGTCGGGTGCGGCTCGAAGCCTGGCGCAACGCGCAGGAGCAGGGCGCCCTGGCCGCGAAGAACATGCTCGGCGCCGACGAGGCGCACGCCGCCGTGCCGTGGTTCTGGTCGGATCAGTATGGCCTGACCCTGCAGATCGCCGGGCTTTCCGACGAGGGCCGCTCGACAGTGCGGCGCGATCTCGACGCCGGCGCCTTCATCCTGTTCCATCTGGCCGAGGACGGCAGGCTGGTCGCCGCCAGCGGAATCGGTCCCGGCAACGCGGTGGCGCGCGACATCCGGCTGGCGGAGATGCTGATCGCAAAACGGGCGGCGCCGGCGCCGGAAGCGCTCGGATCGCAAACGGTCAAGCTGAAGTCGCTGCTGGCGGCATAGTCCAACCGGTCAGATATCAGAACCCTGCTTCTTTTTGGTGCCGCACAGCCAGGATCGTGACCGCATCATCGTCAACGCGATACCGCGCCACATAACCGCTGCTTCCGAAATCGATCAGCCAGTCCCGATACTGCTCCGGAAGGTCGTCAATGAGCCGCCCCATATGAGGATGCAAGACGAGCCCCTGCACGCCTTGAACGATCGCTTCGCCGGCCCTTTTGGCGGCCGATGGGTTTTTAGAGCGAAGGAACGCGCGAAGCCGTTCAATGTCGCGGATCGCGGTCGGCGCGAAAATCACTCGTGGCATTCAGGTGCCGGGAGCTCGTTTTCAGTTCCCCAACTCGACAGCCATTTTTCGACTTCTTCAGCTGTGGCATGCAGGCCCGTTGCTTGAAATTCGTCCCATGCCTTGAGCGTGTCCTGTCGCAACGCCTCGCGCTTTTCCTCACGCTCGACATACTGCGCGATGGCTTCGCGCATGATCCAGTGCGAAGTGCGCCGGCGGGCATCTGCGAGGTGCTGGACCCGGCCTTTCAGCTCGTCATCGAGCTTGATGGACGTTGCCGTTGCCATGCTTCGGTCTCCCGTAGTGAAAGGTAATACCTTGAGCTACTATATATTGCCCCCTTGCCCGGGTTGTCCATGGCTGTCGCAGAATCCCCGAAACCTATTGCGACAGCCGAGCCTGCAAGGCGTTGATTTCAGTTTCCGCGAAAACCTCAACGTCGTGCTGCCGCAGCAGAGAGGCCGTAACCCCGATGCCCACATGCTTTCGATCGGCAACGCCCCATCGTAAATGAATCCGCTACCGCATGACGGGCTGCCATTGATCAGGAGCGCAAACTTGCAATCATGCTCGCGCGCAAGCGCCAAGGCAGCCTGAGCGCCCGTAACATAGAGGTTTGTTACATCCCTGCCGTTCGCCTCTATGACGCGACCATGACCCCGTAGAACAGCCTCCCCGGATTGCCCCTCTGCGATCTCGGCCGGAGCACGCGGCACGCTAAAGCCGGCCGTCAGTTCCGGACAGATGGAAATAAGTCGTCCCTCTCGCAGCCATTGATCAAGCGCCGGATGATTCACAGTTTTGGCCGAACCGTTGCAACGGACGGGATGGCCGAGCAAGCAGGCGCTGACAAGGATTTTCTCCATCAGGGCTCGGCCTTCAGTTGCGTGAGGACATCTGCGCTCTGGGGAAGAGTAAATGGAGTTGCGCGCAAATGCGGATTTGCAACTTGTTTTTCGCAAGTTCTGACCGCACAGCCGTGGGACACTTTTGCGGAACCTGTCTAGCCGTGAAACAACGCCTTCAGCTCATCCAGCTTGTCGTTGACCAGCCAGCCGTAATAGTTCTCCTCGGGCAGCTTTTCCGGCTGGCCGGCGGCGCGGCGCTTGTCATTCTCGGCCTTCAGCGCATAGGCGCGCTGCTCGGGATTGCCGACATTGTAAAGCGTGGCGGTGAGCCCCGGATTGTGGGAGATGTCGAAGCCGGCGATGCCGCGATAGGCGTCGATCGACTTCCTGATGGTCGCGGCGACATAAGGCAGCGTCAGGTCGGGGTCCATGATGGTCTTGTAGACCGTGTTGGGGTCATTGACATCGAGCTTCGGCAGGCCCGAGACCTTGTGCACGAGATCGCTCATCTGCAGCGCGGTCAGCGGGTTGAGCTGGCCGAGACCGAAGGTCTGGCCGGCATAATAGGGCTGGAAGAAAGTAGCGCCGAAGCGGTCGTTGGGAAAGCTGGTCCCCCCGACCGTCTTGCCGCGGAAGGCCTGGTTCCAGACCTGCTCACGGCATTCCCACAGATCATAGCTGTCGCCCATGCCGTCGCATTTCCTGAATTCCGGCCGCTGGACGAAATCGCTGACGTCCTCGCCCTCATAGGCAAAGGTGAGCTTGCTCGACAGATACGACATCGCCTTGACGTAATAGGTCTGCAGCCGGTCGTAGGCGTCGACATTGTAGGTGTGCTCGCCGACGATGGCGCCGACGATATGTATGGGATCGATGCCGTACTCAGCCGCCACCTTCCTGATCTTGCCGCGCAGTTCGGCATCGTTCTGCAGCAGCGCGTAGACCTTGCGGTACTTGGCCTGGAAGGTGGTGTTGGTGGCCTGGGTGCGCCGGCTGGACGCGCCGGGAATATCCGGCTGCACGGCGTTGCGATTGCCCGGCGGCACCATGGTCGCGGCATCGGCGATCGTCACCGCCGCCGCCAGTACGAGGCCAATCAACAGGAGTAGATGTCTCTTCATGCGCCGCCGCCTTGGGGCGGCTCGGCTATCGCCGATCCACCCCAACCATTTTGATTGAACGCAATTTCAGGCGGAAAACCGCTGGACACTTTTCCTGAAATTGCTTTCGGAAACGGCGGCAACCTAGGTAAAGCGCCCGGCAGAGTCGAGAGAGGGCTGCTGCCCACCACCAAGAATGGTGACCGATGCTTCCATTTGGCCACAGTTTGAATTTCGGGCCGGCCGCTAGGCCAGCCCGAAATCGACATGGAGCTCAGAGGATGAAACGCGACAGGTCGGTGTTGCGCGACAGGTCGCCGACATGCTTCTCGACATAGGCGGCGTCGATGGTGACGGCGGTGCCGTTGCGGTCCGGAGCGTCGTAGGAGATTTCGTCCAGGACGCGCTCCATCACCGTCTGCAGGCGCCGCGCGCCGATGTTCTCGACGCTGGCGTTGAGCTCGACGGCGATGCCGGCCAGTGAATCGATGGCGTCGTCGGTGAAGGCCAGCTCGACGCCTTCGGTCTTCATCAGCGCGATATACTGCTTGATGAGGCTGGCCTCCGTCTCGGTGAGGATGCGGACGAAATCCGACTTCTCCAGCGCGCGCAGCTCGACGCGGATCGGCAGGCGGCCCTGCAGCTCGGGCAGAAGGTCGGACGGCTTGGAGACGTGGAAGGCGCCGGAAGCGATGAACAGGATATGGTCGGTCTTGATCGGGCCATACTTGGTCGCAACCGTGGTGCCTTCGACCAGCGGCAGCAGGTCGCGCTGCACGCCCTCGCGCGAGGGGCCGCCCGAAATGTCGCTCCTGGCCGCGATCTTGTCGATCTCGTCGAGGAAGACGATGCCGTCATTCTCGGCCGATTCCAGCGCGCGGCGGACCACCTCGTCCTGATCGAGCAGCTTGTCGGACTCGTCGTTGACCAGGAGCGCGTAGGAATCGCGCACCGTCGTCTTGCGGGTCTTGGTCCTGCGGCCGCCCATCGCCTTCGACAGCATGTCGTTGATGTTGAGCACGCCGACATTGGCCCCCGGCATGCCGGGAATCTCGAAACCGGGCATGCCGCCATTGCCGGTGTCGGCCACCTCGATCTCGATCTCCTTGTCGTCGAGCTCGCCGTCGCGCAGCTTCTTGCGGAAGCTGTCGCGCGTGGCCGGGCTCGCGGTCTTGCCGACCAGCGCTTCCAGCACACGTTCCTCGGCGTTCACCTGGGCACGCGCGTTGACGTCCTCGCGCATCTTTTCGCGCGTCAGGCCGATGGCGACCTCGACGAGGTCGCGCACGATCTGCTCGACATCGCGGCCGACATAGCCGACCTCGGTGAACTTGGTCGCCTCGACCTTGACGAAGGGCGCGCCGGCGAGCCGCGCCAGGCGGCGCGAGATCTCGGTCTTGCCGACGCCGGTCGGGC